>NZ_JBWKCE010000006.1:39943-407380 GCF_056436685.1 Streptomyces sp. NPDC043680 | reverse complement strand
CTATTGTGTGGAGTACCGACCTGCGCACCTCCCCCCCCCCCACCCCCCCCCCCCCCCCGGCCCCACCGGACCCGCCCCGCTGGGCCCCGCCCGCACGGGACCGCAAGCACCCGCAGGGACCCGCAGGGACCCGCCGGAACCCGCGCCCGCCGGGACCCGCAGGGACCCGCCCCCCAAGGGATCCGCCCGGCACGGGACGCGCAAGGACCCGCCCTAGCCCTCGGCCGGAGCCCGCCCCGTCAAGGCCGCCAGGCTGGACCGGACATGGCTCATGTGCGCCCGCATCTCCTCCTGCGCCTCCGCATGCTCCCGCAGGATCCGCTCCGTCTCCCGCCCCACCCGCTCCGCCTCCACCCGCGCCTCCGCCAGCACCTCAGCGGCCAGCGCCTCCGCATCCTCCTGCCCGTGCCGCGCCAGCTCCTCCACCTCCGCGTACCCCCGCCGCGCCTCCGCCAGCCTCCCCTGCGCCGACCGCTCCCACTCCGCATGCCGCGCCAGCAACTCCGCCTCCCGCGCAGCCAGCTCCCGCTCCGACGCCTCCCACCGCGCCTCCTGCTCCTGCTCGCGCTCCGCCAGCAGCGCCTCCGCCCGCCGCCGCACCTCCGCCAGCCCCGCAGCCGCCTCCCCCCGCCACGCGGCCGCCTCCTCCCGCGCCTCCGCCCGCAGGGCCTCCGCCTCCTGCTCCGCCCGCGCCAGCCCCTGCCGCGCCCGGACCTCCGTCTGCTCCCGCACCGCCTCCGCGTCCTGCCGCGCCAGCTCCGCCACCCGCTCCGCATGCGCCTCGGCCGCGCTCCGCGTCTCCGCCGCATCCGCCCGCGCGTCCCCGCGTACGCAGTCCGCCTCCTCCTCCACCAGCAGCAGGATCCGCCGCGCACGCTCGCCCAGCTCGTCGTACGTCTGCCCGTGCGGCGCCAGCTGCGCGACCGCCTCCCGCAGCCGCTCCGCCTCCGCCTCCATCTGCCGCGCCAGCACCGTCAGCCGCGCCGCGCGTTCCCACGCCTCGTCCCGACTCCCCGACAGGCGCGCGAGATACCGCTCGACCTGGTCCGTCCGGTAGCCGCGGCCGCGCACGGTCGTGAAGGGTGCACTCATCTGGAAGCGCCTCTCTCGCGGGGGGGGATCCCTGTCAAGGATGCGCCATTTGCTCCCAGAAGCCGGAATGGCCGGGCCGGGACCCCGCACGAGGGGTCCCCACCCGGCCATTCAAACGATCACCTGATCACCCGATCGCCGGACCGGGTCACCGGATCAGAGCAATCCGTCCCACATCTGCTCCAGCAGCACCGACCACCAGCTCTCCGGCGACGCCAGCGCCGCACTGTCGAGCCCCGCCAGATTCGCCTGGAAATCGACGGTCCAGCGCCCGGCCTGCTCCGGCGTCAGATGCTGCCGGAGCCGCCACATGTGACCCAGCATCGCCAGCGACCGAGCGAACTGCGGCAGGCTCGAATTCACGAACTGCGGAGGCACCGGCGCCCCGCCCGGACCACCCTCCACCGGCACCGCGACGATGTGCGCCGTCCCGTACTGCACGCACAGCGCCTTGCCGAAGTCACTTCCGACCACGAGGTACGAACCCGCGTCCGAAGCCGGCTGCACCTGACGCTGCGCCGCCAGCTCCGCCAGCGTCGGCACCGGCTGGCCCGGCACCGCCTGCGCCCAGAAGAACGGCCCGAAGTCCACCGGCAGACCCGACCACACCAGCGTCTGCGCCACGATCTCCGGCACACCCTGGCGCGACACGGCCCGCTGGTCGAAGCGGAACACGCCCTGCGGACCGAACGCCCCCACCAGCTCCTGCGCGATCGCCTCCAGCGGGATCGCCGGCTGCAGCGGCACCTGCGGCAGCGGCGCCCGTACCGGCGCGGGCCGCGCCGGACCGTCCGCCACCTGGTGCAACTCGCCCTGGTGCGTCAGCAGATGGCGCATGCCGGCCTGACGGCCCGCGTGGTCCTGCCCGTACGGGGCCACGCTCGTGATCCGGACCTGCGGCCACGTCTCCCGGATCATCCGGGCGCAGTAGCCGCCGGGCAGCTCGCACGAGGCCAGCTCGGTGTGCAGCTCCAGCACCTGCTGCGGCGGCACGTTCATCGCGCGCAGCTCGTGCAGGATCTGCCACTCGGGGTGCGGGGTACCGGGCGCCGAGCGGCGGATGAGCTGCTGCTCGGAGCCGTCGGGAGCGCGGTAGCGCAGGACGGCCTGGTAGCCCGGGCCCACGGTGGGCACACCCGGGGGTACGGGAGCCTGCGGCGCCGGACCCGGCTGCGGCTGCGGCTGGCCGGGCGGGCCGGGGGGCGCGGGCGGCCGGCCCACGACGGCCGGACCGGCCAGCATCGTCGCGGCATGGTCCAGCCCCTGCCCGGGAGCACCCGGAGCACCGGGAGCACCAGGCGCACCCGGAGCCCCGGGCGGCCCCGGAGGCGCGGGCGGCTGGCCCACCACGGCCGGACCGGCCAGCATCGTCGCGGCATGGTCCAGCCCCTGCCCCGGCGTACCGGGAGCCCCCGGCGGGCCGGGAGGCGCAGGCGTCTGACCACCACGCGAAGCACCGGGCGCACCGGGCGGACCGGGAGGCGCGGGCGGCTGACCCACCACGGCCGGACCCGCCAGCATCGTCGCCGCATGGTCCAGTCCCCGCCCCAGCGAACCGGGAACCCCCGGCGGGCCGGGAGGCGCAGGCGCCTGACCACCACGCGAAGCACCGGGCGCACCAGGCGCACCCGGAGCCCCGGGCGGACCGGGAGGCGCGGGCGGCTGACCCACCACGGCCGGACCCGCCAGCATCGTCGCCGCATGGTCCAGCCCGCCCCCCGGCGGACCGGCGGGAGCGGCCGGCTGGGCCGCGGGCGGCGCCACGGGCGGCTCGCCCGGCCGGGAGACACGGGCCTTGCTCGTCGGAGCGTCCGCAAGGGCACTCGCATCCGCCGCCCCGAGGTCCAGCGCGGGCGCCACCGCCGTCCTCGGGAGCTGGCTGCCCCCCGCCATCAGCGTCGTCTTCGCCTCCGAGGCCCCCGCGGGCGGCGCGGGCACGTCGTCCAGGTCCGAACCGGACAACGGCGGCGCGAACACCGTCGCGGGCAGCGGCACGGAAGCGGCGTCGTCGGCGCCGGAGTTCACATCGGTCCCCGCCCACGGCGTGGCCCCGACCGGCACCCCGTCATTGGCGGTCGGCTCGTACGGCACCTCGCGCCGCAGCGGCACGGCGTCGATCGGCTCCGGCGCGGCCGGAGCGCCCGCTGCCTGCGGCCCGGCGGCCGCAGGAGCAGGAGCAGGAGCAGCCGGAGCCCCCTCGGCCGCAGCCCCCACAGGAGCACCCGCGTCCCCGGCCGGAACCGAAGCCGCAGCCGCATCCACCGGCGGAGCCGGAGCCGCAGCCGGAGCCGGAGCCGCCGGCGCAATCCCCGCCCGGTCCGCCGCCTCCTGCAACCACTCCGGCGGACTCAGCATGAACGACGTCTGCTCCGAGTCGATCCGCGGCGTCGGCACCGACGGCTCCGCAGCCGGCGCAGCCGCAGCCCCGTACTCCTCCTCGTACCGGCGGATCACCTCACCCACCGGCAACCCCGGCCACAGCGTCACCTCGCCGCTGTCCCGCGCGATCACCAGCCGCTGGCGGCCGCCACCCGACACCGGACCCGCCGCACGGTCCTCCGCCCACACCACGAACCCGAGCCCGAACTCCCGCACCCGCACCTCCCGGTGCTGATACGGCGCCACGGCCCCGTTGATCCACTCCTCGGCGCGCTCCTGCGCCTGCGCAAACGTCACCATCGCGCCGTCACCCCTCCACCGGAGCCTGAGCCGAAGCCGACGCCGACCCCGCCACTGGAACCGAGCGTGCGAATCCGCCGTCCACCATCAGACCGGCCACCGTCTCCAACTCCGGCGGATTCCCCGCCAACCGTTCGAGGAAGGCATCGAAATCGGCACCGCACGGCAGCAACAACCGCTCCACGCGCTCCTGCACCGACCAGCCGTCCCGGTCACGCGCGTCGTCGTACGGCGAGAACCACACCGACCCGATGCCCTCGCCCTTCACCTTCACCGCGAGCAGACCGCCCTGCGCGAAAGCCACGCACAGGTAGTCCTTCGTCAGGTGGTCGCGCAGACACTTGTTGACGTACACCAGGTCATTGACCGCCGCCTCCTCACGCACCGTGAAGAACGGCTGGTCCACCAGCACACCCAGGTCCACGTCCAGCCCCACACCCACCGGCGCACAACCGCCCGCCGCCTTCAGGAACGAGCGGTACGCCTCCGGCAGCCGGTAGCCGAGATCCTCCTCGACCCCCTGCACCTGCTCCTCGGACACCGACACCACCGTCTTCGGCAGCCCCAGGTGCACCGGGCGCACCTCCTGCAACGCCCGCGTCCCACGCCTCTCGTGGTCCACCGGGGCCGTCGCCAGACCCGCGTGATGCCGCAGCAGCGCCTTCACCTCGACCGGGACCAGCTCCATCCGCCGCGTCCCCGCCACGTGGTGCCACGTCCAGCCGTGCGGCGTCGCCACCGCACCGACCGTGTCCCACAGCGCATGCCCCGAGGCCCGCATCGCCGCATTCGCCGACACGAAGTCCGTCAGCCGCAGCTCGTCCACGCCGAAGCCCTCCGGCGGCTCGGCGATCTCCACCGCCGCACGCGCGTACGGAGAGAAGTCCGGGTGTCCGTTCCCGTCCATCCGCACGCCCTGGGGATGCCGAGCGGCCCGGACCGGGTCCGGGAAATGCACGACCTGCCCCGAATACGCGGCGTTGGGTGGCGCGGCCTGCTGCCCGAGCCGACCTGTCGTCATGGCGGTAGCCCCCTGCTGGATCTGGCTGGTTCACCACAGCCTATGTGTTCCGGCAAGAGCACCCCGCGCCCGTACGCCACCCGCCCCCACAAGGGCCAGGAACATCCGAATTGATACGAATATTCGACCCCGCTTCCACACGACAGAGGACATTTGACAGTCTGTCCCCGCAGCACGGGGGCGTGCGCGACAGCGGCCATCACCGCCGCCACGGGAGGGAAGAGCGACCATGCAGAACACGGCGACCCGCACAGAACACGCACAGCCAGACGGCCAGAACGGCAGCCACGGCGGCGACCCGCGCCTGCGCTGGAGCAGCACCGACGGCCGAGCCGCCGTACCCGTCCTGCGCTTCCGCCGCGACGGCATCCTCCCCACCATCGCCGCCGCACTCTCCGTACGCGGCGAAACCCTCACCGGCACCGCCGGCAAAGCCGACCAGCCACCGGCACTCCACCACCTCGTCCAGGACTTCCTGGACACCCTCACCAGCAACCAGCGCGAACGTTTCACCGGCCGGTGCCCCGAAGCGATCCTGCTCTCCCGCCACCTCGCCGCCGTCGAAGGCGCCCGCAGCAAGCGCGCCTCCCGCAAACCCCTGACCGCGAGCGAAGCCCGCCGCTCCCTCAAACACGCCAAGATCACCGCCCGTCGCATCCGCGAGGACGGAGACCCCCTCCACGGCAGCTACGCACCACCCTGCCGCTCCTGCGAAGCCCTCCTCGCCCACTTCGGCGTACGCGCCGTCGACCTCACCCCCGCCTCACAGAAGGCCTGACCCACACCACCATGACCACCTCCTCCGCCTCCTACGACCGCTCCTCGGCCACCCGCTTCGCCACCCCCGTGGACACCGCCCTGCGCACCGCCGGCTGGGAGCCCGGCCGCTGGGACATCAAGCAGGCCGAATACTGGGCCGACGCCCTCCGGGACCACACCACCCCCGCCGGACACCGGCACACCGTCTTCCCCGCCGCCGTCGAGGCCTGGGCCGAATTCGGCGGCCTCACCGTCGCCGCCCCCGGCCCCGGCCGCCAGATAGCACCGGTCCCCGTGCGCCTGGACCCCCTCACCGGCCTCCACCTGGCCCGCACCTTCGCCGACCTCGGCCGGGCCCTCTCCACCGAGCTCTGCCCCCTCGGCGCCGACTCCGACGGAACCTCCCACCTCGCCATCGACCGCGAAGGCCGCGTCTACGGCATCGACCACACCGGCGACTGGTACCTCGGCGCAGGCGTCGACGAAGCCCTCACCCTCCTCCTCACCGGCCTCCAGCCGGCCCGCCTCACCACGGCGCACTGACCACCACCGGCCGGGGTCCCATCCCCCGGCCCCCGGCCCCCGGCCTCCGGCCCCGCGCCTACACCGGCAACACCGCCGACACCCGGAACCCGCCCGCATCCGTCGGCCCCGACACGAACACCCCGCCCAGCCCCAGGACCCGCTCCCGCATCCCCACCAGGCCGTTCCCCCCGCTCGGCAGCGCCGGCACCACCGCCTGACCGTCACACGGCCCGTTCTCCACCTGCATCGCCACCTCCCTCTCCCGGTGCGCCAGCCGTACGGCGACCCGCGCACCCGGCGCGTGCTTGTGGCAGTTGGTCAACGCCTCCTGCACCACCCGGTACGCCGTCTGCTCCACCTCCGCCGCATACGACGCCCCCGAACCCCACACCTCCAGCTCCACGACCATCCCCGCCGCCCGCGACTGCTCCACCAGCGCCTCCAGCTCCGCCAGCGAAGGCCCCGGCCCGTCGTCGAAACCCCCCGCCAAAGCCACCGGCGCCACCGCAGCCACCGCCACAGCCGGCTTCGGCGACTCCACCGCCCGCAGCACACCCAACATCTCGCGCAGCTCCGTCAACGCCTGCCGGCCCATGTCCCCCACCAGCGCGGCATTCCTCACGGCCTTCTCCGGATCCTTCAACGCCACCGCCTGCAACGCCGCCGCGTGCACCACCATCAGCGACACCCGGTGCGCCACCACGTCGTGCATCTCCCGCGCGATCCGCGTCCGCTCCTCCGTACGCGCCCACTCCGCCCGCTCCTCGGCCCGGTCCGCGAGCAGCGACAACTCCCGCTCCAGCGACACCGCCCGCTCCTGCAAGCTCTCCATCAGCCTGCGCCGCGCCCCTATGTAGAGGCCGAGCAGCACCGGCGGCACGGTCAGCGCCACCGCCACGAACACGGACAGCCAGATCACGACCGTCCGCGTCACGCCCTCGTCACCGATGGTCCTGACGTACATCACCACGAAGGTGGCCGCCAGCGACATCGCGGTCAGCGTCGCGGTGATCCGCCGGGGCACCTCGCAGGCGGCGAGCGTGTACAGCCCGACCACCCCCAGCAGGAACCCGATCGCGGCCGGCGACACGGCGATCCCGACCAGCACCACGGCGATCGGCCAGCGCCGCCGCAGTACCAGCACGGCCCCCACCACGACCCCGAACAGCACCCCGACGACCACGGGCACCGAAGCCTCGTGGGCGAAGCCGACGCCCTCGACGGCGCACTCGACGGCGGACACCCCGCCGAGCCCCACATCGAGCACGGCCCCCCGCCGCCGCTCCCACCACCAAGGCCCGTCCCGCCCGGCCCCGCCTTGCTCTTCCCCCGTATAGGTCATGCCGTCCAGCGTAGCCAGCGCCCCCCACCACGGAGGCGACCGGAATTCCGGCAAACCCCCGGTAATCGCACGACGAATGAATAAGCCGGCATGCGAGACCTGAATCCCACATTCCGGACGACAGTGAGGCCATGGCCGACATCCGACGTCGCCCCGGCGACGGCACCGGCGGCCTCCGCACCGGAACCGCGACCTTCGACAGCCTCCGCGAGCAGGCGGTGACCCTGCGCCGCGAGGGCCTCAGCCGCCGCCAGATCCGCGACCGCCTGCACGTCCACAACAACGACATCCTCAACCGCCTCCTGGAGGGCGAACCGGCCCCTGAATGGACGAAGCGCCCCAACGCCAAGGACGACCTCCGCGCAAAGGCCCGCGAACTCCGCCTCCAGGGCATGACCTACGACCAGATCCAGGTCGAGCTCGGCTGCTCGAAGAGCTCGATCTCCCTCCGGGTCCGCGACCTCCCGAAACCGGAACGACAACGAACCCCTGCCGAACAGGCGCGGCTCGCCTCCACGAAGCGCCGGGAGCACGAAAACGCCATCCGCGACGGACTCCGGACCCAAACCAAGGAGGCGGCGCGCTCCTCGATCGGGCGACTCAGTGACAGGGAGCTGTTCATCGCAGGCGTGACCCTGTACTGGGCGGAAGGAGCGAAAGACAAGGCGTACGACCGACGCGAGAAGGTCCAGTTCATCAACAGCGACCCTGGCGTCATCCAGGCATTCCTCGCCTGGCTCGATCTCATCGGCGTGGAACGGCAGCGCATCCGGTACCGCGTGATGATCCACGAGTCGGCCGACGCCGCGGCAGCGAGGCCCACTGGGCGCAGTTCGCCGGCGCGGACCCGTCACAGTTCGCCAGGACCACCCTGAAGAAACACAACCCGAAGACCACTCGGAAGAACGTCGGCGAGAACTACCGCGGCTGCCTGGTTCTTTACGTGAGTCAAAGCGCCGACATCTACCGTCGCATCGAGGGCGCCTGGTGCGGCATAGTAGGGGCGTTCAACACGAACGGGAAAGCCGGAATGTCCGATTCGGGTTGATTTGCCATCCCCTGTGGTGTAATGGCAGCACTGAGGTTTTTGGTACCTTATGTCCGGGTTCGAATCCTGGCAGGGGAGCACAGTACGTTCGGGTCCTGACCTCCACGGTCAGGACCCGGCCTCGTTTCCGGGGGCCGGGCCACCGGTATCCTTCACGGGTCCACCCCCGAAGCCGAAGGGCACACCCGTGAGCGCCAACCGCCCGGCAGCCGTCGTCGTACTCGCAGCGGGTGAGGGCACCCGCATGAAGTCGGCCACTCCCAAGGTTCTGCACGAGATCTGCGGGCGCTCGCTCGTGGGACACGTGGTCGCCGCCTCGCGCGAGCTGGACCCCACCCACCTCGTGGTCGTCGTCGGCCACGCCCGTGAGCAGGTCGCCGCGCACCTCGCCGACATCGACGCGGGCGTCCGCACGGCCGTCCAGTACGAGCAGAACGGCACCGGCCACGCCGTCCGCATGGCCCTGGAGGAGCTCGGCGGGCAGATCACCGGCACCGTCGTCGTGGTCTGCGGCGACACCCCGCTGCTGACCGGGGAGACCCTCGCGCAGCTCACGCGGACCCACGAGGCCGACGGCAACGCGGTCACCGTGCTCACCGCCGAGGTGCCGGACTCCACCGGCTACGGGCGGATCGTGCGCGACGCGCAGACCGGAGCCGTCACCGCCATCGTCGAGCACAAGGACGCCACCGAGGCGCAGCGGGCGATCCGGGAGATCAATTCCGGGGTGTTCGCCTTCGACGGGGCCCTGCTCGCGGATGCGCTGGGGAAGGTACGGACGGACAACAGCCAGGGCGAGGAGTACCTCACCGATGTGCTGGGGATCCTGCGCGAGGCCGGCCACCGCGTGGGGGCGTCGGTGGGCAGCGACCACCGGCAGATCCTGGGGATCAACAACCGCGTGCAGCTCGCGGAGGCGCGGGCGCTGCTGAACGCGCGGCTGCTGGAGGGCGCGATGCTCTCCGGTGTCACCGTGGTCGACCCGGCGAGCACCTTCGTGGACGTGACGGTCACCTTCGGTCAGGACGCCCTGGTGCATCCCGGCACGCAGCTGCTCGGTGCCACGCACATCGCGGAGGGTGCCGAGGTGGGTCCGAACACGCGGCTGAAGGACACGCAGGTGGGTCCGGGGGCGCGGGTGGACAACACGGTGGCGGACTCGGCGGTGATCGGGGAGTCGGCTTCGGTGGGGCCGTTCGCGTACCTGCGTCCGGGTACGAAGCTGGGCCTGAAGGCGAAGGCAGGCACGTACGTGGAGATGAAGAACGCGACGATCGGCGAGGGTACGAAGGTGCCGCACCTGTCGTACGTGGGTGATGCGACGATCGGCGAGTACACCAACATCGGTGCGGCGAGCGTGTTCGTGAACTACGACGGTGAGCACAAGCACCACACGACGGTCGGCTCACACTGCAAGACGGGTTCGGACAACATGTTTGTGGCACCCGTCACGATCGGGGACGGGGCTTATACGGCGGCCGGGTCCGTGATCACGAAGGACGTGCCGCCGGGTGCGCTGGCCGTGGCCCGTGGACAGCAGCGGAATATCGAGGGTTGGGTGGCTCGCAAGCGTCCGGGGAGTGCGGCGGCGTCGGCGGCGCAGTCGGCGTCCGTGGACGAGTCCGAGGTCCGCTGAGGGTCTTCCGGGTGAACTGACCGGAAACAGGTACGCCTGGGACGGCGTACCGTGATAGGTGCACGCAATTCGGCTGGCTCACCGTGTGCGGGACGGACGCACACGGGGGCGAGCAGCTTTCAACACGTCTGAGGAGACTGTGCTGTGACCGGGATCAAGACGACCGGCGAGAAGAAGCTGATGCTCTTCTCCGGCCGCGCCCACCCCGAGCTGGCCGAGGAGGTTGCGCATCAGTTGGGCGTCGGCCTCGTGCCGACCAAGGCTTTCGATTTCGCGAACGGTGAGATCTACGTTCGTTTCCAGGAGTCGGCCCGTGGCGCGGACTGCTTCCTGATCCAGAGCCACACGGCTCCGATCAACAAGTGGATCATGGAGCAGCTGATCATGATCGACGCGCTGAAGCGCGCGTCGGCCCGCTCCATCACCGTGATCATCCCGTCGTACGGGTATGCCCGTCAGGACAAGAAGCACAAGGGCCGTGAGCCGATTTCGGCGCGTCTGGTCGCGGACCTGCTGAAGACGGCGGGTGCGGAGCGGATCCTGACGGTGGACCTGCACACGGACCAGATCCAGGGCTTCTTCGACGGCCCGGTGGACCACCTGTCGGCGCTGTCGGTGCTGGCCGACTACGTGGGCGCGAAGGTGGACCGTACGAAGCTGACGATCGTGTCTCCGGACGCGGGTCGCGTGCGGGTGGCGGACCGCTGGTGCGACCGGCTGGATGCGCCGCTGGCGATCGTGCACAAGCGGCGTGACAAGGACGTCGCGAACCAGGTGACGGTCCACGAGGTGGTCGGTGAGGTCGCGGGCCGGGTCTGCGTCCTGGTCGACGACATGATCGACACGGGTGGCACGATCTGCGCCGCTGCCGACGCGCTGTTCGCGCACGGTGCGGAGGACGTGATCGTGACGGCGACGCACGGCATCCTGTCGGGTCCGGCGGCCGACCGTCTGAAGAACTCGAAGGTCAGTGAGTTCGTGTTCACGAACACCCTGCCCGACCCGTCCGATCTGGAGCTGGACAAGATTACGGTGCTGTCGATCGCGCCGATGATCGCGCGTGCGGTGCGCGAGGTGTTCGAGGACGGTTCGGTCACGAGCCTGTTCGAAGAGCAGCAGTAGGGTCCGGCGGTAACGGCCGGCGGCAGAGCCGGCAGTAGAGATCCTTTTGGGTACGGCCTCCCGGCCGGGTAGACTCTTCGAGTTGCTCGGCGAGGGAGGCCGTACCTGCGTGCAGGTCCGGACACTCCGTTATCGACGCGCTCTTCGTAGCAGGCCGTTTCGGCCGGGTGACTCCAGTCCATTTCCGTCACCCCCACGAGGAGTGAGCATGTCCGAGGTCAAGCTTTCCGCCGAGACCCGCACCGATTTCGGTAAGGGCGCCGCCCGCCAGGCCCGTCGCGACGGCAAGGTTCCCGGTGTCATCTACGGTCACGGCACCGCCCCGAAGCACGTGGACGTCGAGGGCCACGGCCTGATGATGGCCCTGAAGACCCCGAACGTCCTGATCTCCCTGGACATCGCGGGCACCGGCTCCGAGCTGGTCATCCCGAAGGCCGTCCAGCGTCACCCGGTCAAGCGCAGCCTGACCCACGTCGACTTCCTGATCGTCCAGAAGGGCGAGAAGGTCACGGTGGACGTTCCGGTCGTCACCGAGGGCGAGCTGGCCCCGGGTGGCAACCTGCTGGAGACCCTGCTGACCACGATCTCCGTCGAGACCGAGGCCACGCACATCCCGACCGAGGTCACCGTGTCCATCGCGGGTCTGGAGGCCGGTGCCTCGATCCACGCCAAGGACCTGGTCCTGCCGAAGGGCACCACGCTGGCCGTCGACGGTGAGACCGCCGTTCTGCAGGTCGTCGCCGCCCAGGCCGAGGAGCCGGCCGCCGAGGCCGAGGGCACCGAGGCCTGAGCCTCGCCCCTTCTGCTTGGCAGTGCCCTCAGCAGTTGCTGACCGACCGCCGTCCGGCTCCACTGGAGCGGGACGGCGGTCGTTCTCGTTAAGGAGCTTTTGATGTCGGACGACGCGGCGCCCTGGCTGATCGTCGGTCTCGGTAATCCGGGTGCGGAGTATGCGGGCAACCGCCACAACATCGGGTTCATGGTGGTGGACCTGCTGGCGGAGCGGATGCGCGGGAAGTTCAAGGCGCACAAGGCGCGGGCGCAGGTGGTGGAGGGCCGGATGGGTCCGCCGGGTCCGGCGAACCGCCGGGTGGTGCTGGCGAAGCCCATGTCGTTCATGAACCTGTCGGGTGGGCCGGTGACGGCGCTGCGGGATTTCTACAAGGTGCCGGTGGAGCGGATCGTGGCGGTCCACGACGAGCTGGACATCGACTATCCGACGCTGCGGTTGAAGCTGGGTGGCGGGGACAACGGGCACAACGGTCTGAAGTCGATGACGAAGGCGATGGGTGCGGACTACCACCGGGTGCGGTGTGGGATCGGGCGTCCGCCGGGTCGGATGCAGGTGGCGGACTTCGTGCTGAAGGACTTCTCGTCCTCGGAGCGCAAGGAGCTGGAGTGGTTCGTGGACCGGGCGGCGGATGCGGTGGAGTGCCTGGTGGCGGAGGGTCTGGAGCGGGCCCAGTCGGCGTACAACTCCTGACGGCGGCCCGGCCGTAGGGAGATCGTTACTTCAGACATTCCGCCCGCCGGGGGGCAACTCCGTACGAGTGCCCACGAGTACCTCTTGACCTTGGCGGGCGGCGCTCAGCATGCTGGGCCGCCGCCCCCCACGGCACGATTCCCCCTCCCTGTCAGAGGTACCTCCATGCCCATTTCCAGGGTTCGTTGGGCTGCGGCGACGCTCCCCACAGCGGCCTCGCTGCTTCTGGCGGCCGGCGCCGCCCCCGCTTTCGCGGACGACACCTACACCCTCCCGCTGCACCAGCCGCTGCCGGTCACCGCCACGTCGCAGGGCGTGGAGCACGAGAAGACCTGCGCGGACATACCGTCGAGCAAGGACGGCTGGCACTTCGTGCTGCCCGGGAACTCGACGACGTTCGTCAAGCTGACGGTCACCTTCGAGCCGGGCGGCCAGCAGGTCGTGACGGTGTTCGGGCCGCCGTCGGACAAGCACGCCTACGTCGCCTCGGCGCCGGGTGCGAAGCTGACGGCCGCTTCCGCCGAGGTCAAGGGCGGCAGCGTGAACTGGTTCAACCTGTCGCACACCTGCCCGGCGACGACGAAGCCGAGCGGGACGCCGTCGGGGACGCCGAGCTCGGCGCCGCCGTCGCAGGTGCCGAGCCAGAGCCCTTCGCAGAGCGCTTCGCCGTCGCCGTCCGGGACGCCGTCGGGCACGCCGAGCCGCACGCCGTCGGGGACGCCTTCCTCGCCGGTTGCGTCCGTGTCGGCCCCTGCGGGTGCGGGTGGTACGACGGGGGGTGACCTGGCGAAGACCGGTTCGGACACTCCGGTGGGTCTGCTCGCCGGGGTGGCGGCCGCGCTGGTCGGTGCCGGTGCCTTCCTGGTGGTCCGCCGCCGCAAGGCGGGTGCGCAGGGCTGAGCCCGCGCCCGGGGTGGTTCCCGTACGAAAGCCCCCGCCCTCCGGATCGGATCCGGAGGGCGGGGGCTTTCGTGTGCGGGGGTGTCAGCCGGTGTTGCGCAGGCCTGCGGCGACGCCGTTGACGGTGAGCAGCAGGGCGCGGGAGAGCAGCGGGTCGGGGTCTTCGCCTCGGGCGGCGGCGGCGCGCTGGCGGGCGAGGAGGGAGACCTGGAGGTAGGAGATGGGGTCGAGGTAGGCGTCGCGGACGGCGAAGGTCTGCTGGAGGACGGGGTGGGAGTCCAGGAGCTTTTCGCCGCCGGTGATGCGCAGGACCTCGCGGACGGTGAGTTCGTGTTCGGCTTCGATGCGGGCGAAGACGTGCTTGAGGTGGTCGGGGACGAGGGTGTCGACGTAGTGGCGGGCGATCCGCAGGTCGGTCTTGGCCAGGGTCATTTCGACGTTGGACAGGAAGTTGCGGAAGAAGTGCCAGCGTTCGCCCATTTCGGCGAGGACGTCGCCCTGTCCGGTTTCGCGCAGGGCCTTGAGGCCTGAGCCGACGCCGTACCAGCCGGGGACGATCTGGCGGGACTGGGTCCAGCCGAAGACCCAGGGGATGGCGCGCAGTCCGTCGAGGCCGGCGCCGGAGTCGGGGCGGCGGGAGGGCCGGGAGCCGAGGTGGAGGTCGGCGAGCTGGTCGACGGGGGTGGCGGCGAAGAAGTAGGCGGGCAGGTCGGGGTCTTCGACGAGGGCGCGGTAGGCGGCGTGGGCGGCGTCGGAGACGGTGTCCATGGCCGCGTCCCAGCGGGCGAGGTCGTCGTGGGACTGGCGGGGGGCGGTGTGCAGGGCGGAGGCCTGCAGGGTGGCGGCGACGGTGAGTTCGAGGTTCTCGCGGGCGAGGGAGGGGACGAGGTACTTGTCGGAGATGACCTCGCCCTGTTCGGTGACCTTGATCTCGCCTTCGAGGGTGCCCCAGGGCTGGGCGAGGATGGCGTCGTGCGAGGGGCCGCCGCCGCGGCCGACGGTGCCGCCGCGGCCGTGGAAGAGGCGCAGGCGGACGCCGTAGCGGTGGGCGACGTCGCGCAGGCGGCGCTGGGCGCGGTGGATCTCCCACTGGCTGGTGGTGATGCCGCCGAACTTGGAGGAGTCGGAGTAGCCGAGCATGACCTCCTGGACGTCGCCGCGCAGGGAGACGAGGCGGCGGTAGGAGGGGTCGGCGAGCATCTGGTCGAGGATGACGTCGGCGGCGCGCAGCTCGTCGGTGGTTTCGAGGAGCGGGACGATGCCGATCTTGGCCCAGCCGGCGTGGAGGTCGATGAGGCCGGCCTCGCGGGCGAGGACGGCGGCGGCGAAGACGTCGTCGGCGCCCTGGCACATCGAGATGATGTAGGACTCGATGACTTCGGGGCCGAACTTCTCGAAGGCGTCCTTGATCGCGAAGAAGACGCCGAGGGTCTTCTGTCCGGCGGCGTCGAGGGGTGCCGGGGTGGGGGCGAGGGGGCGCCGGGAGCGGAGTTCCTTGGCGAGGAGCTTGCCGCGGTAGTCGCGGGGCATGTCGGCGTAGCGCCAGGATTCCTCGCCGAGGCGGTCGAAGAGCTGGCCGAGGGCGTGGTGGTGGGCGTCGGCGTGTTCGCGTACGTCCATGGTGGCGAGCTGGAGGCCGAAGGCGGCCAGGGTGCGGATGGTGCGGTCCATGCGGCCGTCGGCGAAGAGGGCGCCGCGGTGTTCGCGCAGGGAGGTCTGGATGAGGGTGAGGTCGGCGAGGAGCTCGGCGGTGCCGAGGTAGTCGCGGCCTTCCTCGTGGGGGGTGCCCTTGGCGAGTCGCTCGCGGGTGTTGAGGAGCTTCTGGCGGATGCAGGTGGCCTTGAGGCGGTAGGGCTCCTCGGCGTTGAGCCGCTTGTAGCGGGGGCTGATCTCGGGGAGGCGTTCGAGGTCGGCCTGGAGGGAGGAGAGGAGTTCCTCGGTGGCTCCGGTGTAGCGGATGGAGTTGGAGAGGAGGCCGCGCAGGAAGTCGACGAGTTCGAGGGCGTCGGTGATGCCGTGTTCGTGCTGGAGGATCAGGACGTCGCGGGTGACGTCGGGGGTGACGTTGGGGTTGCCGTCGCGGTCGCCGCCGATCCAGGTGCCGAAGGTGAGGGGGCGGGTGCCGGCGGGGAGTTCGACGCCGACGCGCTGGAGTTCGGCGGTGAGGTCTTCGAGGACGTCTCCGACGGCGCCGGCGTGGAGTTCGTCGAGGTAGTAGATGGCGTTGCGGGCCTCGTCGGTGGGTTCGGGGCGTACGACGCGCAGTTCGTCGGTCTGCCAGACGAGGTCGATGTTCTCGGCGAGGCGCAGGTCGTGGCGGCGGCGTTCGCCGGCGCCGGAGACGGGCTCTTCGAGGAGGGCGGCGATGCGGCGCAGCTTGTTGAGGACGCTGCGGCGGGCCGCTTCGGTGGGGTGGGCGGTGAAGACGGGGCGGACGTTGAGGTTCTTGACCGTCTCGCGCAGGTGCTCGGGGTCGGCGTCCTTGAGCATGTCGGCGGTGCGGGCCAGGAGGCCGCCTTCGGCGGCGCGGTGGGCGCGCAGTTCCTTGCCCCGGTGGACCTGTTCGGTGACGTTGGCGAGGTGGAAGTAGGTGGAGAAGGCGCGTACGAGCTTGGCGGCGGTCTCCAGGTCGGTTTCGCCGAGCAGGGCGGCGGCGGCTTCGCCGTCGGTGCGGGTGAGGGCGCGCACGCGTTCGACGAGGTCGAGGAGCTCTTGGCCTTCTTGGCGTACGAGGGTTTCGCCGAGGAGGTCGCCGAGGCGGCGGATGTCCGCGCGCAGCTCTGCGTTGGCGGCGGCGACTGCCGTGGGGGTGGTGGAGGGGGCCTGGTCAGCACTGCTCACAGGTGCGGCTCCTTGCAGTGTTCGAGCGCTACTGGGAGGTGGCACCGGGACACGCCCGGTTACCGCTGCGGACCACGCTGTCCGACGTCACCAGGATAGGTGGCCGGTGCTGATGTCCAGGTAGGCGTCCCGGCAGGCGGGACGCGGGGTGTAACGGGAGGCTTGGGGTAGGCGTAGTGGGAGGTGGTGGGGCGCGGCGGGGCGGGTGGCCCCGGGCGTGCTCCTCTTGCCGCGCTGCACGGCTGCGCCATACTTACGTTGCCGTAGGTTACGGCTCCGTAGGCTGGGGCCGGCCGTCTCACGACCCGTTCCTTGCATCCCGCTTCCTTGACCCCCGATTCCTCACCCCCAGGGGACATGCCATGACCCTCAGTCCGGATCTTGTCGAGGACGCTTCGGCGGCCTCCGAATCGTCCGTGCCGTCCGCGACGCGCGGCGGCGAGAGCAAGCGGTCCGTCGAGCAGATTGCTCTGCTGCTGTTCATCACCGTTCCCTTCCTGGCGCTGCTGGCGGCGGTTCCGCTGGCGTGGGGCTGGGGGGTGAGCTGGCTGGACCTCGGCCTGATGGTGTTCATGTACTACCTGGCCTGCCACGGGGTCACCATCGGCTTCCACCGCTATTTCACGCACGGGTCCTTCAAGGCGAAGCGGCCGCTGCGGATCGTGTTGGCCGTGATGGGGTCGATGGCGGTGGAGGGGCCGCTGGTGCGCTGGGTGGCGGACCACCGCAAGCACCACAAGTTCTCCGACCACGAGGGTGATCCGCATTCGCCGTGGCGGTTCGGGGAGAGCGTGCCGGCGCTGATGAAGGGCCTGTGGTGGGCGCACATCGGGTGGCTGTTCGACGAGGAGCAGACCGACCAGCAGAAGTACGCCCCCGATCTGATCAAGGATCCGGCGATCCGGCGGATCTCGCGTGACTTCGTCTACTGGACGATCCTGTCGCTGGCGATCCCGCCGCTGGTGGGCGGTCTGGTGACGATGTCGTGGTGGGGGGCGTTCACGGCGTTCTTCTGGGGTTCGCTGGTGCGGGTGGCGCTGCTGCACCATGTGACGTGGTCGATCAATTCGATCTGTCATGCGGTGGGCAAGCGGCCGTTCAAGTCGCGGGACCGTTCGGGCAACGTGTGGTGGCTGGCGGTGCTGTCGTGCGGTGAGTCCTGGCACAACCTGCACCACGCGGACCCGACGTCGGCCCGCCACGGCGTGCTGCGCGGCCAGGTCGACTCCAGCGCCCGGCTGATCCGCTGGTTCGAGCTGGCGGGCTGGGCGACGGACGTGCGCTGGCCCTCGCAGTCCCGGGTCGACGCCCGGCGCAGGGAAAACGCGTCGAACGCGGCATGATGGAGGGCGTGGCGATCGACGGCAGTACTTCCAGCAGCGACAAGCCCCGGCGCGGCCGCAGGGTCCGGATGACGGGAGCGGAGCGCCGTCAGCAACTGCTGGACATCGGTCGGGCCCTGTTCGCGGAGAAGGGTTTCGAGGGCACCTCGGTGGAGGAGATCGCGGCGAAGGCCGGGGTGTCCAAGCCGGTGGTGTACGAGCACTTCGGCGGCAAGGAGGGCCTGTACGCGGTGGTCGTGGACCGGGAGATGCGCCAGCTGCTGGACGGGGTGACGGGCGCGCTGACGGCCGGGCACCCGCGGGAGCTGCTGGAGCAGGCGGCGTTCGCGCTGCTGGACTACATCGAGTCGTACACGGACGGTTTCCGGATCCTCGTGCGGGATTCCCCGGTGGCGCAGTCGACGGGTACGTTCGCCTCGCTGATCAGCGATATCGCCACGCAGGTCGAGGACATCCTGGGGCTGGAGTTCAAGGCGCGGGGGTTCGATCCGAAGCTGGCGCCGCTGTATGCGCAGGCGCTGGTGGGGATGGTGGCGCTGACGGGCCAGTGGTGGCTGGATGTGCGCCGGCCGAAGAAGGCGGAGGTTGCGGCGCATCTGGTGAACCTGGCCTGGCACGGGCTGGACGGGCTGGAGGCGAAGCCTCGGCTGGTGGGCCACCGCAAGAGCTGAGGCCCGTGCGGGCCCGGTGTGCGAGGGCGCCCCGTCACCGCGGTTGCGGTGGCGGGGCGCCGTCGCGCGGCCGTCACGCCGGGTGCGGCTGCGGGCTGTGCGGCTCCAGGAACTCAAGCCGGTTGCCCACGGGGTCCTCGGAGTAGAAGCGGCGGTGGCCCGGCAGGTCGTCGTCCCAGACGACCTTGGCGCCGCGCTGTTCCAGCCTGCTCGCGTATGCCTCGATGCCGGTCACGCGCAGGCCCGGGTGGGCTTTGCAGGCGGGCCGGAAGTCCTCCTCGACGCCCAGGTGCAGCTGCACGGGCCCGGCGGCGAACCAGCAGCCGCCGCGGGCGGCGAGGACGGGCGGCTTGGGGATCTCGGTCATGCCGAGGACGTGCGTGTAGTAGGCGCGCAGGCGGTCCTCCGAGCCGGGTGGCGCCGCGAGTTGGACGTGGTCGACTGCGGTCAGCATGCTCAGGGCTCCTTGCGGGCGACGGCGAAGATGCGCCGGAAGGGGAAGACGGTGCCGCGCGGGCCGGGCGGGTAGGCGGTGCGCAGCAGGTCGCGGTACTCGGCGACGAAGGCGTCGGCGGCGTCCTTGTCGTCGCCGAGGGCGGTCAGGACGGGCCGCATGGCGGTGCCCTTGACCCAGTCGAGTACGGGGTCGGGGCCGGACAGCATCTGGTAGTAGGTCGTCTCCCACGTGTCGGCGGCGCAGCCCAGCTCGGTGAGGCGGGCGAGGTATTCGGCAGGTTCGAGGATGTGGATGTAACGGGCGCCGTGGCCGGCCAGGCGGCCCCGCCAGCGCGGGGTGTCGCAGAGTTCGGCGAGGAGGGCGTGGCTGGGGGCGGTGAAGTTGCCGGGGATCTGGAAGGCAAAAGTGCCGCCGGGGCGCAGTCCGTTGATCCAGGCGGCGAAGGAGCCGGGATGGCTGGGGACCCATTGGAGGGCGGCGTTGGAGACGATGAGGTCGTAGGGCTCCTCGGGGAGCCAGCCGGCGATGTCGGCGTGGCGGAAGTCGATGCTGCCGCCGCCGGGGGTGGGTCCGGCGTGCTCCTCGGTGGCGCGCAGCAGCATGTCCGGGGAGAGGTCGAATCCGGTGATGCGGGCCTGGGGCCAGCGGTCGGCGAGGAGGGCGGTGACGTTGCCGGGGCCGCAGCCGAGGTCGGCGATGCGGGCGGCGGGGGTCTCCCCGGACGAGTTCCGGGGGAGGGCGGGGAGCTCGGGTATCCGGCTCAGGAGATCGAGGAAGGGGCGGGTTCGGTGTCCGGCGTGCCGGAGGTACTGCTGGGGGTCCCAGGTGGGCGCGGCGTGGGTGGTAACGGTGGGGATCCGGGCCGACGCGATATCGGAATGCATGTTCGAGCCTCCCTGCTGGCGGGGCGGGCGGAAGCGGAAGCCGTTCCGGCCCCCTCCATGCCCATCGTCAGCCAAAATATATCTTGATGTCAAGATTCACGTTTTCGAGATATCCATCGTCGAGATTCTTGCTTTGAAGAGACTTCACATCGACAGACCCCTTACACTGATCGGCATGGAGGACGAGGTCGACCGATTGGTCGCGGCATGGCGGCGGGAGCGCCCTGACCTCGACGTGGAACCGCTCGAAGTACTGAGCCGCGTCAGCAGGCTGGCCCGGCACCTCGACCGGGCCCGCAGGCTCGCCTTCTCCGAGCACGGCCTGGAGCCCTGGGAGTTCGACGTCCTGACCTCCCTGCGGCGCGCCGGCGCGCCCTACCAGCTCTCCCCCGGCCAGTTGCTGACCCAGACCCTCGTCACCTCCGGCACCATGACCAACCGCATCGACCGGCTCGCCAAGAAGGGCCTCGTCGAGCGGCTGCCCGATCCCAACGACCGGCGGGGCGTCCTCGTCCGCCTGACGCCCGAGGGCCGCGACCGCGCCGACGAGGCGCTCGCCGGCCTGCTGGCCCAGGAACGGGCGATCCTGGCCCAGCTCTCACGGGCCGAGCGCGGCGATCTCGCCGGACTGCTACGCCAGTTGACCGCTCCGTTCGACAACATCCCCGGCTAGCTCCGCCGGCCGCACCCCGGCCCGCCGGGCCAGCGCCACCGCCGCGAGCGTGGAGTGCACCCCCAGCTTGCCCAGCACGTTCTGCATGTGCGTGCGGACGGTGTGCGGGGACAGGAACAGCCGCGCGGCCACGTCCTTGCGGCCCAGCCCCGCCACCATGCAGCGCAGCACCTCGTGTTCGCGCGGCGTGAGGGACTCCACGAGCCGCTCGCTGTCACTGCGGTGCTTGCGCGCGGCCGTCAGCTCGCGCAGCACGCCGGTCAGCAGCGCGGGCGGCAGGTGGGTCTCCTCGCGCAACACCCCCCGGATGACGGCGAGCAGCCGCGAGAGCGAGCAGTCCTTCGCCACCCAGCCGGAGGCACCCGCCTGCAGGGCGAGCGCCGCCCGGCGCGGATCGTCGCGCTCGGCCAGCACCACGGTGCGCACCCCCGGGTGGGAGGCCCGCACCCCTGCGACCAGCGCGATCCCGTCCGGACCGGGCGCGCCGGGCGCGCCCGGCGGCAGCGGGCCGGAGCCCGACTCGCGCTGCGCGGGCACCGCACCGGCCGCGGCGCCGAGATCGGAATCGACCAGCAGGACGTCGAAGCGGCGGCCCTCCGCCACCGCCCGTTCGAGACAGCGCAGCGCGGCGGGGCCGCTGCCGGCCGCGGACACGTCCACGTCGGGCTCGGCCGCGAGCGCGGCGGCGAGCGATTCGGCGAAGATGCGGTGATCGTCGACCACGAGAACCCGGATACGAACCACAAAACCCCCAAGGGTCGGGGAACGGACGGACGACTGCGGGTACGGCGCACGGACCGGGTGATCCGCAGCTGCCGCGGCCGCCGCCGGGACACCTCTGCACTACCCCGGACCGGACGCCGTACCCGGCGTGTCTCGACCCCTGAAACATCACCGGCCCCCACCGGTGTCACGCATCAGCGTAGAGCGGGTCTCCCCTCGCGGTTGGCCGAATAGCAGAAGTTTTCCCCGCGATTTTCCGGCTCGAACCTCCCGAACGGGCGCGGCGGTGGCCTGAATTCGATGTCCGAGGGGTGGCCCGTAAACGGGCCGGGCCCCGGAGCGTGCCACGGGCAGGTGCGCGGGGGCCGGTTCACCCGGCGTGTGCGCGCCGGGCGCCCGCGCACGGCGCCCGCCCGCGGCGCCGACCGCCCTGCGCACGCCCCGGGCACAGCGCCCGTACGGGCCGCACGCCCTGCCGGTTGCCCGTACGCACCGCGCCCCCCGCACCGGTGCGGTGCGGGGGGCGCGGTGAGCGGGTGCGGCGCGGGGGGTCAGGAACAGTGGGCGCGGGTGAAGTTCCAGGCGTCCGTGATGATGCCGGTGAGGTCCGCGCGGGTCGGCGTCCAGCCGAGCCTCTCGTGCGCCCGGCGCGCGGAGGCCACGAGGACCGCGGGGTCGCCGGCCCGGCGCGGGGCGACGACCTCCGGGATCTCCTTGCCGGTGACCTTGCGGACGGTCTCGATGACCTCGCGGACCGAGAAGCCGTTGCCGTTGCCGAGGTTGCAGATCAGGTGCTCGCCCGCGGTGGCGGCCCGCAGCGCGGCCAGGTGGGCCTGCGCGAGGTCGGCGACGTGGATGTAGTCGCGTACGCACGTGCCGTCCGCGGTCGGGTAGTCCTCGCCGAACACCGAGATCGACTCGCGCCGGCCCAGGGCGACCTGGAGCACCAGCGGGATCAGGTGGGTCTCGGGGTCGTGGCGCTCGCCGAACTCCCCGTACGCCCCCGCCACGTTGAAGTAGCGCAGCGACACCGCCGCCACCCCGTGCGCCGCGCACTCCCCGGCGATCATGTGGTCGACGGCCAGCTTCGAGGCGCCGTAGGGGTTGGTGGGCTTGGTGACCGAGTCCTCGGTGAGCAGGCCCTCGGTGGGCTCGCCGTAGGTGGCGGCGGTGGAGGAGAAGACGAGGGTGCGCACGCCGGCGGAGCGCATCGCGGCCAGCAGGGCGAGGGTGCCGCCCACGTTGTTGTCCCAGTACTTGCCCGGGTTAACGACGGACTCGCCGACCTGCGAGGAGGCCGCGAAGTGCAGGACGCCGTCGTAGGAGGAGTCGAGGTACTTCTCGGCGTCCTGGATGCGGCCTTCGATGAAGGCGGCGCCGGCGGGGACGCTCGCGCGGAAGCCGGTGGACAGGTCGTCGAGGACGGTGACCTCGTGCCCGGCCTCCAGGAGGTGGGCCGCCACGACGCTGCCGACGTATCCGGCGCCGCCGGTGACCATGTACTTGGAAGACGCCGTCTCACTCACTCGCCTACTACCTCTCCGAGGGGGATCGCACGCGCCGTACGTGCACGTGCCGGTCACTGGCTTACCGGATTCCGGCCCTCCGGGGAAATCGGCGGGCGTCTCACTCCGGCGCGGAGGCAGCCCGCGGCAGGACCACCCGGTCCAGCAGACCGGTCCGGGCGGCCAAGGCGGCCGCCTCCAGCCGTGAGCCGACCCCCAGCTTCATCAGCACCCGCTGGACGTGCGTACGGGCCGTGCTCGGGGCGATCTCCATGCCCGCGGCGATGAGCCGGGTGTCCTCGCCCTCGGCGACCCGCAGCAGGACCTCCACCTCGCGGGGGGTGAGCAGCCGCAGCAGCCGGCTGCCCTCGTCGTCGGGCTGGACGGCGGGGTTCAGCAGTTCGGCGAAGGCCCCCTGGAGCAACTGCGGGGAGACGGCGACTTCCCCCGCCCGGGCCTTGGCCAGCGCCCGCTCCACCCCTTCGATCCGCTCGTCGTGGCGTACGTAGCCGGACGCCCCCGCGGCGAAGGCGGCCGCGATCCCGCGCGGGCTGGGCACCGGTCCCAGGACGACGACGGCGATCTGCGGGCGCTCCCGCTTGATGCGGACCACCGGTTCGAAGACGCCCGGCTCGGCGGGCGTGGCGGTGCCGAGCAGGCACACCTCCGGGGACCGGCTGATGACCAGCTCGGCGGAGCCCGCGGCCGGTGCGGCCGCCGCGAGCACCCGGTGCCCGCGCAGTTTCAGGGCAGAGGCCAGCGCCTCGGCCAGCAGCCGGTGCTCGTCGACCACCACGACCCGTACGCCCATTGGGCACCCACCCCCGACCCTTCTGCCCCGGCAAGCTACACGCTTGTTCGACGGTGCGCGGCGGATACCGCGCAGAAGCCCCCGGAAGGCGGACCTTCCGGGGGCTCGGGGTGACTGCGCGGCTGACCGCGTGAGCGGCCGGGGATCAGCTTGCGGTGAAGGAGACGAACAGGTACTCCGGGTCGCCCGTGGACGAGTACGGCTTGCGGGCCGTCGTACGGGAGATGAAGAGCTTGCCGTTGTGGTAGCGGTACTCGGAGTACTCGGGGGAGAAGGCGGTCTCGGCGCGCTGGCTCGCCTTGTCCGCCGGGTTCTCCATCAGCAGGGTCTCCTTCATCGTCGCGCCGTCGATGCTGACGACCTGGCCGCCCTTGTCGTACGGGGGCTCCTTGTACGCGATGATGTTCGACCCGTCCATGCGGAGCGGGAACATGGTGTACCGCTCGCCGGCGTCGGCGCGGTCGGTGGTCTGCTTGCCGGTCTCCAGGTCGAAGGAGAGGATCTCGTTGGTGCGGCCGGCGGCGGCCTGGCCCTGGTGCTCGTACGAGGGCAGGTAGACCTTGCCGTTGCCGACGACGAAGCCGCTGCACTTCTCGACCTCGGTGGCCCCGCACTTGCCGGCGAAGTTGCCGGAGGCGAGCGAGATGCGCGTCTTCAGTTCGCCCTTGGCGTCGACGACGAACAGGTCGCTGACGCCCGTGGCGTTCTTCGCCGTCTTGCCGACGTCCGCGGCGACGATCAGGGGCTTGGTGGAGACGAGGGAGGCCCACTCGATGCCGGGCGAGAGCTTGTAGGAGGCGGTGGGGGCTCCGGTGGCCGGGTCCAGGCTCTGCGCGTACAGGGTCTGGGCGCTGCCGCGGCCGCACTTGCGGATCACCCCGAGGGCCTCGCCGCCCGCGTAGCCCATGTCGTAGCAGCCTTCGCCGTCGACCTTGGGCGTCCACAGGGGCTTGCCGTCGGCGAGGTTCCAGGCGGCGCCGCCGCTGGTGCCGCCCGCGGCGACGGTCTGGCCGCTGAGGGTGACCTCGTAGTAGGCGGCGGGCTTGTCGCCGGTGGTGGCGCCCTTGGCGTTGCCGGACCAGACGAGCTTGCCGGTGTTCAGGTCGATGACGCCGACCTCGGTGCACGCCGGGTACTTGTTCTCGGGCGTGGCCTGGGTCGGGCGGAAGAGCACCGCCGTCTTGTTGTCGCTGATGTGCTTGGTGGCGCCGCAGAGCTCGCCGGGGAACGGCAGCTCCCACTTCTTGCCGCCGTCGACCACGTTGTAGCCGACGACCTTGGCCACGTCGGACTTGATGTAGGTGGTGTCGGTGAGCCAGGAGCCCGCGACGCCGACGACGTCTTCCGGCGTCGGGTTGGGCTGGTTGAACAGCGGCTTCGACTTGGGGTTGGAGGGGACCTTCTCCGACCCGGGCGTGCCGCCGGCCGGCTTGTCGCCGCCGGTGCCGCCACCGTTGGCGCTGGGCCGGGTGCCGCCGCCGTCGTCGCCGGAGACGTACCAGAACCCGCCGGCGATGATCAGGACGATGGCCAGGAGGGCCGCGCCGACGATCATCAGCTGGGTGCGCTTGTCGTTGCCGCCGCCCGTGGGGCCCCCGGGTGCGGCGGGCTGGGGGACGTACGTCGGCGCCTGCTGCTGGGGCGGGTAGGCGTAGCCCTGCTGGGGGTATCCGTACGCCGGCTGCCCGGGCGGGCCCGCGGGCGGCGCGGCCGGTACGGTCGGCGGCTCGGCCGGCGGCTGCGGGGGCCCCGGCGGTACGGGCGGCACCGGCGGCGGCGCGCCGAAACCGCCGGGCGCGGGGGTCCCCCCGGCGTTGGCCGGGGGAGGGTCCTGCGGTGCTCCGAAGCCGCCGGCGGGCGGCTGGGGCGGGGGCGGGGGCGGCGGGGTACTCATGGGTTGCTAAGCCTCTCGGTGGGCGGCTCGGTGGACGCGTTCACTTGCCGAAGACCATCAGGAGCTTCTCGTCCTTGCCCTTGGCGAGCAGGCGGGAGGCGGAGATGTACAGCCGGCCGCCCACGTAGTCGACCTTCGGGGCGTAGAAGGAGCTCTCGATCGGCGCGGCGGCGCCCGACGGGTTGCGCAGCAGCGCGGTGGGCTGCCCGCCGGCGGCGGGGATCGAGACGACCTCGCCGCCCTGGTCCTGCTCGGCGTGGCGGTAGGCGATCAGCTGCCCGTTCGCGGCGCCCAGCGGGGTGAGGGTGCGCTTGTCCCCGGCGGGGGTGCGCCACTTGACCTTGCCGGTGCCGAGGTCGAAGGCGACGATCTCGTTGGCCTTGCCGGGCTCCGCGACGGTCGGCAGGTAGAGGGTGTTCGCGTCGACGGCGGTGGTGGAGCAGACCTCGACGGACCGGAAGAGGCCGCCGCTGCAGTTGGTGGCGAAGCTGCCTTCGCCGCTGACGGTGGTGCGCTGCTTGCCGTCGGGTCCGAGGACCACGATGGAGCGTTCCTTCTTGTCCTCGTTCCCGACGTCGAGGACGAGCGGGTCCAGCGAGTAGACGGCGGTGACCTTGTACTTGGCGGGGAGCCGGTAGGTCCAGGTCTTCTTGCCGGTGACCGGGTCGGCGTCGGAGACCTCGGCGGTCATGTCGTCGTCGTAGCAGGTGGAGATGGCGATCATCTTGCCGCTGTGGGCGACGTAGGAGTCGGGCTTGCAGCCCTCGGCCGTGGCGCTGCCGAACAGCTTGTCGCCGGTGCTGACCTTGAAGGCGCTGGCCGTGCCGCTGCGGCTGACGGCGACGGTGTCGCCGGTGATGCCGAGGCTGGGGCTGGTCATGATGTCGAAGAGGCCCTCCTTGGGCACCTCCTTCGTCCAGCCCTCCTTGCCGGACTTGAGGTCGACCTGCCGCATCTGGTTGCAGCTGGCGCTGTCGCCTTCGCCGTCCTTGAACATGACGACGGTCTTGGCTTCGGCGGTGGTCTGGCGGGTGACGGCGCAGATCGGCGTGGGGAAGGCGAGCGTCCACTTCTCCTTGCCGTCGGTGGAGCCGTAGGCGGTGAGGTTCTTCCAGACGCTCTTGACGACGGTGTCGCCGACGACCCACTGGCCTTCGGAGTCCACGCCCAGGCCGGGTCCGTCGACCTTGGCGGTCTTCAGCCACAGGACCTTGTCCTCGCCCTGCTTGCGGCCGGCGTTGAGGTCCTCGTCGTCCTTGGAGCCGTTGCCGCTGCCGTCGCCGGTGTCGGCGGAGGTGGACGGCTTGTCGTCGGGGCCCGGACTCTGCGCCACGGGCTTCTTCGGGTCCTTGTCGTCGCCGCCGACGAAGGCGGCGTACGCGCCCGCGCCGAGGACGAGCACGCCGGCGACGGCCGCGGCGATGATGACGGTCATCCGCTTCTTCGGCGGCATGCCCTGGCCCTGCGGGGCCCCGGGCGGCGGATAGCCGTAGCCCGCCGGCTGTGTGGCCGGCTGGGGCCCCCAAGCGGGCTGGTGCATGGGCTGGGTGGGGGGCTGCTGGGCGTACGGGTTCTCGCCCTGTGGCGGGTGGCCGTAGCCGGGCGCGGACTGCGGCGGGCCGGGCAGGTGACCGTAACCGGACGGCGGGGGCGGCTGGTTCGGCGGCTGGGGCGGCTCGGTCATCAGCGCATACCTTCGGCGTCGGGTGATCGTGGAGGATCACCTTTTTATCACTGACGCCGTACATACATCGGGCCGGTCCTGCCCCTGTTCCCAAGGGAGGACCGGCCCGTGACAACGCTGTTATCGGCCGGCGGGCTACGCCTCCTCGGCCAGCTCCAGCCAGCGCATCTCCAACTCGTCCCGCTCCGAGATCAGTTCGCGCAGCTCCGCGTCGAGCTTGGCGACCTTGTCGAAGTCGGTGGCGTGCTCGGCGATCTGGGCGTGCAGATTGCTCTCGCGGTCCGACATCTTGTTGAGCTGCCGCTCGATCTTCGCCAGTTCCTTCTTCGCGAGGCGGGAGTCCCCGGAGGCCGTCGACTTGGGGGCGGCGGGGGCCGGTGCCGGGGCGGCCGCCTCGATCATCTTCCGGCGGCGCTCCAGGTACTCGTCGAGCCCGCGCGGCAGCATCCGCAGCGTGGCGTCGCCGAGCAGGGCCATCACCGTGTCGGTGGTGCGCTCGATGAAGAACCGGTCGTGGGAGATCACGATCATCGAGCCGGGCCAGCCGTCGAGGAGGTCCTCCAGCTGGGTGAGGGTCTCGATGTCGAGGTCGTTGGTGGGCTCGTCGAGGAACAGGACGTTGGGCTCGTCCATCAGCAGCCGCAGGATCTGCAGGCGGCGGCGCTCACCGCCGGAGAGGTCGCCGACGGGCGTCCACTGCTTCTCCTTGGTGAAGCCGAACTGCTCGCACAGCTGACCGGCGGTCATCTCGCGGCCCTTGCCGAGGTCGACCCGGTCGCGTACGCGCTGCACGGCCTCCAGGACGCGCAGGGACGGGTCGAGTTCGCCGACCTCCTGGGAGAGGTAGGCGAGCTTGACGGTCTTGCCGACGGTGACGGTGCCCGCGACGGGCTGTACGTCGCCCTGGGTGCGGGCGGCCTCGGCCAGCGCGCGCAGCAGGGAAGTCTTGCCGGCGCCGTTGACGCCGACCAGGCCGACGCGGTCGCCGGGGCCGAGGTGCCAGGTGAGCTGCTTGAGCAGGATCTTCGGGCCGGCCTGGACGGTGACGTTCTCCAGGTCGAACACGGTCTTGCCGAGGCGGGCGTTGGCGAAGCGCATCAGCTCGGACTTGTCGCGCGGCGGCGGCACGTCGGCGATGAGCTCGTTGGCGGCCTCGATGCGGTAGCGGGGCTTGGAGGTGCGGGCGGGGGCGCCGCGGCGCAGCCAGGCCAGCTCCTTGCGCATCAGGTTCTGCCGCTTGGTCTCCTCGGTGGCGGCGATCCGCTCGCGTTCGGCGCGGGCGAAGACGTAGTCGCTGTAGCCGCCTTCGTACTCGTAGACGGAGCCGCGCTGGACGTCCCACATGCGGGTGCAGACCTGGTCGAGGAACCAGCGGTCGTGGGTGACGCACACGAGCGCGGAGCGCCGCTCCTGCAGGTGGCGGGCGAGCCAGGCGATGCCCTCGACGTCGAGGTGGTTGGTGGGCTCGTCGAGGACGAGCAGGTCCTGGTCGGCGATGAGCAGCTGGGCGAGGGCGATGCGGCGGCGTTCACCGCCGGAGAGCGGGCCGATGACGGTGTCGAGGCCCTGCGCGAAGCCGGGCAGGTCGAGGCCGCCGAAGAGGCCGGTCAGGATGTCGCGGATCCTGGCGTTGCCGGCCCACTCGTGGTCGGCCATGTCCCGGATCATCTCGTGGCGGATGGTCGCCGCGGGGTCGAGGGAGTCGTGCTGGGTGAGGACGCCCATGCGCAGGCCGCCGCTCTGGGTGACCCGGCCGGTGTCGGGCTCCTCCAGTTTGGCGAGCATGCGGATCAGGGTGGTCTTGCCGTCGCCGTTGCGGCCCACGACACCGATCCGGTCTCCCTCGGACACGCCGAGGGAGATGCCGTCGAGCAGGGCACGGGTTCCGTACACCTTGCTGACTGCCTCGACATTGACCAGATTGACGGCCATCAGACGCGCTCCAGGTGGGGGTCCCCCCGGTCCGGGCCCGGGGGGAAAATGTGGATCAGCCCCCCAGCCTAACGCTCCGGACCGGGCCGCAAGGCGCCGCGGGCGGCCCGGCGACGGGGGACGCTAGGGCAGGACCACCGCTCCGGGGGAGGGGCTGGTGGCCACCCGGGTGGTGCGGCAGGTGCCGGAGGCTTCGAGGGCCGCCGCCACCTTCAGGGCCGCTTCGGGATCGCGGACCAGGAACGCCGTGGTCGGGCCGGAGCCGGAGACCAGACCGGCCAGGGCGCCCGCCTCGGTGCCCGCGGCCAGGGTCTGCGCCAGTTGCGGACGCAGCGACAGCGCGGCCGGCTGGAGGTCATTGGCCAGGGTGGCGGCGAGGGCGTCCGCGTCCCCGGATGCCAGGGCCGCCAGCAGGGCCGGCGAGGCCTCGGGCGCCGGGACCGGCCGGCCCGCGGCGAGCCGGTCGAACTCCCGGAACACCGCCGGGGTGGACAGGCCGCCGTCGGCCACGGCGAACACCCAGTGGAAGGAGCCCGCCTCGACCGGGGTCAGCAGTTCCCCGCGCCCGGTGCCCAGGGCGGCGCCGCCCACCAGGCTGAACGGCACGTCGCTGCCGAGCTCGGCGCAGATGTCCAGGAGGTCCTGGACGGGGGTGTCCAGCCCCCACAGGGTGTCGCAGGCCAGCAGGGCCGCCGCGCCGTCGGCGCTGCCGCCGGCCATGCCGCCGGCGACGGGGATGCTCTTCGCGATGTGCAGGTGGACGTCGGGGGCCAGGCCGGCCCGCGCCGCGAGGAGCTCCGCGGCCCGCGCCGCCAGGTTCGTCCGGTCCAGCGGCACCTGGTCGGCGTCCGGGCCCGTGCAGCCGACGGTGAGGCCGTCGGCCGGCGTGGCGGTCACCTCGTCGTGGAGGGACACGGCGAGGAAGACGTTGGCGAGGTCGTGGAACCCGTCGGGCCGGGCCGCGCCGACCGCCAGCTGGACGTTGACCTTCGCCGGGACCCGTACGGTCACCCCCGCGGCCGGTGCCGCGCTCACAGCGCCGGCCTTTCGGCGGCGGGCTTGTGCTCGGCGATCGCCGCGAACTCCTCGACGGTGAGGGACTCGCCGCGTGCCTGCGGGGAGATCCCGGCGGCGACGAGCGCCGCCTCGGCGCCCGCCGCGGAGCCGGCCCAGCCGGCCAGCGCGGCCCGCAGCGTCTTGCGGCGCTGCGCGAAGGCCGCGTCGACGACGGCGAAGACCTCCGCCTTCGAGGCGGCCGTCTTGATCGGCTCGGCGCGCCGCACGAGCGAGACGAGACCCGAGTCCACATTCGGCGCGGGCCAGAACACGTTGCGGCCGATCGACCCGGCCCGCTTCACGTCCGCGTACCAGTTCGCCTTGACCGAGGGCACGCCGTACACCTTGTTCCCGGGCTTGGCGGCCAGCCGGTCGGCGACCTCCGCCTGGACCATGACGAGCGTGCGCTCGATGCTCGGGAAGCGGTCCAGCATGGTGAGCAGCACGGGCACGGCCACGTTGTACGGGAGGTTCGCGACGAGTGCCGTGGGCGGCGGCCCCGGCAGTTCCTCCACCAGCATCGCGTCGGAGTGGACCAGTGCGAAGCGGTCCTTGCGCTGCGGCATCCGCGCCTCGATGGTGGCGGGCAGCGCCGCGGCCAGGATGTCGTCGATCTCGACGGCGGTGACCCGGTCCGCGGCCTCCAGGAGGGCGAGCGTCAGCGAGCCGAGCCCCGGCCCGACCTCGACGACGACGTCGTCGGGCCGCACCTCGGCGGTGCGCACGATACGGCGCACCGTGTTGGCGTCGATGACGAAGTTCTGGCCCTTCTGCTTCGTCGGCCGTACGCCGAGTACGGCGGCCAGTTCCCGGATGTCTGCCGGGCCCAGGAGGGCGTCTGGGGTGGTGCTGTCGGGCTGCTGCTCTGCGGTGCTCACCGGTAAAGCCTACGGCCGCAGTGCGGCCAGGGACTCGCCCCCCGCTGTACGTAGAGCTTCTTGGCCCGGTACGTCTGCTCGGCGGCCGATGCGTCCTGGGGGCGGCCGCTGCCGCCGAGGCTCTGCCAGGTGTGTACGTCGAACTGGTACAGCCCGCCGTAGTTGCCGGACGCGTCGGTGGCGGCGGGGCGGCCGCCGGACTCGCACTGGGCCAGCGCCGCCCAGTCCAGGCCGTCCGCGCCGGCGACGGAGGACGGCAGCGGCTTCGTGCCGACCTTGACGAGCTGCGTGACGGGCTCGCGGACGGTCTCCTCGGCGACCTGGCGGGGTTTTTGGCGCACGCCGTTGACGGTGCGCAGGACGTAGGTGACCCGGCGGGCGCCGGGGCGGCCGATCCGTTCGACGACTTCGGTCCCGGCGAACAGGCTGTCGTCCTCGACCTTCTCCGTCGCGTACGGGATGCGTTCTTCGCGGACCTCGCGGGTGCCGGTGACGCGCAGGACGGTGACGGTCTGGCCGTCGCGGGGGAAGGAGGCGGGCGGGACGGAGGTGGTGTCCTGGCCGCGGAGGGTGATCCCGGCCTGGGCGAGGGCCTCCTGGACGGTGGCCGCGTTGGTGCGGACGGTGGTCTCCTCACCGTCGGCCATGAAGGTGACGCTGCGTTCGGTGCGGACGGCGAGGGCGAGGCCGGTGCGGGGCACGGGGGTGGTGCGGGCGGTGGAGAGGTAGGCGCCTTCGACGCGGATCCCGAACTGGCGCAGCGCGCCCTCGACGGTGCGGGCGGTGGTCCACACCTGGCGGCTCTGCCCGTCGAGCGTGAGCTTCAGGGGGCGCCCGTAGTGGACGACGACCTCGTCCCCGTCGCCGATGGCGGCGTTGCGGGCGGGGGCGACGAGGTCGTGGGGGCCGACTCCGAGTCCTTCGGCGGCGAGGAGTTCACCGACGTCGTCGGCGAAGGTGTGCAAGGTTCTGGGCTGCCCGTCGACGGTGAGCCGTACGGACTTGTCGGCGGCGACGAAGGCGGTGGTGCCGCCCGCGAGGACGGCGACGACGAGCGCCTGCGGCACGATCCGCCGCCAGTTGTCCCGCCCCGCGACCGCGGCTCCCGGGAGCCCGGCTCCCACGGTCCCGGCGGCTGCGAGCTCGGCTGCTGCGGCCCCGCCTGCTGCTGCGGTGGCCGCCTCGCGCCGCCGCCTTCCGGTGCCGGGCTGGTCGGGGGCGGGGTCCCCGCTGCGGCGGCGCCCCGAGCCGGGCCCTGCGGGGGCGCTCCCGTACGCGGCCGGTCCGGCACCGGCGGCGGACTCGGGGCCGCGGCGCCGCCCGGTGCCGGGCCCGGCGGGGGCGTACGCCCGGTCCGGCCCGGCGGGGGCGTACGCCCGGGCGGCGGACTCGGGGCCGCGGCGCCGCCCGGTGCCGGGCCCGGCGGGGGCGTATGCCCGGTCCGGCCCGGCGGGGACTTCGGCCGCCGCCCTGCGGCGCCTGCCGCCGCGTCTCTCGCCGGGGCGGGGCGCCGGCACGCCGGGCTCGGGCTCGGCTCCGCCCTGCGCGGCCCCCGGATCCGGATCCGCGGGCGGACCGCCGGCCGGCCCCGGCCAGGGGTGCGCGGGGCCCCCCGGCGCGAGCCACCGGGCGGCGGCGGCCGGGCCGGGATCGCCCTCCCGGGCGGGCTGCGACCAGGTCGCCGGCGCCGGCTCCGGGCGGGGGGCGGGTTCGGGCCACGGGCGGCGGGCCTGTGCGGCGGGATCCGGGTCGGGGCCCGGCCAGGGCAGGGCCGGCGCGGGCTCCGGGTCGGGCCACGGGGCCGGCTGCGGCGGTGCTTCGCGGTTCAGGTCCGGCCAGGACAGGCGCGGGTCGGACTCGCGTACGTACACCCCGGTGAAAGGAATCTCGCTCACGACGCTCGCTCCACTGGTCCGGCCCCATCGGTTCGGGCACGGCACCCTAGCGGAGCCTTCGTCACTCACCCAAGTCGGCCGGCTACGCAGTGTGTCGAACGGCGGGGCCGGTTCAGTAGCCGAAGGCCCGCGCCGTGTTCGCCGCCAGGGCGGTGGCCATCGCGTCCTCGTCGATCCCGCGGACCGCGGCCATCGCCCGTACCGTCAGCGGAATGAGGTACGGCGCGTTGGGCCGTCCGCGATACGGCGCCGGGGTCAGGTACGGGGCGTCGGTCTCGACGAGCACCAGCTCCAGCGGGGCCACCGCAAGGGCGTCGCGCAGCGGCTGGGCGTTCTTGAAGGTGACGGTGCCCGCGAAGGACAAGTAGTAGCCCGCGGCGGCGCACTCCCGGGCCATGTCGGCGTCGCCCGAGTAGCAGTGGAACACCGTCCGCTCCGGGGCGCCCTCCTCGCGCAGGACGCGCAGGACGTCGGCGTGGGCCTCGCGGTCGTGGATGACCAGTGCCTTGCCCTGCCGCTTGGCGATCTCGATGTGCGCGCGGAAGGACCGCTCCTGCGCGGCCATCCCCTCGGGTCCGGTGCGGAAGTAGTCCAGGCCGGTCTCGCCGACGGCCTTCACGTGGTCCAGCTGCGCGAGGGCCTCGATATCGGCCAGCGCCTCGTCGAGCGCGGCCTCGCCGCCCCCGGCGCGCGCGCCCTGCCGCGACCAGCCGTCGGGGTCCCCGTGCACGATGCGGGGCGCCTCGTTCGGGTGGAGGGCCACGGCCGCGTGGACGTTCTCGTACGCGGCGGCGGTCTCGGCCGCCCACCGGGAGCCCTTCACGTCGCAGCCGACCTGGACGACCGTGGTCACGCCGACGGAGGCGGCCTTGCGCAGGCCCTCCTCGACGGTGCCGGCCTGCATGTCCAGGTGGGTGTGGGAATCCGCCACCGCCACCCGGAGGGGCTCGGGCAGCGGCGGCGGTGCGTCCTTGGAGGCGTTGCTCATACGGCCGATCTTATGACCGGCCCCCTTGGCCCGCGGTCACCGGCGGAACAGGGCCGCCAGCCGGGAGAGCCAGCCCCTGCGCTCCCCGATGTCGGCGTTCACGGGCACCGGCCCGGGGGCGTCGTGCAGCGGGGCCTTGCGCTGCTTCGGGGCGCGCGGCAGGTCCGCGCCGGCCGGGACGGGCCCGGCGATCCCGGGGGATATGCGGTGGTGGTAGAGCTTGTCGATCGTGCCGAGCACCGACGACACCTGGCCCTCGCGCATGATCCGCACCACGTGCCCGCCGCAGTTGTGGCAGGTCGGGTTCGACAGCGGGGAGGGCACCCGCTCGCCCTTGACCGTGTAGATGATGAAGGGCTGGCCCTTGCCGTCGACGTGGTGCTCGATCTCGTAGCCCTGCTCCCAGGCGTAACCGCACTTCATGCACGCGAACGAGTACGCCTCGTGCACGGTGTGCACCCCGGGCGCGGTCTGCGCGGTCGGTGCCGTCGGTGCGGTCTGCGCGGTCGGTGCGGTCGGTGCGGTCGGTGCGATTGCGGGGGCCGGGGCGGGTGCCGAGGTGTCTGCGATCTCACTCATGCCAGCTCCTCTTGTTCCACTGGTGCCGTTGCCAGTGGACGCCTCTTCGGGCGGGAGCGCATCAGGCCCTGTCTACTGTTGGACGGACTTTGGGCGACTCATGCCCAAAGCGCCCGGTGCGCGGTCTGAGCTTTGCTTTTCAGGTTAGCTCTTTACCGTCTTACGGCGCCTTTTGTGTCGCATTCTTTGCCGCGACGACCGCGTCGAAGACCTCGCGCTTGGGTACGCCGGCCTCGGCCGCCACCGCCGCGATGGCCTCCTTCCGGCGCTCCCCCGCCTCCTCGCGCACCCGCACCCTGCGCACCAGCTCCTCGGCGTCCACGTCGCCCGGTCCGGCCGCGGGGGCACCCTCGACCACGATGGTGATCTCGCCGCGTACGCCCTCGGCGGCCCAGGCGGCCAGCTCGCCGAGCCCGCCGCGCTTGACCTCCTCGTACGTCTTGGTCAGCTCGCGGCAGACGGCGGCCCGCCGGTCGGCGCCGAAGACCTCGGCCATGGCGGCGAGGGTGTCGTCGAGCCGGTGCGGGGCCTCGAAGTAGACGAGCGTGCGCCGCTCGCCCCCGACCTCGCGCAGCCGGCCGAGGCGCTCGCCCGCCTTGCGCGGCAGGAACCCCTCGAAGCAGAACCGGTCGACGGGCAGCCCCGACAGGGCGAGTGCGGTGAGCACCGCGGACGGCCCGGGGACGGCGGTGACCTTGATGTCCTTCTGCACGGCGGCGGCGACCAGCCGGTAGCCGGGGTCGGAGACCGAGGGCATGCCCGCGTCGGTCACCAGCAGCACCCGCCTGCCGTTCTCCAGTGCCTCGACCAGCTCCGGGGTCCGGGCCGACTCGTTGCCCTCGAAGTACGAGACGACGCGTCCGGTGGTGTGCACGCCGAGCCCCTGGGTCAGCCTGCGCAGGCGCCGGGTGTCCTCGGCGGCGACCACGTCGGCGCGCTCCAGTTCGGCCGCGAGCCGGGGCGGGGCGTCGGCGAGGTCGCCGATCGGGGTGCCGGCGAGCACGAGCGTGCCCGTCAGGCCTGCGGCCGGGCCTGCAGCCGTGGCTGCGGTGGCGGGGGTTTCGGGGCGGCGGGGCTGGTCAGTGGTCACCCGCCCATCCTCTCAGCCGTCCCGCCCGGCACGTCATGCGTCCCGCCCGGCACCTCATGCGTCCCGTCCGGCGCACACCGGACCGCCCCGGCGCTGGGGTTCGCACACGCGCGTTCCCTACGATGACCCGGTGACCAGTACCGCGACGCCGCCGCCCAGCCCCGCGGGGGCCCCGCCCGTCCCCGTGGCGGGGCGCGAAGACCAGCCGTCCACCTGGCTGCGCCGCCTGCGCGCCTTCGGCTACGTGCCGCCCGCCCGGACCGGGCGGCGCGGGGACGTCCGCTCCCGCCTGGTGCCCCCGTACGCCCGGCCCTCCGGCCAGTTGTGGACGGCGCTCGGCATCCACGAGTCGGCGGCGGACGGCTGGCAGCGCTTCCTGGCGTGGGCCGGGCCGCTGCTGGTGGCGCTGGTGGCGGGGGTGCTGCGCTTCGCGCACCTGGGCAGCCCGAAGGCGGTGATATTCGACGAGACGTACTACGCCAAGGACGCCTGGGCCACCATCAAGCAGGGCTACGAGGCGAGTTGGCCCAAGGACATCGACAAGTCGATCCTCGCCAACCCGGACGGGGTGGCACTCCCCGTCGACCCCGGCTACGTCGTGCACCCGCCGGTCGGCAAGTGGGTCATCGGACTCGGCGAGTGGATGTTCGGCTTCACGCCGTTCGGGTGGCGCTTCATGACGGCCGTGCTCGGCACCCTGTCGGTGCTGATGCTGTGCCGGATCGGGCGGCGCCTGTTCCGCTCCACCTTCCTGGGCTGCCTGGCGGGCGCGCTGCTGGCGGTGGACGGCCTGCACCTGGTGATGAGCCGGACCGCCCTGCTCGACCTGGTGCTGATGTTCTTCGTGCTGGCGGCCTTCGGGGCGCTGCTGATCGACCGGGACCGGGCGCGGGCCCGGCTCGCCGCCGCACTGCCGGTGGACGAGGAGGGCCGTACCCAGCCGGACGTGCGGATCGCGGAGACGCTGCGGCTGGGCTGGCGTCCGTACCGAATCCTGGCCGGGGTGTGTCTGGGCCTGGCCTTCGGCACGAAGTGGAACGGCCTGATCGTCCTGGCCTTCTTCGGGGTGCTGACGGTGCTGTGGGACGCGGCGGCGCGGCGCACCGCGGGTGCGGGCGCCCCGTACGCGGCGATGCTGCGCCGGGACGCGCTGCCGGGCTTCCTGTCCACCGTGCCGGTAGCGGTCGCGGTGTACCTGGCGTCGTGGACGGGCTGGATCCTGAGCCCGGACAACGGCAAGGGCGGCTACTTCCGCGACTGGGCCGCCAAGCAGGACCAGCACAGTGCCCTGTCGTTCCTGCCGGAGTGGCTGCGCAGCCTGTGGCACTACGAGACCGAGGTCTACAAGTTCCACGTCGGTCTGACCTCGGGCCACACGTACGACTCGAACCCGTGGAGCTGGCTGGTCCTGGGGCGTCCGGTCTCGTACTTCTACGAGTCCCCCGAGCCCGGCACGGACGGCTGCCCGGCGACGGAGGCGGGCAAGTGCGCCCGCGAGGTGCTGGCCCTGGGAACGCCGCTGCTGTGGTGGGCGGGCTGCTTCGCCCTGCTGTACGTGCTGTGGCGGTGGTTCTTCCGCCGCGACTGGCGGGCGGGCGCGATCGCGTGCGCGCTGGGAGCGGGCCTGCTGCCCTGGTTCAACTACCAGGAGCGGACCATCTTCTTCTTCTACGCGGTGGTCTTCGTCCCGTACCTGTGCCTGGCGGTGGCGATGATGATCGGCGCCCTCCTGGGCCCGTCGGGCTCGACGGAACGCCGCCGCGCCCTGGGCGCGATCGCGGCGGGCGTACTGGTGCTGCTGATCATCTGGAACTTCATCTACTTCTGGCCGATCTACACGGGCCAGACCATCCCGATGGACTCCTGGCGGAACCGCATGTGGCTGGACACCTGGGTCTAACGGCCGAATCGACGGCCCCAACACCCACCGGTGTCGGGGCCGTCGTGGTTGTTGTGCGCAAATGGTGGATATCACCGGATTGGACATCAGCTCCGCCGCCCCGACCTCCAACAGGCAGTTCCGCGCGCGGGCTACTGCGAGCGTGTCGAGTCAAGCCAGCCCATGGTGGCGCCTCCATCACCTGTCCAGCAGTTCAGCCGGAATGCCCCTCGCCTGATCTAGGTGGGCTCCGTTCAGGTTCACGCGGGTTAGATCGGCGCCGACCAGGTTCGCCCCCTCCAAGTGGGCGTAACTCAGGTCAGAGGAGTGCGCGGGGCGGTCGGGGTGCAAGGGGCGGATGTTCCGGTCCGGTAACAAGAGTGACACCGTTCGCTCGCAGCGCGTAAGGTCGGCAGCTGAGGTTCTTTGAACATGTTCAGAGAACGGGGGATCCTGGGGAGGGGACGCAGTGAACGGGGCGGCGAAGGGTGCCATCGTCGGCGGGGTGTTTCTCGCGATGGTCGGCGGGGCCGGGTACGGGGTGTACGCCCTGGTCGGGGACAGCGGCCAAGGGCACGGCAAGGACGGCGGGGCCGCCGTCCAGGCGGAGAAGGCGAGCGGGCCGGTCACGGACAAGGAGGCCGCCCAGACCGCGAAGGCCTTCCTCGCCGCCTGGGCGGCGGGCGACGCGCGGGCGGCCGCCGACCTGACGAACAACGTGCAGGCCGCGCAGACGGCGGTGGCCGACTACCGGGCCAGGGCGAACGTGTCCAAGGCCGTGATCACCCCGGGGGTGCAGACGGGCACGACCATCCCGTTCGCCGTCGCCGCCGAGGTCACGTACGAGGGAGTGACCAAGCCGCTCGCGTACGAGTCCAAGCTGACCGTCGTGCGCGGGCTCACCAGCGGCAAGCCGCTGGTCGACTGGCAGTCCTCGGTCATCCACCCGCAGCTCGGCAAGGACGAGAAGCTGCGCGCGGGGGCTCCAGCGGCCCCGCCGGTCAAGGCCGTCGACCGCTCCGGCGAGGAGCTGACCGCCGAGAAGTACCCCTCGCTGCGGCCGGTCCTCGACCAGCTGCGCCAGACCTACGGCGGCAAGGTGGGCGGCAAGCCGGGCGCCGAGCTGTGGATCGAGCCGACCGCGCAGGACGCGCCGAAGCGGACGCTGCTGACCCTGGTCGAGGGTGAGCCGAGCACGCTGAAGACGACGCTGGACGCGACGCTGCAGGCGGCCGCGGAGAAGGCCGTCGCCCGCTACCCGGAGTCCTCGGTATTGGCCGTCAAGCCGAGCAACGGGCACATCCTGGCCGTGGCCAACAACCGCAAGGACGGCTTCAACGCGGCCATGCAGGGCACGCGGGCACCCGGCTCGACGATGAAGATCGTGACCTCGGCCATGCTGATCGACCGCGGCAAGGCGGCGGCCGACAAGCCGGCCGAATGCACCAGGGAAGCCTCCTGGGGCGGCCGCACCTTCCACAACCTGGACAACTTCGAGCTGCCCGGCGCCACTTTCGCGACCAGCTTCGCCAAGTCCTGCAACACCGCCTTCATCAAGCAGATCGACGACGTCAAGGACGACGCGGCGCTGTCGAAGGAGGCCCGGGAGGTCTTCGGCATCGGCCTGGACTGGAAGACGGGCATCAAGTCCACCGACGGCAAGGTCCCGGTGTCGAGCGGTGCGGAAGCGGCCGCCGCGTACATCGGGCAGGGCCAGATCACCATGAACCCGCTGAACATGGCCTCCATCACGGCGACCGCGCGCAGCGGACAGTTCCACCAGCCGCTGCTGGTCGCGGCGGACCTGGACGGCCGTACGCTCGCGACCGCGGAGCGGCGCATGAAGCCGTCGGTGCAGCAGCAGCTGGTGCAGATGATGCGGCTGACGGCGACGAACGGCACCGCGGCGCAGGTGATGCGGTCGGTCGGCGGCTCGGACAAGGGCGCGAAGACCGGCTCGGCGGAGGTCGACGGCGCGGGCAGCCCCGACAGCTGGTTCACCGGCTACAGCGGTGACGTCGCGGCCGCCGCGATGGTCGAGGGCGGCGGCCACGGCGGGGACGCGGCGGGCCCGATCGTCGCGGCCGTGCTCAACTCCTGAGCCGGGGAAGGGCTCCTGCGCCCAGCCGTGAGCGGGGCGCGGAGCGGCGGCGCCCCGGACCCGCGCTGCGACCGGAGCCGCGTCAGAGGCTGGCGCGCACCGCCCGGACCAGTGCCTGGGCGCGGGGGTCGGCGGTGACCGACGTGGCGTGGGCGTTGGTGACGTAGCCGAAGCCGATGCCCGCCTCCGGGTCCGCGAAGCCGAGCGACCCGCCGCGGCCCGGATGGCCGAAGGAGGCCGGCGACAGCAGCGGCGAGGCCGGGCTGTGCAGCATGTAGCCGGGGCCGAAGCGGGTGTTGACCACGAGCACCCGGTCGGGCCCGGACGAGAGCTCCGCACCCGCCAGGCGGACCGTCTCCGGGGTGAACAGGCGCGGCCCGTCCTGCGTGTCACCGAGCAGCGCCGCGTACAGGCCGGCCAGGCCGCGGGCGGTGCCGATGCCCGCCGAGGCCGGGAGTTCGGCGGCCCGGAACTCCGGGGCGTTCTCGTCCGCGAGCGGGGTGATCGCGGCGAAGGCGCGGCGGGTCAGCGAGGTGGGGTCCGCGTACGCCTCCGAGACGTTCCGCCGGGGCCGCGTCCGAAGACCTGCCGCCGTCTGCGGCGGCTCCACCGGCCCCACCCGGCCCACCCGGCCCGACTCCGCCTCCGGCAGGCCGATCCAGAACTCCAGCCCCCTCGGGCCCGTCACCTCCTGCGCCAGCCACTGGCCCAGCGAGGCCCCGGTCGCCCGCAGCACCAGCTCCGACAGCAGCCAGCCGTACGTCTGCGCGTGGTAGCCGTGGGCCGTGCCCGGCTCCCAGAAGGCCCGCTGCTCGGCGACCGCACGCGCCCCCGAGCTCCCGTCCACCGCCTCCGCGGGGGTCAGCGGCACGTCCAGCGCCGGCACCCCCGCCCGGTGGGCGAGCAGGTCCCGTACGAGGGCGTGCTCCTTGCCGCCCGCCTTGAACTCGGGCCAGTACGCCCCGACGGGCGCGTCCAGGTCCAGCAGCCCGCGCTGGTGCAGCAGCAGCGGTACGACGGCGGCCACGCCCTTGGTGGCCGAGCGCACCACCTGCGCGGTGCCCGCCGCCCAGGGCCGGCCGCCCTCCCCGCCGTCGACGTCCTGGGGGCCCGCCCACAGGTCCACGACCTTGCGGCCGTCCCGGTACACGGCCACCGCCGCGCCCCGGTCCCCGAGCACCTCGAAATTGCGCACGAAAGCGTCCCGGACGGCCTCGAAGCCCTCCGCCACCACACCCTGGATGTTCACGAGCGGTCCAACAATCGCCTGATCCGACTTATGCCACCGATACCGAACGCGGGTCGAAGCCGAAGGGCAGCTCCAGCCGGTGCGCCCGCATCAGCTCCTCGTCGCACAGCAGGTCCTGGGTGCGCCCGTCCGCGGCGATGACCCCCTCGCTGAGGATCACCGAGCGCGGGCACAGCTCCAGCGCGTACGGCAGGTCGTGCGTGACCATCAGCACGGTCACGTCCAGGGAGCGCAGGATGTCGGCGAGCTCGCGCCGCGACGCCGGGTCCAGGTTGGAGGAGGGCTCGTCGAGCACGAGGATCTCCGGCTGCATGGCGAGGACGGTCGCCACGGCGACCCGGCGGCGCTGGCCGAAGGACAGGTGGTGCGGCGGACGGTCGGCGAAGGCCTCCATCCCGACCTGTTCGAGCGCCCCGCGCACCCGCGCCTCCAGTTCCGGACCCCGCATGCCTGCGGCCGCCGGGCCGAAGGCCACGTCCTCCCGGACGGTCGGCATGAACAGCTGGTCGTCTGGGTCCTGGAAGACGATCCCGACCCGGCGCCGGATCTCGGCGAGGTTGCGCTTCTCCACCGGGAGCCCGGCCACCGTGACCGTGCCGACCCCGCCGTCGAGGATGCCGTTGAGGTGCAGCACCAGGGTGGTCTTCCCGGCGCCGTTGGGACCGAGCAGCGCCACCCGCTCCCCCTGTCCGACGGTGAGGTCCACGCCGAAGAGGGCCTGGTGGCCGTCCGGGTAGGCGAAGGCGAGGCCGCTGACCTCCAGGGACGGAGGAGAGGACGGGGGAAGGGGGGACGGAGGAAGGGAGGCGGAAGGAGTCACAGCGTCCATCCCATCAGACAGACGGCGAGGGCCGTCACGGGGAGGGCGGCCGCGTACGCCCACTGGGCGCGCGTGGCCGCGACGTCGTCGATCACCGGCATGGATCCGGTGTAGCCCCGGCTGACCATGGCGAGGTAGACCCGCTCGCCGCGCTCGTAGGAGCGGATGAACAGGGCTCCGGCCGTCTTGGCCAGGACCCCCCAGTGCCGGATGCCGGAGGCCTCGAACCCGCGCGAGCGCCGGGCGATCGACATCCGGCGCAGCTCGTCGGTGATCACGTCGCCGTACCGGATCATGAACGAGGCGATCTGGACGAGCAGCGGAGGCAGCTTGAGGCGCTGCAGCCCGAGCAGCAGCGACCGCAGTTCGGTGGTGGAGGCGAGCAGGACGGAGGCGGCGACCCCGAGGGTGCCCTTGGCCAGCACGTTCCAGGCGCCCCACAGGCCGGAGACGCTGAGCGAGAGGCCGAGCACCTCCACCCGTTCGCCCTGCGCCACGAAGGGCATCAGCACGGCGAAGGCCACGAACGGGACCTCGATCAACAGCCGGCGCAGCAGGAAGGCCGCCGGAATCCGGGCGGTCGCCGTGACCGCGGCGATGAGGACCGCGTAGAGACCGAAGGCCCACACCGCCTCGCGCGGTGTCGACACGACGACCACGACGAAGCCGAGCGCCGCGGCGATCTTGCAGTGGGGTGGCAGGGCGTGCACCGGCGAGTGGCCGTGCCGGTAGAGCTTGTGGGCGTGGCCGGCGCCCATGTCAGCCCGCCGCGGAGGGGCTCGCGGGCAGGGCTGCCGAGCCGTCCGCGCGGCGACGGCGCACGGTCCAGAAGACCCCGGTGCCGACGGCGACGGTCGCGCCGACGCCGATGACCCCGGCGAGGCCGCCGGAGAGGCGGGCGTCGTCGACGTCCTTGACGCTGTAGTCGGCGAGCGGCGAGTCGGCGGCGGCGTGCTCCCGGACCTTCTGGTCGATGCCCTGGTCGGCGGCGACCTTCTCCAGGCCGTCGGGGCTGGCGGAGGCGTAGAAGGAGACGAAACCGGCCAGCACGAGCGCGGTGACCAGGCCGGTGGCCCACACCTTCCGGGTCGAGCCGCCGGAGCGGGCCGCGGCGGCCGCGGGGGCGGCGACCGGGGCGTCGACCAGCTCGCCGCCCACGCGCAGCTTCAGCGGGGAGGCGAGCGTGCGGGCCCCGTGCACCAGGTCGGGCCGTACGGCGAGCACGGCGGCCACGGTCGCGGCGGTGATGACGGCCTCGCCGATGCCGATCAGGACGTGCACGCCGACCATCGCGGTGAACACCTTGCCGACGGACACGTCGGTGGTGCCGCCGAGGGCGTAGAGGAGGGTGAACGTGACGGCCGCGCCGGGCACCGAGAGCAGCGCCCCGGCGAAGGCGGCGACGGTGACGGAGCGGCGGGTGTCCGGCAGGAGCTTCAGCAGCCCCCGGAAGACCGCGTAGGCGACGACCACCGTCACCACGGCCATGTTCACGACGTTCACGCCGAGGGCGGTCAGGCCGCCGTCGGCGAAGAGGACGCCCTGCATGAGGAGGACCACCGACACGCACAGCACGCCGGTGTAGGGCCCGACGAGGATCGCGGCGAGGGCACCGCCCAGCAGGTGTCCGCTGGTGCCGGCCGCGACCGGGAAGTTCAGCATCTGGACGGCGAAGATGAAGGCGGCGACCAGCCCGGCCAGCGGCGCGGCGCGCTCGTCGAGCTCGCGGCGGGCGCCCCGCAGGCTCACGGCCACGGCTCCCGCGGCGGCGGCACCTGCGGCCAGTGACACGGGGGCGTCGATGAATCCGTCGGGCACGTGCATGGATGGGCTCCGCTTCTCCCCCGGACTCCTGCGGGGGGTACCCCGGGGCTGTCCGGGCCTTGACCTGAAAAACCTTTAGCCGCTCAAGAATAGTGCCCTATTGCAAACCGTTGGCAAGAGCGTCCACCTCACAAAGACTGACGCGCGGAATGGCGGGAATGTGCGAGGCTGGGGGCAATACGGACGGATACGTTCCGATCTGAGGAGTCTTGTCGTGTCAGCCACCGCCGAGAATCCCCCCGCGACCGCAGCGACAGCGGCCACGGCGACCGCGACCTCCCGGGCCGCCGCCCCCGCGACCCCCGCCGGCGCCACTGCCACCGCCACTGCCACCGCCGTCGAGGAGCGCGTCGTCGCCCGCGTGATCAGCGACGATCCGCTCTACCGGAAGATCCCGGTCGCCCTGCGCTTCACTCCCACGGAGCCCTTGGCCGTCCGGATCGTCTTCCCCGCGGGCCTGTCGCCCGAGGGCACCGACAACGAGTGGGTCTTCCCCCGGGCCCTCCTGGAGTCCGGCCTCCAGATCCCGACGGGGACCGGGGACGTACGCGTCTGGCCCTGCGGCCGCGTCCAGGCGGTGGTCGAGTTCCACTCCCCCGAGGGCGTCGCCGTGATCCAGTTCGACATCGCCGCCCTGCGCCGCTTCCTGCGCCGTACGTACGCGCCCGCCGAGGCCGCTGCCCCCGCCGCCACCCGGTAGGCCCAACGGGCCGCAGGCAAAAACGGGCCCGGCCCCGCACCCGGTCATCGGGTGCGGGGCCGGGCCGTTCGCCACGGGCGCGGGCGTCAGGCGTTGACCAGCTCGCGGTCCTTGTCCGGGCCCTCCGTGTCGCGGGCCGCCTCGCCGAGGTGCTTGCGCAGGCTCTCGCCCTCCACGTCCACGTTCGGCAGCAGCCGGTCCAGCCAGCGCGGCAGCCACCAGGCCTTGTGGCCGAGCAGCGCCAGCACCGCCGGGACGATCGCCATGCGGACGACGAAGGCGTCGAAGAAGACGGCGACGGCCAGGCCGAAGCCGATCATCTTGATCATCTGCTCGCTGGCGCCGATGAAGCCGGAGAACACCGCGATCATGATGACGGCGGCGGCCACGACCACCCGGGCGCTGTACTGGAAGCCGGTGACGACCGCCTGGCCCGGGCGCTCGCCGTGGACGTAGGCCTCACGCATCCGGGTGACCAGGAAGACCTCGTAGTCCATGGCCAGGCCGAAGACCACGCCCACCATGAAGATCGGCATCATGCTCATGATCGGGCCGGTCTGCTCCACCCCGAACAGCGAGCCGAGCCAGCCCCACTGGAAGACCGCGACGACCGCGCCGAGGGCCGCGACGACCGACAGCAGGAAGCCGAGGGCCGCCTTGAGCGGGACCAGGACCGAGCGGAAGACCACCATCAGCAGCAGGAAGGCGAGGCCGACCACGAGCGCCAGGTAGGGCAGCAGCGCGTCGTTCATCTTCTGCGAGAAGTCGATGTTCATCGCGGTCGCGCCGGTGACGAGGACGTCGTCCCCGCTGCCGTCGCGGATCGTGTGGACCAGGTTCTCGGTCTCCACCGAGGACGGGCGGTCCTTCGGGATGACCGTGATCACGGCGGCGTCGCCGGCCTCGTTGGGAGCCGGCGGGGTGACCGCGGCGACGCCCTCCAGGCCCTTGATCCGGCCCTGGGTCTCGTCGGCGAGCTTCTTGTCACCGTCGACGACCACCAGCAGCGGGCCGTTGAAGCCCGGGCCGAAGCCCTCCGACAGCAGGTCGTACGCCTTGCGCTGGGTGGTGGAGACCGGCTGGGCGCCGTCGTCGGGCAGGCCCATCTCCAGCTTGCTCGCCGGGATGGCGATGGCGCCGAGGCCGATCACTCCGACGAGCAGGACCATGACCGGGCGGCGCAGGACGAAGCGGGCCCAGCGGGTGCCGCCGTTGGGCTTGGGCGTGGCGCCGGCCGGGCGGCCCTTGCCGAACAGCCGGCTCTTCGTGCCCGCCGGCAGCACCTTCTTGCCCGCGAAGCCGAGGATGGCCGGGACCAGCGTCAGGGCGACCAGGACCGCGATCACCACGGTGGCCGCGGCCGCGAAGCCCATCTTGGTCAGCATCGGGATGTTGACGACGGCCAGGCCCACCAGGGCGATGACCACGGTCAGACCGGCGAAGACCACTGCGGAACCGGCGGTTCCGGCAGCGCGGCCCGCGGCCTCGTCCCGCTCCCGGCCCTCGGCGAGCTCCACGCGGTAGCGGGAGACGATGAAGAGCGCATAGTCGATGCCGACCGCGAGGCCGATCATCATCGCGAGCGTGGAGGTGGTGGAGCCGAGGTCCAGCACGTTGGCGAGCGCGGCGATCGAGGAGACGCCGATGCCCACGCCGATCAGCGCGGTCAGCAGCGGCAGACCGGCCGCGATCAGCGAGCCGAAGGTGATGACGAGGACGATTCCCGCGATCAGGATGCCGACGATCTCGCCCGAGCCCGTCTCGGGGGCCGTCATCAGCGCGTCGCCGCCGATCTCGACGGTCAGTCCCGCGGCCTTGGCCTGCGTGCCCGAGCCCTTGAGCGCGTCGCGCGTCTCGTCCTTGAGCTCCATGCCGCTGACGTCGTACTTGACGCTGACGTAGGCGGTGGAGGCGTCCTGGCTCACGGCCTGGGCCTGGTACGGGTCGGTGACCGAGGCGACCTGGGCCGCACCGGGACCGGACTTCAGGCCGGAGACGATCTTCTCGACCTCGGCCTTGTTCTTCGGGTCGTTGACCGTCGCGCCCGCGGGCGCCTTGATCACGATGCGGGCGGTGGCGCCGTCGGCGGCCATGCCCGGGAACTTCTTGTCCAGCAGGTCGAAGGCCTTCTGGGCCTCCGTGCCGGGTATCGAGAAGGAGCCCGACGTGGGGGCGGACGCCGTCGCGGCGCCGAAGCCGGCGGCGAACAGCAGCGCCACCCAGACGAGGGCGACGAGACCGCGGCGCCGGAAGGCGCCCCTGCCGAGTCGGTAGAGGAAGGTGGCCACTGAGGTGGTTCTCCCGTTCAGGTCGTGGGATGGATCCGGGATGGATCAGGGCGTGGAAAGCCGGCCCGACGACGAGAGCGGCGTGTCAGGAGCAGCAGTGGGACGTGCGCGAAGACTCAGACGCCGAGGGCGGGGAAGACCACGGCGTCGATGAAGTCCCCGAGGAAGGCCCGGTCGACGGACCGGTCCTCGATCAGCGGAAGCGCGATGAACGCGCCGACGAGCATGTGCGGGACGAAACAGAGGGCCGGACAGTCCGGGGCGACCTCGCCCCGGTCCACGGCCCGCTGGAGCATCAGCTGGAGACCGGTGATCTCCGGGTCGACCAGCAGGTCCCGCAGTGCCTTGTGAAGCTCCGGGCTCTCGTGGACCGCATGGGCCAGACCCCGCATCAGCGCGGTGTCCTTGGCCATCTGCGCATCGTCGGAGTGCTCGACCATGAGGTGGAAATCGCCGCGCAGGCTACCCGTGTCGATCTCCCGCAGGGACATCGGCTGGGTGCACCGCAGGGCCTTGGCGACCAGCTCCGGCTTGCTCCCCCACTGGCGGTAGAGGGTGGCCTTGCTGGACTTCGTACGGGCGGCGACCGCATCCATGGTCAACGCCTCGTAGCCGACCTCGCGCAGGAGGTCGAGGACCGCCCCGTGCAGCTCGGCTTCCCGCTCGGGGGTGATCCGGCTGCGCCGCGAGGGGACTTCGTCGATCATCTGCGGCACCTCCTTGCCCATCCATCCGAACGAAACTGTTTCGTACGCTTCGATACTACTCCCCTCCCCTAGCGAAACGAAACCGTTCCGTTTCGCTGGAGGACGTGGCATGGATCACGTGTACGAGTTGCCAGGCCCCTGTCGCACGGAAAGCATTGTGGGGTGAGTCACGACGCCGCGTACCTCCGATTCCCGCACCTGCACGGCGATCTGCTGTGCTTCGTCACCGAGGACGATCTTTGGGTAGCGCCCTTGGTTCCGCCTGGAGAACCGGTCGGCCGGGCCTGGCGGATCACGGTCGACCGGACCAGGGCCGGCCATCCGCGCTTCTCGCCGGACGGGCGGCACATCGCCTACACCACGTGGCGCAGCCTCGATCCGGAGATCCACCTGGCCCCCGTCGACGGCGGGCCGGCGCGCCAGCTCAGCTACTGGGGCTCCACCGACACCCGCGTCTGCGGCTGGACCCCGCCCGACAAGGACGGCCGCAGCGACATCCTCGCGGTGTCCTCGCACGGCCAGCCCTTCTCCTACTACGCGTGGGCCTACAGCCTGCCGACCGACGGCTCCCCCGGCGGCCAGCTGCCCTGGGGCCCGGTCTCCGACATCGCCGTCCACGAGGAACCCGGCGGCGAGCGCCGCACGCTGCTGCTGACGGGCAAACCCCCGCACGAGCCCGCCGCCTGGAAGCGCTACCGCGGCGGCGCCACCGGCCGGCTCTGGCTGCACGGCACACAACTGCTGGAGCACATGGAGGGCCACCTCGACGCGCCGATGTTCGTGGACGGCAGGATCGCCTTCCTCTCCGACCACGAGGGCATCGGCAACCTGTACTCCTGCCTGCCCGACGGCACCGACCTGCGTCGGCACACCGACCACGAGGAGTTCTACGCCCGGCACGCCTCCAGCGACGGCTCGCGGGTCGTCTACCAGTGCGCCGGCGACCTCTGGCTCGTCGAATCCCTGGCCCCCGAGGCCGTCCCGCGCAAGCTCGACGTCCGGCTCGGCGGACCCCGCCCGGGTCGGCGCACCTACCAGGTCCCGGCCGCGCACCACGTCGACTCGCTCTCCGTCGACGCCACGGGGCGTGCCAGCGCGGTCGTCGTACGGGGCAGCCTGTACTGGCTCACCCACCGCGACGGACCCGCACGGACCATCGCCGACACCCCGGGCGTACGGGTGCGGCTGCCCGAGATGCTCGGCAGCGGCGGGCAGGTCGCGTACGTGACGGACGCGGAGGGCGAGGACGCGATCGAGATCGCCTATCTGCCGCGGGCCTCGGGGGAGCGGGAGCCCCGGCGGCTGGCCTCGGGGAAGCTGGGCCGCGTACTGGAACTGCTGTCCGATCCGGACGGCGAGCGGCTCGCCATCGCCTCCAACGACGGGCGCCTGCTGCTCCTCGACGCGACGGAGGAGTCCGACGGCGAGGTGACGGAGCTGATCCGGTCCGTCAACGGGCCCGTCACCGACCTGGCCTTCTCCCCCGACGGGGCCTGGCTGACCTGGTCGCACCCGGGTATCGGGCGCTCGCTGCGGCAGATCAAGATGGCCAGGATCGCCGGCCCCGGGCCGCGCACCGTCGTGGACGTCACCAACGGGCGGTTCGAGGACGACCATCCGGTCTTCACCCGGGACGGGCGCTATCTCGCGTTCCTGTCCTGGCGCGGTTTCGACCCGGTGTACGACGTGCACACCGGTGACCTGTCCTTCCCGCTGGGCTGCCGCCCCTACCTGGTGCCGCTGTCCTCGGCGACCCCCTCGCCCTTCGCGTACACGCCCCACGGCCGGCCGGCGGCGGGCGGACTCGACCCGGTGGAGGGCGAGTCGAGCGAGGGCGACGGCTCGGTGACCGTGGAGGTGGAGGGGCTGGAGAGCCGGGTCACACCGTTTCCGGTCACGGCCTCGAAGTACTCCGCGCTCTACCCGGTGCACGGCGGCGGCCTGGTGTGGTTGCGCTGGCCGATCTCGGGCGCGCTAGGCGAGACCTTCGCCAACCCGGCCGACACCAGCGGCAAGCCGACCCTGGAGCACTTCGACATCACCAAGGCACGCAAGAGCGAACTGGCCTCCGGGCTGGACTGGTTCGCGGTCAGCGGCGACGGCACCCGGCTGGTGATCAACGACGACGGCGACCTGCGCGCGGTCCCGGCGACCGAGTCGGGGGACAGCGACTCCACCGTCTACCTGGACCTGCGGCGCATCCACCACGAGGTGGACCCGGCGGCCGAGTGGCGCCAGGCCTTCGAGGAGGCCGGCCGGCTGATCCGTGCGTACTTCTGGGAGCCGAAGATGTGCGGCATCGACTGGGACGGGGTGCTGAGCCAGTACCGCCCCCTGGTCGAACGGGTCGCCTCGCCCGACGAGTTCGCCGACCTGATGCGCGAGGTGCTCGGTGAACTCGGCACCTCCCACGCCTACGTCTCGCCCCCGCGCCGCAACGAGGGCCCGCCGCACTACCAGCGTCCGATCGGCCTGCTCGGCGCGAACCTGGTGCACCGCGAGGAAGGGTGGATGGTCAAGCGGATCCTGCCCGGCGAGTCCTCCGACTCCAAGGCCCGCTCGCCGCTGGCCGGGAGCGGGATCCGGGAAGGCGCCATCCTCACCCACGTGGACGGACGGCCGGTGGACCCGGTCACCGGGCCCTATCCGCTGCTCTCGGCGGCCGGCGGCACCACGGTCGAGTTGACCTTCCGGCCCGCCGACGGCGAGGGCCGGCCGCGGCGGGTCGCGGTGGTGCCGCTGATCGACGAGCGGCCGCTGCGCTACCACGACTGGGTCTCCAAGCGGCGGGCGGTGGTCCGCGAGCTCAGCGGCGGCAAGTGCGGCTACCTGCACATCCCCGACATGGGCGGCTCGGGCTGGGCCCAGTTCAACCGGGACCTGCGCATGGAGATGTCCCGGCCCGCCCTGATCGTGGACGTACGCGGCAACGCGGGCGGGCACATCAGCGAATTGGTGGTGGAGAAGCTGAGCCGCTCGATCCTCGGCTGGGACCTCACGCGCAACGCCCAGCCGGTCAGCTACGCCTCGAACGCGCCGCGCGGTCCGATCGTGGCGCTCGCCGACGAGGCGACCTCCTCGGACGGCGACATGATCACCGCGGCGTTCAAACTGCTGGGGCTCGGCCCGGTCGTGGGCCAGCGCACCTGGGGCGGGGTGGTCGGCATGACCGGTCGGCACACCCTCGGCGACGGAACGGTGATCACGGTGCCGATGAACGCCGCCTGGTTCCCGGAGTACGGCTGGTCGGTGGAGAACCACGGCGTGGAGCCGGACCTCGCGATCATGCGCACCCCGCTCGACTGGGCGGAGGGACGGCACGCCCAGCTGGACGACGCGGTGTTCCTGGCGGTGGAGTTGCTGGAGCAGGAGCCGGCCGCGGTGCCGCCCGGCTATGCGGACGTACCGGACCTGCGGCGTCCGAAGCTGCCGCCGCGCGAGTAGGGCGTGCCCGAGGCGCCGGGGCATGCCCGAGGGGCGCGATCCGCGGCTGCGGGTCGCGCCCCTCGGCTCTGCTCAGGCCAGGGCTGCCGGCGACTCCCCCCGCTACCGCGGGGAGGTGCCCCCGGTGCGCTCCCTTTCGTCGGCGGCGCCCCCGGCGCCCACCAGCCCCTTGGAGACGCCTGCGAGCCTCGGTTCGAACCGCTTCATCTCCCGCTGCCCGACGGTCGCGATGATCCCCGGCAGATAGCCGCGCACCCCCTGCATCCCGCGCAGCCACCCCTGCGCATACACGTGCGCGGAGCGCCGCTCGATGCCCGCCACGATCCGGTCCACGGCCGGGCCCAGCGGGTACGTGCGGTTCGCCGGCCAGGGCAGTCGTCGGCGCAGCTCCCGCATCACCTCGTCCCGGTCGGCGCCGCGCACCATGTCGGTGTCGGTCCACGAGAGGTAGCCGACGCCCACCTTGACGCCCTTGTAGCCGACTTCGGCGCGCAGGCAGTGCGCGAAGGTCTCCACGCCGGACTTGGAGGCGCAGTACGCCGTCATCATCGGCGCCGGCGTGATCGCGGCGAGCGAGGCGATCTGCAGGAAGTAGCCGCGGCTCTCCGTGAGGACGGGAAGGAAGGCGCGGGCGGTGACGGCCCCGCCGATCAGGTTGACCTCGATCACCCGGCGCCAGGCGTCGGGATCGGAGTCGGCGAACGGACCTCCCGCGGCAACGCCCGCGTTGGCGACGACGATGTCCACCTTGCCGAAGCGCTGCTTGACCGCCTGGGCCACCCGCGCCATGGCCTCGTGGTCGGTGACGTCGGCGTACCAGTGGTCGCTGTCGGAGTGCAGCCGCTCGGAGACCTCCTTGAGCGCCTCCGGCTCCAGGCCCACCAGGGCCACCTTCGCGCCGCGCGCGGACAGTTTGCGGGCGAGCAGTTCGCCCACGCCGCGGGCTGCGCCGGTGACGACGGCGACCTGGCCCTCCAGACTCCTGCGAGCGCTCACGGCGTCTTCTCCTTCTCCTGGTCGGTCACGTGGTCGGTCGTGTCTGCGGTGCCGGGCAGGTGGCGGGCGGCCAGCTCCCGCAGGGCTCCCGTGACGGCCCGCGGGGCCTCGATCGGGGTCATGTGGCCCATGCCGGTCAGCTCCGTCAGACCCGCGCAGTGCGGGAGCGCGGCGGCGAGCTGGCGGGCGTGCACGAGCGGCGTCAGCCGGTCGTGCGTACCGCCGAGGACCGCGGTGGGCACGGTGAGCGCGGCCAGGTCGGCGTCGAGGTCCAGCCCGGCCAGCACCTGGGACCAGGCGTGCCGGGGGCCGGTGGCGCAGGCGTGCACGATCCGGGCGCAGGCCTCGACCTGTTCGGGCGTCGCTCCGGGGCCCATGGTGGCGTACTTCAGCACCTTCGCGGCCACCGGCGTGACGGGCCCGAGCGGGGCGCGGGAGCCCAGGATCGCCCCGGTGGCGCGCGTCCTCAGACGCCCGGCACGCCAGGGCAGGACCAGCGACTGGGCGACCAGCTGCGAACTGCCGGTGCTGCACAGCAGCGCGGCGGCGGCGTGCTCCTCGAACTCGGGGCGCCCGGCCGCGGCCATGATCGTCATCCCGCCCATGGAGTGCCCGGCGACCACGGCCCGTTCGCCGGGGGCGAGGGTGGCGCCCAGGACGGCGACCAGGTCGTCGGCGAGGGCGGAGGTGCTGTACCAGCGCCCGGCGGGGCTGCGCCCGTGCCCGCGCTGGTCGTACGCGACCACCCGGTGGCCGGCCGCGGCCAGGGCGCGGATCTGCGCGGCCCAGAAGGCGGTGGAGCAGGTCCAGCCGTGCGCCAGCACCACGGCCGGCGCCCCCTCCTCCCCGTGCACCTCCACGTGCAGCCGCGCCCCGTCGGCGGAGACCGCGGTCAGCTCGCGGCGGGGAACGGGCGGGGCGTACGGCCCCGTCGTGACGTGCGGCGGGCGGCTCACGCGGCGCCCTCCTCGACGCCGGCCTGCGCAGCGGCGGGCCGCGCAGCCGCGGCCCGGGTGGCGGCGGCCCCGCCGGCTGCGGCCTGCGCGGGGACCCGCCCGGGCGCCGGCTCCCGTTCCTGCTCCTTCTCCCGCAGCCGTACGACCTCGTACTCGCCCAGGTCCACGGTCCGCGTCTCCTTGCGGAACTCGCCGGTGGTGCCCGGCCAGACGGTGGTGTTGCGGCCCTGCGCATCGAGGTACCAGCTGGTGCAGCCGCCGGTGTTCCACACCGTGCGCTCCATCCGGGTCTGCACGCGCCGGTTCCACGCGTTCACGGCCGACGGCCTGGCGGCGAGCGCGACCGGCCCGCCGAGCATGTCGAGCTGGCGCAGGTAGTCCGCCATGTAGTTCAGCTGCGACTCGATCATCAGGATCATCGAGCTGTTGCCGAGGCCGGTGTTCGGCCCGATGATCGTCATCCAGTTGGGGAAGCCCGCGGCCGTCGCCCCGCGCAGCGACTGCATGCCGTCCTTCCAGTGGTCGGCGAGGGTCTTGCCCTCCGCCCCCACCACCCGGTCGGCGATCGGCATGTCCGTGACGTGGAAGCCCGTGCCGAAGATGATCGCGTCGACCTCGGTCTCGGTGCCGTCGGCGGCGACCAGGACGGAGCCCCGGATCTCCTTCAGACCGGAGGCGACCAGGTCCACGTTGGGCCGGGCGAGCGCCGGGTAGTACTCGCTCGACAGCAGGATCCGCTTGCAGCCGATCCGGTACGAGGGCGTCAGCTTGGCCCGCAGTGCCGGATCCTTGATCGACCGCGCCATGTTGGCCTTGGCCAGCGACTCGATCAGCCCGAGCTGGTTCGGGCGCTTGGTGAAGGCGCTCACCTGGAGCTCCCGGATGCCCCACAGCAGCCCGCGGCGCGCGGCGCGGGTGAAGGGCAGCCGGCGGTGCAGCCAGCGCTCCGCGGTGCCGATGGCCCGGTCGGTGCGCGGCATCACCCACGGCGGGGTCCGCTGGAAGAGCGTGAGCCGCTCCACCTCGGGTGCGATGGCGGGCACGATCTGGATGGCCGAGGCGCCGGTCCCGATCATGGCGACGCGCTTGCCGCGCAGGTCGTAGTCGTGGTCCCAGCGCGCCGAGTGGAACACCTTGCCCGGGAAGCCGGCGAGCCCCGGAAGCTCCGGCACCTTCGGGTCGGACAGCGGGCCGGTCGCGGACACGACGACGTCCGCGGTGAGCTCGCCCGTCGAGGTCTCGATGTGCCACCGGAGCCGGTCGGCGTCCCAGCGCATCATCGTGACCTCGGAGTTCAGCCGGATGTGCGGGCGCAGCCCGAAGGTGTCGGCGACGTGCTCCAGGTAGGCGCGGATGTGCGGCTGCCCGGAGAAGGTCCTCGGCCAGTCCGGGTTGGGTGCGAACGAGAACGAGTACAGGTGCGAGGGAACGTCGCACGCGCACCCGGGATAGCTGTTGTCGCGCCACGTCCCGCCGACGGAGTCGGCCCGTTCCAGGACGACGAAGTCCGTGATCCCCTCCCGCCGCAGCCGGACGGCCGCGCCCAGCCCGCCGAAGCCGGAGCCGATCACCGCCACCCGTACGTGCTCACGCCGTTCGGCGCCACCCTTGCCCGCCATGCCCGCCGCCTTCCGCATCCGCTTGCGCAGTACCAGCCCAGCCCAGTCATCACCACAGCGCCACACTGCCAGCAATCACTGGCACAATCGGGAGAGTAGAGCAGCCCCGTACTCATGGGTAGGGGTCGCACCCGGAAAGTTACTCCCGGTACGCCATAGGCTTCGTCCGTGGCAGAGACGCAAGCGGCGAGGACAGTGCGCGAATACCGTACGGCGGAACTGGCGGAGGCGGCCGGCATACCCGTCCGCACCCTGCGCTTCTACCGCGAGCGCAAGCTCCTGCCGCCCCCGCGCCGCGAGGGCCGCATCGCCTGGTACGACGACCACCACCTGGCCCGGCTGCGCACCATCGCCGCCCTGCTCGAACGCGGCCACACCCTCGGCGGCATCGCCGAACTGACCGCCGCCTTCGAGAACGGCCGCGACGTGAGCCAGCTCGGCGAGCTGCTCGGCATGGGCGGGTCCGAGGAGACCCCGGTACGCCTGACACCCGAGGCCCTGGCCGACTACTTCGAGGGCGAGGTCACCCCGGAGAACCTGGCGGCCTCCCTCGACCTCGGCTACCTCGCCACGGACGGCGACGAGATCGTGCACGTCAGCCGCCGCCTGCTGGACGTCTCCTCAGCGCTGGTCCGCGAAGGCGTCCCGCTCGCGGCGGTCCTGGAGACCGGCCGCCGGGTCCGCGCGCACGCGGACGCCTTGGCGGCCCTGTTCACGGAGCTCATCGAGGAGCACCTCTCCCCGGAGGCCGTGCCGCGCCTGCGCCCGCTGGCGAAGAGCGTGGTGGAGGCGGAGCTCGCGATGGCGATGGACCGCCTCCAGGCCTCCCGGTCCCGGCCCGCGGGGTCTCAGACCCCGAGCTCGTAGACGGCGGTCACCGGCGCGTGGTCGGACCACCGCTCCGGATGGGTCGCGGCCCGCTCGACGAAGGCCTTCACCGCCCGGGCGGCGAGTCCCGGGGTCGCGACCTGGAGGTCGATGCGCCAGCCGGCGTCGTTGTCGAAGGCCCGCCCGCGGTAGGACCACCAGGAGTACGGCCCCTCGGTGTCCGGATGCAGCGCGCGTACGACGTCGACGTACCCCGCCTCCTCGTACACCCTGCCGAGCCACTCGCGCTCCTCGGGCAGGAACCCGGCGCTCTTGCGGTTGGTCTTCCAGTTCTTCAGGTCGACCTCCCGGTGGCAGATGTTCCAGTCGCCGCACACCACGACCTCCCGCCCCTCGCCGGCCGCGCGCACCTTCAGCGCGGCGAGGTAGGGCAGGAACTCCGCCATGAACCGGTACTTCTCGTCCTGCTTCGCGGTCCCGGCCTCCCCGGAGGGCAGGTACAGGCTCGCCACGGTCACACCGGGCATGTCGACCTCCAGGTACCGCCCGGAGCCGTCGAACTCCTCGCTCCCGAAGCCCACCTGCACCCGCTCGGGCTCCCGCCGCGTGTAGAGGGCCACCCCGGCCCGGCCCTTGACGGCGGCCGGCGCGAAGACCGTGTGCCAGCCCTCGGGCTCCCGCACCTCGGCCGGAATCTGCGCCTCCTCCGCCCGTACCTCCTGCAGGCAGACCACGTCGGCATCCGACCCGGCCAGCCACGGCGAGAAGCCCTTCTTGGCGGCGGCGCGGATCCCATTCACATTCACGGAGGTCACGGTGAGCATCCCAGCACCATAGCGGGAGGGTTCCGTACGATGTTCCGATGTCTCACGGGATCCAGCTCCGCTCCGTACCGTACGACCACCCGGACGCGGTCAAACTCAACGACCAGGTGCAACTGGAGTACCAGGCGCGCTATGACGGCGAGGGCGATGTCACACCCCTCGACCCGGTGATGTTCACCCCGCCGCGGGGGCTGTACCTGCTGGCGTACGACGCCTCGCAGAGCCCGATAGCCAGCGGCGGCTGGCGCACCCAGGACGAGAACGACGAGGGCTACTCCGACGGCGACGCCGAGCTCAAGCGCATGTACGTCATCCCCGAGGCCCGCGGTCTCGGCCTGGCCCGCCGCATCCTCGCGGAGCTCGAAGCCGACGCCCGCGCGGCGGGCCGCGTCCGCATGGTCCTGGAGACGGGCGACCAGCAGCCGGAGGCGATAGCCCTCTACCTCTCCTCGGGCTACGCCCCCTCCCCCAAGTTCGGCCACTACCGCTTCCACGACTCCAGCCGCTGCATGGCCAAGCCCCTGACCCCCTGACGCGGCAGAGCCCGCCCGGACGGATCGCGGCAGCAAAGAGCGCTCGGCCGTACCGGAGTTGCCGCCGCTGGCTCCGGCGGCCGCCAACGGCCCGTGACCGCCCGGCCGTTCGGGCACCGGGCTGCCCGGACCCCGGAAACGCCGAGATCCCGCCCGGTCTTGCGACCGGACGGGATCTCGTGACGATTCCCGAGAGCTACTCGGGAACTGTCGTCTGTGGACCTGTGGGGATTTGAACCCCAGACCCCCTCGATGCGAACGAGGTGCGCTACCAGACTGCGCCACAGGCCCTTGCGACGTGTGAAACATTAGCATCCCCGCGGCGGTGCTCCAAAACCGGTATCGGGGAGCATCCGCGCAGGTCCGGTCATTCGTTCGCGGCGCGGGGGCGCTCGTCGCTCTCGTACTGGTCGAACAGCGGGGTGCGACCGCGGTCGCGGCCGCGGCCGGGGTGCTGGGGCTTCGTCTCCTGGGCGGGGGCCGGGGCGGGCTGGGTGCGCAGGCGGGGGTCCGTCGGTTCGGCTGCGCTGGAGCGGGCCGCGCTCCAGGCGTCCGGGGTCGCCGGACCCGTGGCGCGCGGAGCCACCGGGGCCGTCACGTACGTCGGCAGCGGGACCGGGACCGGCTCCCAGCTGTCGCCGCGGGCGGGGCCGCGTTCGCGCTCGCGCTGCTGGTCCACCCACTCGGCGTGGTCGGTCTGCTCGACCAGCGCGCGCCGGCCGGCCTCCTGCGGGGAGACCGGCGGAGCGGGGTCGGGTTCGGCCGCGGCGGTCGGGGTGTCCTCGGGATGGCGGCGGCGCTGGCGGCTCTCGCGCAGCTGCCGGGCGGCGGCCTCGGCGCGCCGCCGGTCCATGGTGAACTCGTAGCGCCTGCGCTCCTGGACGCGCAGGTGCATGATGTACGCGCTCAGCAGGAGGGCCGGTACGGCGGGCGCCCACAGGTACGCCAGACCGCCGACCGCGGCCACGACCGCGCCCAGCGTGAAGATCAGGAAGAGCAGCGCGGTGGTGCGCCGGCGGCGGGCGAGCACCTGCAGGCGCTGCTCGCGCCGGTGCCGCTCCGCCACGGCCGACCGCGGCTCCGCCCTGGTCGGGGGCACGGCAACGGCCCGGGCGTCGGCGTCCACGGAATTCACCGTTTCCGTCGCGGCGTCCGGGTCCGCGTGGTACTGGGTCTGCGCCTCCTGCTCGGCACGCTCACGCAGCCCCTTGGCGTAACGGCGCTCCATTCCCGCCCGGCCCGAAAGCAGCCGAATGGCAGTGGAGAAGCGTTCCGTCGGACGGGCCTCGTTCAGCTCGTCCTGCCTCCGGAGCCACATGGGCACCAAGTAGGCGGCCCAAGCCCCGACAATGACTGCGTAGATGAGGCCGCTGCTGCTCACACCCCACACCGTAGAGGGGCGCGGCCGAGCGGATCCGCCAATTGGACCGGTGTGTCGCACGAACTGGCTGATATCACGGACTTTTTTTGTGATTCTTCGGATCAGGTTATGGGCGAATCGGTTTCCCGGCCCAGGAATTCGAACGGATATTCGTTTCCTATGAGGGCGAGGCCCCTTGGCTGCGCGCCCGGTGCCAGCGGCGCAGCAACCCCTCCGGGATCTCCTCCGCGGTCAGCGCGTACACGAGGTGGTCGCGCCAGGCGCCGTCGATGTGCAGGTAGCGCAGACGCAGCCCCTCCTCGCGGAAGCCCAGCTTCTCGACCACGCGCCGGCTCGGGCCGTTCTCCGGGCGGATGCACACCTCCATCCGGTGCAGCCCGACCTTCCCGAAGCAGTGGTCCACCGCCAGCGCGACCGCCGTCGGCATGACCCCGCGGCCCGCCACCTCGCGGTCCACCCAGTAGCCGACGTGGCCCGCGCACATCGAGCCCCAGGTGATCCCGGCGACCGTCAGCTGGCCGACCAGGCGGCCCCGGTACTCGATGACGAAGGGCAGCATCCGCCCCGCGTTCGCCTCGGCTCGCAGGTGCCGCACCATCTGGCGGTACGTCGGCCGGTGGACCACCGGCCCCCAGGGCGCGGGCGGCGGGATCGTGGCCTCCCAGGGCCGCAGCCAGTCGCGGTTGCGCCGGTTGACCTCGCGCCAGGCGCTCTGGTCGCGCAGCTTTATCGGCCGGAGCGTGACGTCGCCGTCGCTCAGCACCACCGGCCAGGAGGGCCCGTTCAGCTGGGGCTCCCCGCAGGTCTGGGGTGATCGCCACCCCGGATCTGGTCCACGGCGTGCGGCAGGATCCGGGCCAGGACCGCGAGGCCGTCGCGGACTCCGCCCGTCGAGCCGGGCAGGTTGACGATCAGGGTGCGGCCGGCCACTCCCGCCAGCCCCCGGGACAGGGCCGCCGTCGGCACCTTCGCCAGGCTCTCGGCCCGGATGGCCTGCGGGATGCCCGGTACCTCGTGGTCCAGCACCCGGGCGGTGGCCTCGGGGGTGCGGTCGGTCGGCGAGATGCCGGTACCGCCGGTGGTGAGGATGACGTCGTACCCGGCGGCCACGCCCTCGCGCAGCGCCTGCTCGACCGGGTCCCCGTCGGGGACGACCCGCGGCCCGTCCACGGTGAAGCCGAGTCCTTGGAGTCCCTCTGCGAGCAGGGGCCCGCCCCGGTCGGCGTACACGCCGGCCGAGGCCCGGTTCGAGGCGGTGACCACCAGGGCGCGAAGGGGGCGGGCGGGCTGCCCGCCCGGCCCCGCCTGCCGTGCATCGGCCGCGGCGGGGGTCGCCGTGCCGCCGGGTGCCGCGGACGCGCCGGCGCCGTCCGCGCCGGCCGGCGCAGGGCCGTGGCTGTGGCTGTGGACCTCGCCGCCGCGCGGGGCGTTCACGCCCGGCTCCAGTCGCCGGACTTGCCGCCGGTCTTCTCCTCCACCCGGACGTCGGTGATGACGGCGCCCTTGTCGACGGCCTTCACCATGTCGATGACGGTGAGCCCGGCGACCGCGACGGCCGTCAGCGCCTCCATCTCGACGCCCGTCCGGTCGGCGGTCTTGACCGTCGCGAGGATCTCCACGGCGTCGTCGGCGACCGAGAGGTCCACCTTCACGCCCGAGACGGCCAGGGGGTGGCAGAGCGGGATCAGGTCGGGGGTCTTCTTCGCCCCCATGATCCCGGCGATCCGCGCGGTGGCGAGGGCGTCCCCCTTGGGCACGCCCTCGCCGCGCAGCAGTTCGATCACCCGGGGGGAGACCAGCACGCGCCCGCTGGCCCGTGCCGTCCGCGTCGTGACGTCCTTCTCCGAGACGTCGACCATCCGGGCCGCACCGGCCTCGTCGATGTGCGTCAGCCTGCTCTGCGTACTCATGTCTGCGTGCCGCTCCCGCTCCGGGCCCCGCAAGGGCCTGTGTGGTGCACCACGCTACCCGCACCGGCGGGACTTCAGCCGAGCAGGACCACTTCCAGCTCGTCCCCCGGCTGCACCGAGGTCACGTCCTCCGGCACGACCATCAGCGAGTCGGCGTGCGCCAGGGCCGCGATCAGGTGCGAGCCGGATCCGCCGACCGGACTGACCGTGCCGCTCTCCTTGTCGTACGCCCCGCGCAGGAACTGCCGGCGGCCCGACGGGGAGCCCAGCGGCCGGTCCGCCTTGAGTACCGCCCGGACGCTCGGCCGGCTGACCTCGGAGGCGGGCAGCCCCATGAGCGCGCGGATCGCGGGCCGCACGAACAGCTCGAAGGAGACGTAGGAGGACACCGGGTTGCCGGGCAGGGCCAGCAGCGGGGTGTGGTCCGGGCCGACGGTGCCGAAGCCCTGCGGCTTGCCGGGCTGCATCGCGAGCTTGCGGAACTCCATCCGCCCGGCGTCGATCCCGGCCTCGGGATCGGCGCCGACCGAGGACAGCGCCTCCTTGACCACGTCGTACGCCCCGACGCTGACGCCTCCCGTGGTCACCAGCAGATCGGCCCGGATCAGCTGGTCCTCGATGGTGGAGCGCAGGGTGTCGGCGTCGTCCGCGACCGCCCCGACGCGGTAGGCGATGGCCCCCGCGTCCCGCGCGGCCGCGGCCAGCGCGAAGCTGTTCGAGTCGTAGATCGTCCCGGGGGCCAGCGCCTCGCCCGGCTGGACCAGCTCGCTGCCGGTGGAGAGCACCACCACGCGCGGCCGCGGCCGGACCCGGACGGTGCCCCGGCCGATGGCGGCCAGCAGAGCGATCTGCGGCGGGCCCAGCACCGTACCCGCGGCCAGCGCGAGGTCTCCGGCCTGGACGTCGCTGCCCCGTGCCCGTACATGGGCCCGCGCCTCGGCGGCCCGGTGCACCCGCACCTCGCCGCCCGCGCCCTCGGGGGCCGCGCTGGCCGGGGTCATGCCGGTGGCCGCGCCCGCGCCCGCGCCGCCGTCGGTCCACTCGACGGGGACGACGGCCTCCGCGCCGGGCGGCAGCGGGGCGCCGGTCATGATGCGGGCGGCCTGGCCCGGGCCGACGGCGGGCAGTTCACCGCTGCCCGCCGCGACGTCCCCGATGACCGTCAGCACCGCGGGGAACTCCTCGCTCGCGCCCTGGACGTCGGCCGTGCGGACGGCGTACCCGTCCATCGAGCTGTTGTCGAAGGGCGGGAGGGCGACGGGCACGGTGACGTCCTCGACCAGGACACAGCCCTGGGCGTCGAGCAGCTGGAGCTCGATGGGCTCCAGCGGCCGGACGGCGGCGAGGACGTCCGCGAGGTGCTCGTCCACCGACCACAGACGCTGCTGGCCGGTGTCCTGCGGTGCGGCGGCGGGGCTGCTCAAGGTGCTACATCTCCTCCGTGACGTAACGGTGAAGCCAGGTGCGGAACTCCGGGCCCAGGTCCTCACGCTCGCACGCGAGGCGGACGATGGCCCGCAGGTAGTCCCCGCGGTCCCCGGTGTCGTAGCGGCGGCCCCGGAAGACCACGCCGTGCACCGGGCCGCCCACGCTCTCGTCGGCGGCCAGCTTCTGCAGGCCGTCGGTGAGCTGGATCTCCCCGCCGCGGCCCGGCTCGGTCTCCCGCAGTATGTCGAAGATCGCCGGGTTGAGGACATAGCGTCCGATGACGGCGTAGTTGCTGGGGGCGTCGGCGGCGTCGGGCTTCTCGACGAGGCCCGTGATCCGGACGACGTCCGCCTCGTCGGTGGGCTCGACGGCGGCGCAGCCGTAGAGGTGCACGCTGGCCGGGTCGACCTCCATCAGGGCGATGACGGTGCCGCCGGTGCGGGCGTGCACATCGGTCATCTGGCGCAGCAGGGGGTCGCGCGGGTCGATGAGGTCGTCGCCGAGCAGGACGGCGAAGGGCTCGTCGCCCACGTGCGGAGCGGCGCACAGGACGGCGTGGCCGAGGCCGCGCGGGTCGCCCTGGCGGACGTAGTGCATGGTGGCCAGGTCGCTGGACTCCTGGACCTTCTTGAGCCGGTCGTCGTCGCCCTTGGCGATGAGGGCGGACTCCAGTTCGTAGTTGCGGTCGAAGTGGTCCTCAAGCGCACGCTTGTTACGCCCTGTGATCATCAGGACGTCGTCCAGGCCGGCCGAGACGGCCTCCTCGACGACGTACTGGATGGCCGGCTTGTCCACGACCGGGAGCATTTCCTTGGGCGTCGCCTTCGTCGCCGGGAGGAAACGTGTGCCAAGGCCTGCGGCAGGGATGACGGCCTTTTTGATCACGGGGTGCAACTGAGTCATGGGCAGAACCATAGTGGGTCACGCTCCCACCCATGGATTCCGGCAAATAGATCCCTGATTGCCCCCTTTGAAAGGAAATCTGAGGCAGCCGTGCTAGTGAACGCACCCGATCCGTCCGCAAAGGCCCAGTTGCGCCGGGACCTCCTCGCCGCCCGCCGCGCCCTGTCCCCCGACTCCCTGCGCACGGCGGCCCGCGCGCTCTCCCGCTCCGCCCTCGGACTGCCCGAGCTCGCCGGGGCGCACACGGTGGCGGCGTACGTCTCCGTGGGGAGCGAGCCCGGTACCCGCGAGCTGCTCGACGGGCTGCGCACGGCCGGGAAGCGGGTCCTGCTGCCCGTCCTGCTGCCCGACAACGACCTCGACTGGGCCGAGTACGAGGGCCCCGGCAGCCTCGCCGAGGCCGCGCACCCGGGGAAGATGCGGCTGCTGGAGCCCGCCGGACCGCGGCTCGGTCCGGAGGCGGTCACCGGCGCCGACGCCGTCCTGCTGCCCGGGCTGGCGGTGGACCGGCGCGGGATGCGGCTGGGGCGCGGCGGGGGCTCGTACGACCGGGTGCTCGCGCGTCTGGAGCGCGCCGGGGCGCATCCCGCGCTGGTCGTGCTCCTCTACGACGAAGAGGTGGTCGCGCGGGTCCCGGAGGAACCGCACGACCACCCCGTTCAGGCGGTGGCCACCCCGTCGGGGGTGGTCCGCTTCACTTCTCCGGCCGGCGGCTCATGAACCCGGCTTCAGCGTGAGCGTCTCGACCGTCGCCTTGTCCACGGCCTCCTTGCCGAACGGCCAGTCCAGCAGCTCGCCCTTGGCCCACAGGGTCGTCTGGTCCGTGTAGTTGTCGTGGTAGGCGTGGCCCGAGGCGCCGGTCAGGTTGATCCAGCGGGACTTGTCCAGGTCGTTCAGGTTCACGACCATCCGCATCGACGGCACCCAGGTCACCCCGTAGCCGCCGGAGGCGTTCCAGCCGGTCGCGTTGACCGTGGCCTCGCCGCCGCCCAGGTTCCACGGGCCGCGGTTGAGGAGCCACTGCAGGAAGCCGGGGCCCTCGGTGCCGATGGTCTGGTTCTTCAGCGTCAGCTGGTGCAGGCGGCCCCAGCTCCAGGTGGCCTGATCCTTGCCGAGCTTGGCGGTCAGCTCCCAGCGGGCGTCCTTCATGGCCCGGGCGAACAGCTCGTCGCGGGTGGTGGTCGCCGGCTCCCGCAGGCCCCGCTTGGGCGACTGCCACCACGCGGACTTCTCGTCCTTGACCAGGCGGCGGACCACCTCGAACCAGCGGTCGCCGCCGTCGGGCTGCGCGGAGTCGGAGCCGCGCTCACCGCACTCGCGGACGGTCTTGGCGAGGTCGTCGACGATGCCGGTGCCGTCGCCGGTGACGTTCATGCAGCTGTCCTCGATGCGCAGTTCCTTGGGCATCTTGTCGCCGAAGGACAGCTTGAGGATGTTGCGCCAGACCGCGTTGAAGTAGGCGGCGGCCGCCGAGTCGGGCTCCTGGGTGTAGTTCCAGCCCTCCAGCAGCTTCTGCGCGGAGCGCACGTCCGGGTCCGAGACCTCGATCTTGGCCAGCATCGGGGTCAGCAGCGCGGCGATCTCGCTGCTGTTGTCCATCTGCATGGTGCGCATGTCGTCGGTGGAGATCTTCCCGCTGTCCTTGATCTTCGCCTCGATGAGGTCGTTGATCCGCTGGCTGCGGGCGCCGTAGCCCCAGTCCGCCGTCAGCAGGTACGGGTACTTGCCCTGGCCGGTCCCGCTCTCGACGACGGCCTGGTTCGCCGTCACGATGTAGCCGCGGCCCGGGTTGAGGTCGTACGGCATCTCGTCCTGCGGGATGTAGCCCGCGTTGCCGTCCTTGCCGCCCTTCCAGGCGTACTTGGAGTCCCAGCCGGGGGCGGGCATGCGGCCGTCGCCGGCGCCGCGGACCGGGATCCGGCCGGGGGCCTGGTAGCCGATGTTGCCCAGCGGGGCCTTGTTGTCGGCGTAGATCAGGTTCTGCGAGGGGACCTCGAAGTCGCGGGCGGCCTCGCGGAAGCCCGCGAAGTCCTTGGCCCGGTCGAGCTTGAAGACGGCGTCCATCGACTTGCCCGGGTCCAGGGCGGTCCAGCGCAGGGCGACGGCGTAGCCGTTGCCGCGGTCGGGGGCCGAGCCGGCGACAGGGGCGCGGCTGCCGACTGCGGCGAGCTCCTCGCTGCGGTCGGAGATCAGCGGACCGTTGTTGGTGGTGCGGACGGTGATCTTCTTGCTCTTCTTCTCGCCCGCGATCTTGATCTCCTCCTCGCGGGTCGTGAAGGGGATCACCTTGTTGTCGTAGACGTAGCCCTCGGGCTTGACCTGCTCCAGGTAGAGGTCGGTGACGTCGGCGCCCAGGTTCGTCATGCCCCAGGCGATGTCGGCGTTGTGGCCGATCACCACGCCGGGCATGCCGGAGAAGGTGTAGCCGGCCACGTCGTACTGGCACTGCGCGGAGACCGCGCGGCAGTGCAGGCCCATCTGGTACCAGACCGAGGGAAGCTGCGGGGACAGGTGCGGGTCGTTGGCGAGCAGCGGCTTGCCGGTGGTCGTGTACTTGCCGGAGACGACCCAGGAGTTCGAGCCGATGCCGCTGCCGTTGGGGCCGAGTATCGCGGGGATCTGGTCCAGGGTCTTGGCGAGGGAGGTCAGCGAGGTGCGCAGGCCCACCGTCGCCCCCTGGGCGGTGGCGTCGTCGGCGAGGCCGGTGGGCGTCGTGGAGGCCGGCGATCCGTTCGCGGTGCCGGTGCCGGTGGTGGAGCCCTTGCCGGTGCCGGGTCCGGCCGCGGCCGAGCCGCCCTGGGGCGCGTACTTGCCGCCGTCGATCTTGCCGCCCTCGACGATCGGCCGGTTCCGGTCGAACGGGTAGGGCGGGTAGAGCTCGTCGATCTGCGCGGGCGTGAGCTTGTTCGCCATCAGCGCGCGGTCGATCTCGTCCTGCATGTTGCCGCGCAGGTCCCAGGCCATGGCCTTGAGCCAGGCCACCGAGTCCACCGGCGTCCACTGCTCGGGCTGGTAGTCGGCGCTGAGCTTGAGGGCGGCGTGCTCGACGGAGAGGTCCTTGCCGGACTTCCCCTTCAGGTACGCGTTGACCCCGTCGGCGTAGGCCTGGAGGTTCTTCTTCGTCTCCGGCGAGAGCTTCGTGTCGTACTCGGCCTGGGCGACCTGGCGCCAGCCCAGCGTGCGCAGGAAGGCGTCGGTCTCGACCTGGCCGGAGCCGAACATCTCCGAAAGCCGCCCCGAGGTCAGGTGGCGGCGTACGTCCATCTCCCAGAAGCGGTCCTGCGCGTGGACGAAGCCCTGCGCGCGGAAGAGGTCCTCGTCCTTGTCGGCGTAGAGCTGCGGAATGCCGTGCGCGTCGCGCTTGACCTCCACTGCCGAGGTCAGGCCGGGCACCTGGAGGGAGCCGGTCGCCTGCGGGAAGGAGGCGCGGACGGTGTCCAGGCCCCAGTACGTCCCGTACCCGAAGCCCGTGAGGAGCGCCAGGACCAGGACGAGCACGATCAGGCGGGCGCGTCGTCCCTTCTTCTTGACGGAAGGGGCGGTTTCGTTGGCGGGCATCGCTGTCCTTAGAGGGGCAGGGCGGTCCTGGGAGTGCTGGGAGCAACCATAGGCGCACGACCGTGTTCGTTGATCCGCCAGGGGTCAAGGTGCGAAGGACAAGGCCGAACGGCCGTTTCACAATGTGGTTATCGCGTAAAGGGTGCGTCAAATATTAGGTAAGGTAACGAACTACCTGCCGATCTTGCCGAACCGGTCGCCCGCAGGAACGTTTTGCCGGGCGCTTGAGGAAAGGGCCGCCCGCTGACTGTCCACATGCTCAATGAGCTTCTGCTGGTCTGCTCGCTCGTGCTGCTCGTCGCCGTGGCGGCGGTGCGCGTCTCCTCACGCAGCGGCCTCCCCAGCCTGCTCATCTACCTCGGCATAGGCATCGCGATAGGCCAGGACGGCATCGGCAACGTCGTCTTCGACAACGCCGAACTGACCCAGGTCATCGGCTACGCGGCGCTCGTCGTCATCCTCGCCGAGGGTGGTCTGGGCACGAAGTGGAAGCAGATCAGGCCCGCCCTGCCCGCCGCGATCTCCCTGTCGCTGGCGGGCGTCGCGATCAGCGTGGGCGTCACGGCGGCGGGCGCGTACTACGTGGTGGGCCTCGACTGGCGGCAGTCCCTGCTGATCGGCGCGGTCGTCTCCTCGACCGACGCGGCGGCCGTGTTCTCGGTGCTGCGCAAGGTGCCGCTGCCCTCGCGGATCACGGGTGTGCTGGAGGCGGAGTCGGGCTTCAACGACGCCCCGGTGGTCATCCTGGTCGTGGCCTTCGCCACGGTCGGCCCGGTGGACTCCTGGTACGTACTCGTCGGCAAGATCGCGCTGGAGCTGGCGATCGGCGTGGCGATCGGCCTGACGGTGGGCTTCCTCGGGGCGTACGGCCTGCGGCACGTGGCCCTGCCCGCCTCGGGCCTCTACCCGATCGCCGTGATGGCCATCGCCGTCGTCGCGTACGCGGCCGGCGCACTGGCGCACGGCTCCGGCTTCCTCGCCGTCTACCTGGCGGCCATGGTGCTCGGGAACGCGAAGCTGCCCCACTGGCCCGCCACCCGGGGGTTCGCGGACGGGCTCGGCTGGATCGCCCAGATCGGCATGTTCGTCCTGCTCGGCCTGCTGGTCACCCCGCACGAGCTGGCGGGCGACTTCTGGCCCGCCGTGGTCATCGGCCTGGTGCTGACGATGGTGGCGCGGCCGCTGTCGGTCTTCATCAGCCTGCTGCCCTTCCGGGTGCCCTGGCGGGAGAAGGCCCTGATGTCGTGGGCCGGCCTGCGCGGAGCCGTGCCCATCATCCTCGCCACCATCCCGATGGTGACGGGGATCGAGGGCAGCGACCGGGTCTTCAACATCGTCTTCGTGCTGGTCGTCGTCTACACCCTGGTCCAGGGGCCGACCCTGCCCTGGGTGGCCCGCACGCTCCGGCTCGGCGACACCGACGAGGCCGCGGACCTGGGGATCGAGTCGGCGCCCCTGGAGAAGCTGCGCGGCCACCTGCTGTCCTTCGCCATCCCCCGGGACTCGCGGATGCACGGCGTCGAGGTGAGCGAGCTGCGGCTGCCGCCCGGGGCCTCGGTGACGCTGGTGGTCCGCGAGGGCAAGAGCTTCGTGCCGTTGCCCTCGACCGTGCTGCGGCGGGGGGACGAGCTGCTGGTGGTGGCCACCGATCCGGTACGGGACGCGGCGGAGGCACGGCTGCGGGCGGTGGCCCGGGGCGGCAAGCTGGCCGGATGGCTGGGGACCGGGTCCAACGGTTCCTGAGCCCCGGCCGGGGCTTCAAGGGATGTCGACAGAGCGTTAGAGCATCGTTCTAATTCGCTATTTCAGAGGGTTGGGATAGAGCCTTTGCCCTGCTTCGACAGGGCTCGGAATACGAAATTCCAGTTAATCCAAGGTGAAGACACACCCTGTCGCCGGAATCACAGGGCGTGATGCCAGCTCTCCCTGTACGATAAAGGCACACCACATCGAACCAACTCTGCCTGACGCAGAGCTGGCGCGACCGCAAAGCGGCCGTGGCACCCTCCCGCAGTGGGCGCCCAGGTATCACTCGGTTCTGCGCAAGAGGACAGCTCTCGGGGCTCCCACATGTACGGGTGCGGTCGCTCACGAGGCGGCACACCGTCCGCAGACGGGGACGCTCTACCAGGCAGCGGAAAGGCCAGGCCGTGACATCCGCGGTCACGACCGACACGTCCGCCCGACCCGGTTACGGGCAGCTCCTGCGCACCCCCCGCGCCCTCGGCTTCGTTCTCCCGGGCTTCGCCGCCCGCCTCCCCTTCGGCATGCTGACGATCAGCATCCTGCTGCTCGTCCAGCACACCACCGGCTCCTACGGCAGCGCCGGCATCGTCGCCGCCGTCACCGGCGTATCCATGGCCCTGTGCGCCCCGGTGATGGGCAACCTCACCGACCGCTTCGGCCAGAGCGCCGTACTGACGCCGGTCGTCCTCATGCACTCCGCCGCGGTCAGCACCCTGGTGGCCCTCGCCCTGCTCGGTGCCCCCGTGTGGGCCCTGGCGCTGGCCGCCGTCCCGGCCGGTGCCTCGGTGCCGCAGGTCGGCCCGATGGTCCGGGCCCGCTGGGCCGCCCGGCTGGAGGGCTCGCCGCTGCTGCCGACGGCCGCCGCGTTCGAGTCCGTCACCGACGAGTTCACCTTCGTCGTCGGACCGGTCCTCGCGACCGCGCTGTGCACCGGCATCCACCCGGCCGCGGGCCTGGTCACCGAGGCCGCGCTGACGCTGGCCGGCGGCCTGGTCTTCGCCGCCCAGCGCGCCACTCAGCCCACTCCGCACGCCCGGGCCGCGGGCGACGAGAAGCACGCCTCCGCGCTGTCCTTCGCGGGTCTGCGCGTCCTGATCGTGGCCTTCCTCGGCATCGGCGCCGTCTTCGGCGGCATGCAGGTGTCGCTGGCCGCCTTCTCCAACGAGATCGGCAACCCGGGCGCCAACGGCCTGCTCTACGGCGTCTTCGCGGCCGGCAACATGATCGCGGGCATCGCCTGCGGTGCGATCGCCTGGAAGATCGGCCCGCGGCGGCGGCTGCTGCTGGGCTACGCCGGCCTGACCGTGGCCGCCTCGGTCCTGTGGACTGCACACTCCGTGATCCTGCTGGGCGCGCTCGGCCTGCTCGTCGGCCTGTGCATCGCCCCGGCGCTGATCACCGGGTACACCATGATCGAGTCGCTGATCCCGGCGAACGCCCGGACCGAGGCCTTCACCTGGCTGACCGGCGCGGTCGCCTTCGGCCAGGCCACGGCCGTGACGCTGGCCGGGCGCCTGACGGACGCCCACGGGTCCTCGTACGGCTTCCTCGTGCCCATGGCGGGCACGGCGCTGGCGCTGGTCACCCTGCTGGCGCTGCGGGCGAAGCTGGCCCCGAAGGCCCCGAGCCGGATCATCAACTCGTCCGCGCAGGCCGCCCAGCCGGCCCCGGCGGACTCGTCGGGGCGGGTGAACCAGCGTGGTCTGGGTCACCGCGCGCCGGTGACGGTGGACTGATCCGCCGGAATACGTCACCATGGATCGTCGTTAGCACTCATCGAGTCAGAGTGCCAGGAGGAAATTCGTGCCGACCTACCAGTACCAGTGCACCGAGTGCGGTGAGGGCCTTGAGGCCGTGCAGAAGTTCACCGATGACGCACTGACCGAGTGCCCGAGCTGCAACGGACGCCTGAAGAAGGTGTTCTCCGCGGTCGGCATCGTCTTCAAGGGTTCCGGTTTCTACCGGAACGACAGCCGTGGAGCCTCGTCGAGCAGCACCCCTGCCTCGAAGCCCGCGTCGTCCACTTCGACCTCGACGTCCTCGGCCCCCGCGCCCGCCGCGTCGACCGCGAGCAGCAGCACGAGCTCCAGCTCGACCTCGGCTGCCTGACCTCGTCACTTCCTCGCAAGGCCCTGCCTCCCTTCCGGACGGCAGGGCCTTGCGCATGCCCGGTTAGGGTGACGACATGGCTAACGCAGAGATCGGTGTCATCGGCGGTTCGGGGTTCTACTCCTTCCTGGAGGACGTCTCCGAGATACAGGTGGACACCCCGTACGGGCCCCCGAGCGACTCCCTCTTCCTCGGCGAGCTGGCCGGGCGGCAGGTCGCCTTCCTGCCGCGGCACGGCCGCAGCCACAAGGTGCCGCCCCACAAGATCAACTACCGCGCCAACCTCTGGGCGCTGCGCTCGCTGGGTGTGCGCCAGGTGCTCGGCCCGTGCGCGGTGGGCGGCCTGCGCGCCGAGTACGGTCCGGGCACGCTGCTGGTTCCCGACCAGCTGGTCGACCGCACGAAGTCCCGGGTGCAGACCTTCTTCGACGGGGAGCCGCTGCCCGACGGCTCGGTGCCGAACGTCGTGCACACCACGTTCGCCGACCCGTACTGCCCGGTGGGCCGCGCGGTGGCGCTGGCCGCGGCCCGGGGGCGCCAGTGGGAGGCGGTGGACGGCGGCACGATGGTCGTGGTCGAGGGGCCCCGCTTCTCCACCCGCGCCGAGTCGCAGTGGCACGCGGCGGCGGGCTGGGCGGTCGTGGGCATGACGGGCCACCCGGAGGCGGTCCTCGCCCGGGAGCTGGGACTCTGCTACACCTCGATGGCGCTGGTGACGGACCTCGACGCGGGCGCGGAGACGGGCGAGGGCGTGTCCCACACGGAGGTCCTGAAGGTCTTCGGCGAGAACGTCGGCCGACTGCGCGAGGTCCTCTTCGACGCGGTGGCGGCCCTCCCGCCGACGGAGTCCCGCGCCTGCCTGTGCACGCACGCCCACGACGGCTGGGACCTCGGCATCGAACTGCCGTAGCCGCCTGCTGTCACATTTCGCAGGGCTGTCCTGTCTCAGCGGATGGAGGCCCCGAACCGCGGGGCCGCATCCGCCCAGGAGGCGACCGCCATGCCGCGCATCTCCCTCACCCCGCCCCGTACGCCCCTCATGCGCCTCGGGGCCTGGTACTCGCGCCGCAAGTACGGCAAGGTGCTCGACCCCGGGCAGGCGTACGGGCACAACCAGCGCGTGCTGTTCGCGTACGTCCGCCTGGAGCAGCGGGCGGCGAAGTGGAACGCACTCGACGCCGGGCTGAAGCACCTCGCGGTGATGGCCGCGGCGGCGCGGATCAACTGTTCGTGGTGCATGGACTTCGGCTACTGGGAAGGCCGGGAGCTGGGCCTGGCCGCCCACAAGATCGAGCGGGTGCCGCAGTGGCGGGAGTCCCGCGAGGCCTTCACCGAGGTGGAGCTGCTGGTCATGGAGTACGCCGAGGCGATGACGGAGACCGAGCCGGCGGTCACGGACGCACTGGCGGCGGAGCTGCTCGGACGGTTGGGCGAGGCGGCGTTCGTCGAGCTGACCGCGATGGTGGCCCTGGAGAACATGCGCTCACGCGCCAACCGGGCCTTCGGCCTGACCAGTCAGGGCTTTGCGGAGGCGTGCACGGTCCCGCCCGGCCGGTGACCGGAGGCCTGGAGCGGCCCGGGTGGTCGGCGAAAGGCAGCCGACGACCCGGCGACCCGGGGCGCCGACGGCTCGGGTGGTCGGTGACGGGCGGCGGGTGACCCGGGCGGCCGGCTGCTCCTGGGGGTGACGACGTTGTCCACAGGCTGTGGATTGTCCACAGGGTCGAGCGGGATCCTGCGGGTGGGCGGATCGTGAGGGGGTGTCCGGGCATCGGGTCCGGGCAGCGGAACTCACATCTCTGGTGGTGGTCGTCATGTCCAGGACCTCGCAGGTCTGCCCCGCTCCGCTCCCTTCGTGCCCTCCGGCGCGACCGGTCCCCTCCTTCCCCCCGCTCCGCGTCGGCCGGGGTGGGGACCGGCTGCGCCGGGCGGTGCGGCGTCGGCGGCGGGCCGCCTCGGCCGGACTGGCCGCCGTGGCGGTCGCCCTCGCGGCGGTGGGCGCGGCGCAGGCACAGGCCTCGCGGGGCGGAGCGCCGCCGGTGGTGAAGCCGCCGCCGGAGGCGGTGCGGACGGTGTCGGCGCCGGTGCGCATCGCGGACGCGGCGACGGTGCGGCTGCTGCGGCCCGGGGACCGGGTGGACGTGGTGGCGGCGGAGCGCGCCGGGGCGCCCAGGGTGGTGGCCGCGGGGGCACGGGTGGCCGAGGTGCCGGATCCGGGGAAGGCCGAGGGGGACGGCGGGGCGCTGGTGGTGCTGTCCGTGCCCCGGGAGACCGCGCGGGCGCTCGTGGGCGCAGGCGCCGTGGCTCGGCTGGCGGTGACGTTGTGCTGAAGCGGACTGCGGTTCTGTCACGTCGCCTTGAATCCAGGGCTGATTGGACACACGGGGCCCGTACTGCCGTAGTTTTCGGAACCGTTGGCTCCGAGTTTGGCAGTGAAGAAAAGAGGCTCAGTGGTGAGCGCGAAGAACAAGGAGAGCGTCCTGGCGGGCTTCAAGGCCTTCCTGATGCGCGGCAATGTCGTGGACCTGGCCGTCGCCGTGGTGATCGGCGCCGCGTTCACGAACATCGTGAACTCCGTGGTGAAGGGGATCATCAGCCCGGTGGTCGGCGCCGTCGGCACCAAGAGCCTGGACGTCTACTCCTCCTGTCTGAAGGCCCCTTGCGGCGTCGACGCGAAGGGCGAGCCGACGGGTGTGAACATCCTCTGGGGCTCGGTGCTCAATGCCACGCTGACCTTCCTGATCACCGCCGCAGTCGTCTACTTCCTGATGGTGCTGCCCATGGCGAAGTACCTCGCCAGGGTGGAGCAGCGCCGCCGCGCCCGGGAGGGCGTGCAGGAGACCATCGAGATCACCGAACTGGAGGTACTCAAGGAGATCCGCGACGAGCTGGTCGCCCAGCGCGGCCAGGCGAGCGGCGCGGGCGTCCCCGGAGGCCGGTACTAGCAGTTCAGAGGTGGTGGGGCGGCTTCTCGTCGAGGAAGCGGGCCAGGTCGGCGGCGCTTCCGCCGGTGGCCGGCCGCTCGCCCCACCCGCGGTCCGTGTCGTCCGCGGACTGCTGGTCCAGCGGGTCGTCGAAGTCGATCCTCGGCTTCGGCTTCGGCTCGGCAGCGGGCGCGGGCTGCGGCCGGGAGGCGTCGGGCGCGGACTGCGGGTCGGCGTCGGGGGCGGTGCTCATGCCTCCAGGGTACGGCCGCCCCCGCCCGCGTCCCCGCTCAGCTGGGGGCTTCGGCGCCCTCGCGGGCGTAGAACCACCAGCACAGCGCCAGGCAGGTGGCGTAGAAGCCGATGAACAGCCACAGCGCGTGCGGGACGGGCATGGCGGCGAACATCGCGGGGATGAAGAAGAAGCCGTAGGCGGCGATGGCGGAGGAGAAGCCGGTGACGGCGCCCGCCTCCATCTCCGCCTGCCTGAGGGCCGCGGCCTGCGCCTCGGCGCCCCGGCCCTCGGCCTCCTGCATGTGCCGGTCCCGGAAGACCACGGGGATCTGGCGGAAGGTCGACCCGTTGCCCAGCCCGGAGAAGGCGAAGGCCGCGAGGAAGCCGGCAAGGAAGGTCCAGAAGCTGCCCCGGTCACCGCCGGACGGCTGCGCGGCGATCACCACGGCCAGGGCCCCCGCCATCCCGGTGAACGACAGCATCGTGACGCGCGCCCCGCCGATCCGGTCGGCGAGCCGGCCGCCGGCCCAGCGCATCAGCGCCCCGATGAAGGGGCCGATCCAGGCATGGGTCGTGGCCTGGTGGCCCTGCACCTCGAAGTCGTTCTTGATCAGCAGGGGCAGGCCCGCGGCGAAGCCGATGAAGGACCCGAAGGTGCCGACGTAGAGCCAGGTCATCAGCCAGTTGTGCTTGCGCCGGAAGATGACCTTCTGCTCGCGGAAGGGGGCCGCGGCCACCGTGAGGTCGTTCATCAGGAACCACGCCAGCAATGCCGTGACCACCAGCGGCAGCACCCAGAGGAAGGCGCCGTTCTGGAGCCAGATGTCGTTTCCCTGCTTGGTGTCGCGCTGCGGGCCGCCCGCCGGCGGACCCAGGACGCCCGCGGTCACCACCAGCGGGGCGACCAACTGGACCACGCTCACCCCGAGATTGCCGAGCCCGCCGTTGAGGCCGTTGGCCGTGCCCTTCTCCCGCCGGGGGAAGAAGAAGCCGATGTTCGCCATCGAGGAGGCGAAGTTCGCGCCGCCGATGCCGCAAACGGCCGCGATGAGGGCCAGTTCCCCGTACGGGGTCCCGGTGTCCTGGAGGGCGCAGCCGAGCCAGAGCATCGGTGCCACCAGCACGATCGTGCTGAGCGCGGTGAACTTGCGCTCGCCCACGATGGGTCCGATGAAGGTGTAGAGGATCCGGAAGGTGCCGCCCGTGATCCCGGGGATCGCGGTCAGCCAGAACAGCTGGGCCTTCGAGAAGCCGAAGCCGACGTCGTTCAGCCGGACCACGGTGACCGACCAGACCTGCCAGACCACGAAGCCGAGCATCAGGGCGGGGATGGAGACCCAGAGGTTGCGCCGGGCGACCCTGCGGCCGGTGGCCTGCCAGAAGCCCCGGTCCTCGGGCCGCCAGTCGCCGATGGAGGTTCCGGGCCCGTAGGACTCCGCGGGGTGCGGGCGCAGCCGCTGCGGAGCGGCGGTCGGGGTGGGGGCGGGACCGGCCATGGTCATCGGTCCCTCGGGGCGAGGAGCCACGGTGCCCAGCACGACGAGTAAGGCCAGGGCCCGGAACCCGGCCCCGGGACGGACCCGCACCGCGCGGGAGCGGGGGCCCGTTCGGACGGAGGTGGCGCCGCGGCGAGGGCTTCTGAGGGCTCGGACACGCCCCCACGCTAGGCGGTGTGAACCGCTATGACCTGTTGTGTCCGTCGAGTGGGTGAACCTCTCGGGCAATGGCCTACCCCCGCTCCGCGAAGGCTCCCTCCGTCGGTGCGCGGCTGCTGTCCTGGGCGGTATGACGTACGTACCGATGACCTCCCGCAGCCGGGAGGAGGCACACCGCACGTCGACGCCGCTGGAGCTCTTCTTCGACCTGTGCTTCGTCGTCGCCGTGGCCCAGGCGGGCCGGCAGCTGGTCCACGCCCTCGCCGAGGGGCACACCGGCGCCGGGATCGCCGGCTACCTCTTCGTCTTCTTCGGCGTGTGGTGGGCCTGGATGAACTTCACCTGGTTCGCCTCCGCCTACGACGTCGACGACGTGCCCTACCGGATCGCGACCCTCGTACAGATCTCCGGCGTGCTCATCTACTCGGCCGGCATTCCCCGGGCCTTCAACGACAACGACTGGACCGTCGCCGTCGTCGGCTATCTGGTGATGCGCCTCGCGCTGACCGTCCAGTGGCTGCGCGCCGCCGCCGGGGAGCGCGGCCCGGCCCGGCGCTGCGCGCTCGTGTACGCGCTCGGGCTGGTGGTGTGCCAGGCGGGCTGGACGGCGATGCTCGCGGCCCCGGAGGCCGACCGCAAGTGGCTGTTCCTGGTCCTGGTGGCAGCGGAATTGTCGGTTCCGGTCTTTGCCGAGCGCAGCAGCCAGACGCAGTGGCACCCGCACCACATCGCCGAGCGGTACGGCCTGTTCACCATCATCGTGCTCGGCGAGACGATCGCCGCCAGCACGGTCGCGGTCCAGTCGGCGATCGACGAGCACGAGGCGCTGGGCCGGCTCCTGCCGATCGCCGCGGGCGGTCTCCTGCTGGTCTTCGCGGCCTGGTGGATCTACTTCGCGGTTCCCGTCCACGACCGGCTCCGGAGCAACCGCGAGGCCATTCCCTGGGGATACGGGCACTTCGTGATCTTCGCGGCGGCCGCGGCCATCGGAGCCGGCATCGAGGTGGCGATCGAGCACGCCGTCGGCAAGGCCCACATCTCCACCCTGGCCGCGAACCTCGCGGTCACCGTCCCCGCGGCGCTCTTCTTCGCCTTCGTCTGGCTGCTGCACTCCCGCCACTTCAAGCGCGGCCGCGCCCAGCAACTGATCCTGCCCCTAGCGGCCCTGGTCCTGTTCGCCTGCGCCTGGACCGGTGCGTCGGCGGTCCTCTGGGCCGGGCTGGCCGCCGCCGCCACCGTCGCGGTGGGCGTGACCTTGGCCCACCGCGAGCGTTCTGGTGCGTGAGGACGGAGGGCTGCGGCCCGGCGAACGGAAGAAGAAACGATGACGGTACCGGCACAGCGGTACGAGAACGCAGAGGCGGGCGCCCAGCTCGCCGACCCGGCTTTCTGGCAGCAGGCCCCGGCCGCGCGCCTGGCGGCCTTCGCCCGGTTGCGCGCCCTGGACTCCCCGGTCCACGTGCCCGAGGCGAAGGGCCCCGGGCACTGGGCCCTCGTACGGCACGCGGACGTGCAGGAGGCGAGCCGGCTGCCCAAGGTGTTCGCCAGCGCGCCCGGGGTGACCACGCCCGAGCCGGCGCGGTGGGTGCGGGCGCTGTTCGGCGACTCGATGGTCAATCTGGACGGCGCCGACCACGCCCAACTGCGCAAGATCGTCCAGCGGGCCTTCACGCCCCGGCTGCTCGCTGCGGCCGAAGAAGACATCCACGCGGTGGCCGCCCGGATCGTGGACGACGTACTGGCCGAGCAGCCGGACGAGTTCGTCTCGGCCGTCGCCTCCCGGCTGCCCTTGGAGGTCATCTGCAACATGATGGGCATCCCGGAGCGCCACCGGGCCGAGATCGCCGACCGCGTCAACCACGCCTCCGAGAACATCGGCGTCGAACGCGGCCTGGCCTCGCGGCTGCGGATGCCCGGACGCGGACTGCGGGCGCTCGCCCGGATGCAGCGGATGGTCGCGGGCATCGGCCGGGAGCGGCGCAAGAACCCGACCGACGACCTGATCTCGGCCCTGGTCTGCGCGAATGTGGACGGCCAGGCCCTGGGCGCCCGGCAACTCGGGGCCTTCTTCTCGCTGCTGATGGTCGCGGGCGTGGAGACCACCCGCAACGCGATCACGCACGGGCTGACCCTGCTGACCGACCACCCCGACCAGCGGGACCTGCTGCTCTCGGACTTCGAGAAGTACGCCGACGGCGCGGTCGACGAGATGATCCGGCACTCGACGCCGATCATCCAGTTCCGCCGGACGGTGGCCGCCGAGCACACCCTGGGCGGACACCCGTTCCACCCCGGCGACAAGGTGGTGCTGTACTACGCCTCCGCCAACCGGGACGAGGCGGTCTTCGCCGACCCCGACGCCTTCGACATCACCCGTTCGCCCAACCCGCATCTGGGTTTCGGCGGCGGAGGCCCGCACTTCTGCCTGGGTGCGCACCTGGCCCGGGTGGAGATGAAGGCGCTGTTCCGGGAGCTGCTGACCCGGCCGGTCGGGCTGCGGGCGGTGGGCCTGCCGGACCTGGCGGGGTCGAACTTCGACAACCGGGTCCGTTCGCTGCGGTTCGCCTTCGAACGCCCGTAACACCCGCGACGCCCGTGACGCCCGTGGTGGCCGCCGCACCCGCGGCGGCCGTCGCTCCCGCGGCCTGCCGGCGGCGGGTCGGCCGCGCGGGAACCGGCCGCCGGGCAGGCCGGGGGCCGGTTCCCGCGCAGCCGGGGACCGGGGCTACTGCTGGAGGCGCCGCACCGAGAGCACGCAGTGGGCGCTGCCCGTGAGCACCGCCTCGTCGCCGGCGAACTCCTGCAGGGTCTTCGCGTCGACCGGCTGGCCCGGGACGGCCTCGGGCCAGGCGCGCGTGGCGAACAGGAAGTAGGCCTGCCCGCTCTCGTTCGCCGCCGCGACCCACTCGTCGGGCGCCGTGCAGGTGGCGTTCAGCCCGGGCATGGTCAGCCCGATCTGGTTGTTCGCCAGCACGATCTGCACCGGGAAGGCGGACGGGTTGCGGGTGCCGTCCATGACCACGTCCCCGATGGGCAGGCCGATCTCCTCCAGGAGTCCCCGCGCGGCCGCCTCGCCGGCCTCCCGGCCCTGCGGGCCGTCGCCGAGGGTGTAGGCGAGGAGGTAGGGGATGTCGTGTCCGTCGGAGGGGTCGCCGATCCATGCGAGCACCGAAAGGGTGCCGAGCTGGGACCGGTCGATTTCGGCTTGAGTTGAAGTCATGCGCGCACCCTAGTGCTCTCTCCCTCGCCGCCTTCACGGCCTTTCACCCGCGCGGGCTACGCACCCCGGCCGCCGACGGACACGCCCCGGATCAGACCGCCCAGAATCCCCCTCCGGAATTCGGCTGCGTGTTCGCGTCCTGGTACTGGAGCCGCACGATGCGCGCGTTTTCCGGGATTTCGAACACCACCCAGCCCTCGGCCCGCTCCCCCACCGCGAGGGAATCGAAGACGAGGGGCTTTCCGGTGGTCAGTTCGCCGGTCGGTACCACCGGGTGCCGCTGCCCCGCACTGTCGTACGCCCACATGCGTCCGAGCGCCCCGTACGAGACCCCGCCGACGTTGACGAACGACATCGAGGCGGCCACCCAGCGCTTCCCGGCGGGCGGGGCGTAGTTCGCCTCCACACTGACCGCCGGGTCCACGTACGCGCCGAGCACGGCCTGCAGGTGCTTGCCCACCTGCTTGCCGTCCACCTGTACGGGCTCGCCCACGTGGGCGTCCTTCACGGCTCCCTGCGCAGCTCCCGCACCCGTCGCGGGATCCTCATCGGCTCCCGGCACCCCGTCGTCCACCGGGACGGCGGGCGCCGCGGCGGGGGCGAGCGCGGCCCCCTCTGGCGCGCGGGAGCAGGCCGTGGCACCGGGGAGCAGGGACAGCAGGAGGGCGGCGGCGAGGACGGAAGCGGACTGGCGCATGCGGGATCCCTTCGGGGACCTTCGGGGCTGTATTCCGGTCAGTTTCACGCGCCCGAGCGGGCAATTGCACACACCGACACGGGTGTCCGGAGCGAGTTGCCGCCCAACTGCCAGCACAATTCGTTCCGACGGATTCCCGCCATCTGCATTCACCTGGAGGAACGATGGGTATGCTCGGCCGCCGAATGGCCCTGGCAGCGCTCTCCACCCTGGCCGCCACCGCGGCGTTCACCGCCCCGGCCACCGCCACCTCTTTCGATTCCGCTATTTCCGTACAGCCGTACGCTCATATCGGTGAGGACGGCACGATCACCCTTTCCGGGACGTACCGCTGCACCGACACGTCACCCGTCGGAGGGATTCAGATCGCGGCCTCCGTCATCCAGGACAACACCCGCCTGACGACCGGCGCGGGCGGGGCCGTGTGCGACGGCGCCGAGCACGAGTGGGAGAGCCGCGCCTCCCTCAAGTGGACCCCGGGCATCCACCCGGGCCAGGCCCGGGCCGAGGTCAGGCTCCAGGAGGCCAAGCGCTCCGGGCTGATGCCGAAGTCGCTCCACACGCTCGCCGAGGACCAGCAGGACATCCTGGTCGTCGAGTAGCCACGCGGCGTCCGCGGATCCGGCCGTGCCGGTAGCCGCCGCTACCGGCAGGCGGGCTCCGCCCCGGTCATCGACATGAACGCGACCCGTTTGCAGCCCGGGTCCCGGTGCGGGCGCCCCGTCGTCCAGTCCACGACCGTCGGCACCCCGGCCACCAGCAGGAGCACCGCCGCGACGGCCGCGACGGCGCCCTTGCCCGGCCGCCTGCCCGACCTTCCCTCAGTGGTCCGTTCCATGGACCGCATCATCACCCCGGCTCCCCGACCCCACAACTCGGAGTGACGGACGCTCACCCGAAGCCCGCCACACTGCCCGCCGCGCTGAACTCGCACCACACCGCCTTGCCGTCGCCCCGGGACTCCACCCCCCAGTGCGTGGCCAGCGCGTCCACCAGCAGCAGCCCCCGGCCGGTGGTCGCCGACTCCCCCGGGGTCCGCCGGCGCGGCCACACGCTGGAGCGGTCCTTGACCCACAGCCGGATCCGGCGCACCGGCTCCGGCAGCACCTCCATGGTCAGCACCGCCCCGCCGTCCGTGTGCAGCAGGGCGTTGACCAGCAGCTCACCTGCCGCGAGTTCCACGTCGTCGGCGAGCTCCGGCATGCCCCAGTCGCGCAGGGCCTGCCGCAGCGCGTAGCGGGCCTCCGAGAGGCCCTCCGGGTCGGCCTGGTGGATGTACTGGTGGATCCGCGGGGCCCGGTGGGTGCCCGGGTCCGGGGCCCGGCGCAGCACCAGCAGGGCCACGTCGTCGCCGGAGCCCCAGCGCTCCCAGAGCCGGTCCGAGAGGTGGTCGGCGAGGGCGCCGGCGTCCTGGGGGCCGGTCCTGACCGCCTGGGCGAGGGCCTCCATGCCCTGGGTGATGGCGGTCCCGGGCTCCTCCACCAGGCCGTCCGTGCACAGCACGAGCGTCTCCCCGGGCACCAGGTCGAGCCGGGTCTCGGGGAACTCCTCCTGCTCGAAGACCGAAGCCAGCCCGAGCGGGAGCCCGCCGCGCACGTTGGGCCAGCCCGTGCGCCCGTCGGTGTGGCGGATCAGCGGCCCGAGATGGCCCGCACGGACCGCCCGTACGCCGCCGGTTTCCAGGTCCACCTGCGCGTACATGCAGGTCGCGAAGCGTTCGGTGTCCAGTTCGGCGAGGAAGCGCGAAGCCCGCGCCAGTACGGTCGACGGCGGGTGGCCCTCCCCCGCGTACGCCCGCAGCGCGATCCGCAGCTGGCCCATGATCGCCGCCGCGTGCGTGTCGTGCCCCTGTACGTCGCCCACCACCAGGCCCACGCGGTCGCGGGGCAGCGCGATCACGTCGTACCAGTCCCCGCCGACCTCCCGCCCGCTCCACGCGGAGTGGTAGCGCACCGCGATCTCCCCGCCGGTGATCTCCGGGATCCGCCGCGGCAGCATCGAGGCCTGCAGGCCCGTCGCGAACTCCCGCTCCTGGTCGAACAGCAGGGCCCGCTGGAGCGACTGCGCCACGATGCCCGCGAGGCCGAGGCACAGGTTGCGCTCCTCCGGGCTGAACTCGCTGCGCCGCCGGTAGAACAGCACGAGCCCGCCGATGGCCTTGGCCTGCGCGATCAGCGGAAGGTAGGCGGCCGCGTCGAAGCGGATCCGGTTCAGGTAGTCGGACAGCAGCGGGAACTCGTCCGCCAGCTCGGTCAGCGAGGTGACGAACCGCGCCTTGCGGGTCAGCACCGCCTGCGACAGCGGCAGCGAACCGTCCAGCCGGGTGAACTTCCGCTCGCTGAGGATCTCCAGTGATTCCCCGCTCAACGCAATGATCTTGATGGCGCCATTCTCGACCAGCCCCAGCGCCAGCCCGTCCGCGCCGAGCCGCTCCAGCGCTCCCGCCCCGGTCAGCGTGGCCGTCACGTCGTCCACGGTCACCGCCCGCGACAGGGCCTCCGTGGTCCGCTGCACGATGGTGGCCTGCGCCGCCCGCGCCGCCTCCAGCTTCCGCAGCACCATGGCGTGGGCCAGCTCGGCCGTCGCGTCCCGGACGATCCCCACGATCCGCCGCGCCCGCCCGTCGGGATCGCGCAGGATCCGGCCCTGCGTGTGCGTCCACTGGCCGACGCCGTCACGCCGCTGCACCGTGAAGTACGAGCCGTACGTCTCCTCGCCGCTCTCCAGCGCGGCCTGCACCGAATCCTCCAGCCGGGCGCCGTCCTCCGCCGGGATCCGCAGCCCCAGGCCCTCCGGAGTGCAGTCGAACTCCTCCGGCTCCACGTCGAAGACCACGAGGCCGGCCTCGTCCACCATCAGCGTGCCGGCGTCCAGGTCCCACTCGAAGCTGCCCATGCGGTTCAGGGCGAGCCGCTCTCCGGCCGCGGTCACCGGTTCCTGCGGGCCCTGCCCCGGTTCCTGCGGGTCCTGCCCCGGTCTGTCGTGCTCCGCCGCTGCCACGAGTCACACCACCTAACGGCCGGGCCAGCACGGCTGGGAGATCAGCCGCTCCCACTCCTCGTCAGGATGCCCCGGAAGGGTCCGCCCGGCCTCCCGCCAGCGCTTGACGAGAGAGAGGTAGATCGTCGACTGGTCCGGCGCCGCGTACCCGGACGGGGCGCCGTACGGGCCGCCGTACGGGCCGCCCCGCACCCCGGCTCCCCGCGCCGGGCCGGCGGGCTGCTCCGTCCGGCTGGCCGGAATGCGCACCCAGCCGCGGCCCTGTGCTCGCTGCTCCGCACTCATTGCGGACCCCTCTCACCGCAGAGACGTCTTCGGATGCCCCGGGGGCACCCCCGGACGGACTCCGGAGGCAGCCCGGTCGAGCCGGGCGGTCCCGGTGGAGCCCCGCCGCCGGCCCCGGTCGCCGAGGCGTTGTCGGACTCCTTTCACCAGTCTCCCCGCCGTGAACCCCGCACCGTGCACGAATCGCATGGAAGGGCCGAATGAGGGAGCCGTGAGCAGCCCCGCGAAGAACAGCCCGGGCCACGACGACTCGAAGCCGGGGCTCAGCTCCGGGGTCCCGCTGTCGCCCACCGTCTCCAGGGCGGCCCGCAGCCCCGCGTCCAGCAGCTCCAGGCGTGCCAGGTCCGGGGTGAACCCGGTGGCCGCGATGACGTGTGCGACGTCCAGTACGACGGACTCCCCGGCCCTGGTCGTCAGCCCGAGCCGGGTCCGCTCGCCCACCGCCACCGCCCGGTGCAGCCGGTGCCCCAGCAGCACGGGCACGCTCCGCTCGAAGCGGTCCCGCAGCCACCAGGCCCCCGCGGGCCCCAGCGCGGTCGCCGCGATCCGCTCCCGGGTCGGGGCGGGCAGCAGCCGCACCGCCCAGGGCAGCTCGGACCAGGCCCAGCTGCGCCACCCGGTGCCGAGCCCGCTGTGCGGAGCGCGCAGCGCCCGCAGGGCCGGCCGGTCCAGCGGCTGGGGCACGGTGTTCCAGTTCAGCCGGGACCGCCGGGCCACCAGGCAGGGCCGGGCCCCGTTCTCGGCCAGCAGGGCGGCGGTCTCCAGGGCCGCCTGCCCGGCGCCGATCACCGCGACCTCGCGGCCCGCGAAGCGGGCGAGGTCGCGGTGGCCGCTGCTGTGCGAGGCGTGCCCGGGAGGCAGGTCGCGCAGGGCCCGCGGGTGGTGGACGAAGGGCATCACCCCGACCGCGAGCGCCACCGTACGGGCGAGCAGCGGCGGCCCCTCGGCGGTGCGGATCCGGAATCCGTCGCCCTGCGGGGTGACCTCGGTGACGGTCACCTCCTCCACCTCGGGCGCGGCACGGCGGGCGAACCACATGCCGTAGGCGCTGAAGGTGCCGATCGGCAGCGGACGGCCGTGCTCGGCGACCAGGCCGCGGGTGGTGCAGTACTCGGCGAGGGTGTGCCGGCCGTCGGGCGCGGACAGGTTGGAGGACCAGGGCTCCGACTTCAGGTACATGCCCTCGGGCATGTGGTCCCGCCACGAGGCCATGGGCCGCCCGAGCACCCGTACACCGAGTCCGGCCGCCGCCGCGTGCGCGGCGATCGAGAGGCCGTACGGCCCGGCGCCGACCACGACGAGATCGTCCATCCGCGTCACCGCTGTCCCTTCCGTCTCATGGATCCCCTTCGGCCCGGTCGCCGGGTCGTCACACGCCCCGTCGGCCCCAGCTGCCGCCTCGTGTCACCCCGTCACCTGGGATCCCGTCACCTGGGACACCGTCAGCCGGCACGCCCGCCGGGCCGCGCATGCGGTCACCGGCTCACCAACTCGTCCGGCTCCGCCGGTTCGGCCGCCGCGGAGGGACCCGAAGGGGCAAGATCGCGGGCACGCTGGCGCGGGGCGCGGACCACCGCCCGCGCCGTGCGCCGGCCGTGCGCCGGGACACCGCGCAGGGCGCGCTTGCCCTTGTCGGCGCCCCGCCCCAGGAACGCGGCGAGCATCGCCAGGAAGGGCATCAGGTCGTCGGCGGCGAACCAGGCCGCCTCCACCCGCCCCCGCTCCGTACGCGGCGCCGGCCGCAACGGCCCGGACCCCGACCCGCCGGTTCCGCCGGTGGGCGCCGCATCCGGGCCGGACGCCACCGCGGCGGGATCGCCGGAGCGTCCGGCCGGGCCGCCGCAGTCTCCTCCCGCGGCCCCGCCTGCCGACCGCGCCGACCGCGCCGGCCGCCAGGGCAGCTGACGGCCCCGCACCGATGCCAGCAGCGCGTAGTTCTCCGCCACGAACACCCGTCCCGGCCCGCCCGAGGGCTCCGGCACCCGCTGACCCGTCAGGTCCAGGTACATCGCCTGAACGACGTCCAGCCCGGCCGCGTCAGCGAACAGCCGGAACTGGGCGCCGGGCCGCGGGTTGAAGTCGACCAGCCGGAAGCACCCGTGCTCGTCCCGGCGGAAGTCCAGGTCCAGGATCCCCTGGTAGCCCAGCCGTGCGGCCAGCCGCAGCCCCGCCTCCTCCACCGCCGGATCGGGCAGCCAGCGACCCACCGCCGTCAGGCCCGTGCGCACCGGCCACGACAGCTCCTTGCGGCCCGAACCGGCGAGCAGCGGCCGCCCGCCCCGGCCGAAGGCGCCGTGGAAGAACCAGTCGGTGTCCGCCCCGGCCGGCAGGAACCTCTGCAGCAGCAGCCGGCTCCCCGCCTGCGGGGTGCGCTCGTACAATCCCCGCGCCTCGGCGGCGCTGTGCACGAGGGTGGTGCTGCGCAGCCCGGCACCCGGCGGCAGCAGCCAGGGCCGGCTCCACTTGGCGACCACCGGCAGGCCGAGGCGCCACGCGGCCTCCGCCGCCTCCGCTCCGCTCGCCGGGATCACGGTCTCCGGGTGCGGGATGTCCCAGCGGCCGCACAGCATCGACAGCTGCGCCTTGTCCGCCACCCGGGCCGGCAGCCCGTCCGGCTGATGGGGGATCCGGTACCGCCCGTCGAGCATCGGCGCGATCCGCGCCACGGCGATCGCGCTCAGGTCGTCCATCGCAACGAGCACCGCCGGCCTGCCGATCCGCTCCGACACCCCGACCAGGCACTCCAGGAGCGCCTCGGGCGCCTCGGGGTCCAGTCCGCCGACCGGTCCGGGATGCGCGGCGCGCAGGTACCGCGAACGTCCCATGGGACCTCCCCCGGCCTCGACGACGGCATGGACCTCCACGCCCTTGCGCCCAAGGGATCTGACGGCGCCGAGGGTTCCGTGGTGGAACGGATTCCGATCGAGTCTGAGCACAACAGCGGGCACATGGGCGTCGAACGCGTACATGGGAACGGTGTCTTTCACCTAGTCGGTCCAAGCAGGGAGGGTGCGCAACTGCGAATGGCCTAGAAAGCCCTCATCGGACAGGCCATTCGTCAGATGTGCTGCCTAACGTCTTTGGCAAGCACACCGATTCAGGAAGCCTCGGGAGACGCCATGTCCAGACCACGCCGCCGGCTGGCGAGCACCTGCATCGGTACGGTCACGGCCGGACTGCTCGCCACCGGCGCCGCGCTCGCGGCGCCGGAGGACGACGAGCCCAAGAGCTCCGACGTCGCCATGGGGGCCTACCTCGACTACGGGCCTCCCGGGGTCGCCCGCATCCCGTTCCTGTCGCACTGGCTGGGCGGCAGGGAGATCCGGGTCGGGCACACCTATCTGCCGGGTGACCGGTGGAGCGGGATCGAGGGGCGCGTCGGCTTCCTTGACGAGTGGGCGGAATGGCGCCTGGACGGCAAGGACCGGATGTTCGTGCTCAACGTGCCCATGCAGGAGCGCAACGAGGGCCGCGTCCCCGACCGCCAGGTCGCCCAGCTGATCAGGGCGGGCGCGCAGGGCGCCTTCGACGAGCACTTCAGGAGGCTCGCCGAACGGCTGGTGGACCTGGGCGTGCCGGACACGGTGATCGTGCTCGGCTGGGAGATGAACGGCTCCACGTACACCCACCGGTGCAGTCCGGACCCGGAGAACTGGAAGGTGTACTGGAAGCGCATCGTCAACACGATGCGCTCCGTCCCCGGTCAGAAGTTCAAGTTCGATTTCGCCCCGAACCGCGGGACGGACGCGATCGGCTGGACCAAGTGCTACCCGGGCGACGACGTGGTCGACATCATCGGCATGGATTCGTACGACCAGCCCCCCGGCCGCACGTTCGACGACCAGATCACCCAGCCGTACGGGCTCCGGCAGCACGTCGACTTCGCGAAAGCACACCGCAAGCAGATCTCGTACCCGGAGTGGGGGCTCTTCCGCAACGGGGACAATCCGGAGTACGTGCGGCGCATGCTGAAGTGGATCGAGCAGCACAAGCCGCTCTACCACACCATCACCGACTACTGCCCGCACGGCGTGTGGCGGTGCAAGCAGAACCCGCGCTCGTCGAAGGTGTTCCGCGAGGCGCTCACGCCCGAGAAGCCGGGCCCCGTGATCCCGACGCCGGTCGTACCGACTCCGGTCGTCCCCACGCCCGTGATCCCGCCCCCGGTCGTCCCGATTCCGGACGTACCGATTCCGGACGTACCGGCGCCGCAGATCCCGACGCCCCATGTCCCCGCCAGGCCGAGCCCCGCCAGGCCGGGCCCGGTCCCGAGCCCGGTCGTCCCGAGCCCCGCGCCCCAGCCCTCGCACCCGGTCCCGCAGCCGAAGCCCAGCCCGGTGCAGCCCAGCCCGGTCGAGCCGACCCCCGTCGCACCGGGCCCGGTGCAGCCCAGCCCCGTGGAGCCCGGCCCGGCCGCACCCGGCCCGGTCGAACCGAGCCCGGTGGAGCCCGGCCCGGTGGAACCGAGCCCCGTGGAGCCCAGTCCCGCCGCACCCGGCCCGGTGGAGCCGAGCCGAGTGGAGCCCGGCCCGGTCGAACCGAGCCCGGTGGAGCCCAGCCCCGTCGAGCCGAGCCCGGTCCGGCCCGTGCCCTCGCCCGTGGTGCCCTCGCCCCAGGCGCCGGTCACCCCGGTCCCGAGCCCGGTCGTGCCGGAGCCCAAGCCGCCGCAGCCGCAGCCGCAGAAGCCGCACTCCAACAGCACGCAGTGGTGCGTGCCGCTCAACGTCGGCGAGTGGCTCTCCAAGCTCCTCGGCAAGGACTCGGTGTGCGTCACGCTCGACTGGCGCTGGGGCGGGGACTCCGGCTTCTGGCCGTTCTAGTCGCGGCGGGGTGGTCACCGGACGCGCAGTTCGTTGAGCCGTGCCCGCCAGTCCCTGGCGGCCGGCAGCGCCTCGCGCAGCGCCTCCACCGCCCGCTCGCGCCCCGCCGCCTGCCCTTCGTGCAGCCGCAGCAGGGGCGCGAGCGCCGTCCTGGCCAGCAGGAACCGCTGGTTGACCACGGTCTCCGGCCGCCAGTGGTTCTTGTACGGTTCGCTGCCGCGCAGGAAGCTCACCACCGGGCGGCCCTCCGCGAGGGCCCGGCCCGCTTCGTAGCGCAGCAGCAGCGTGGCCACGTCCACCTTGCGGGACCGCAGTTCCGGGTCCGCGCCGTACAGGTAGCCGCCGCTCAGCGCGCCCGACAACAGGGTGACGTTGGCCGCCACCACCTTCCCGTCCAGCCGGAACTCGGTCAGCCGCCCCTCGCCGGCCCTGACCATCCGCCGGGTGGCGCGGGTCAGGTGCTCGGCGAAACGGGGCTTGAGGTGCTCCGGGGTGACCCCGCGCCCGCGCCACTGCTTCTCGTGGAGCCGCAGCAGCGTCCGTACCGCGCGCGGCACTTCCTGCTCGGAGACCTCGTGCTCCTCGATGCCGGCCGCGTCGGTCTTGCGCAGCTTGGCCCGCACCCGCTGGGCGCCGGAGGCAGGCATCCGCTTGACCAGCTCGTCGAAGGGCAGGGCGGGCAGCTCCATACAGGTGGAGTCGGCCAGCTTGGTACGGACCCCGGGCCACTGCTCGTACAGGGCCTCGGCGGCCGCCCCGGGCCGTACCTCGCGCAGGTCGACCACGGCGCCGCGGGCCGCCCGGTGCAGCCCGTGGGCCAGCGCCGGGACGACCTCGGAGGCGTATTCCGCGGCCACGAGCACGTCGGAGTAGTCCGTGATCCCACCGCCGAGCGGTACCAGCAGCGGCAGCGGCCGGTGTACGAGCATCAGCGGGGCCGCACCGACCAGCTCCTCGCCGCGCCGCACGAGGACGACCCGCAGCCGCCCGTCCCGGCCGTAGGAGAGCCACCAGGAGTGCAGCCAGGCGTGGCTCTGGAACGGGGTGGCGGTGGGGCAGGAGCGGAAGAGCCGGTTCCACGGCTCCTCCATCGCGGCGAACTGCCGGGGATCACGGCACAGCGTCACCGTCAGGGCCCCTGGGGAGCCCGCGGTCATCGCACGGACTCCTTCTCCTTGGCCGAGCCCGGCTCACCCTGGGCGGGCAGCGAGGCGTACTCCTCCACCACGGGGTCCGCTGCCTCTGCGCCCGCGCCCGTGCTCGCGGTCGGGGCCGCGCCCGAGTCGGGGTTCGGGTCCGCGTCCTTGCGGCGCGGCCGCGCCAGCAGCCACAGCCCGCCCAGCAGGCCTCCCGCACACATCCCGACGGCGCCGCTGACGGCCGCGGACGGCGAGGCGGGCTCGGTCGGCGCCACCGCCTGGTTGAACAGCAGCAGCTGGACACCGGTGTTCTTGGCGGCCTGGTTGCTGCTCAGCGACAGCGCATCGGCGACCGCGTTGGCGATGTCGGCGGCCTCGCCCGGGCTCTTGGAGGTACCGGTGATGGCGATCATCGGGGACTCGGGAGAGGTCTCGGCCCGTACGCGGGTGCGCAGTTGCCGGGCGGGGATGCCGGCGCGGGGCTGCGCGTAGGCGAGGGTGGAGCTGCTGGTGGCGATCCGGGCGTACGCCTGGGCGAAGCCGAGGGCGGTGGCCGGCTCGGTGGTGTCGTCGGGCACGGCGACGACGTAGCTGGTGGCGGCGTACTCGGGCGCCTTGAGCACCCCGTACGCCCCGCCGGCGGCCAGCCCCAGCAGGGCGGCGCCCGGCAGCGCCCACCATGCGGGCGGCGGCAGCAGCCTGGCTCGGCGGCGTCGGCGGTCGGTCTTCTTCTGGTCGGCGGTGTCGGCCATGTGCGTGCTCACTTCCTGGGTGAAGGGTTCTTGTCTCGGGCCCGGTTGCGGGCCCCGTACGGCGGTTCGGCTCAGCCGTCCTCCCCGCCCCCGCCCGGTGCGGCCGGGCCCGGGGCCACTGCGCCGGGAGCCGGCCGCCGCCCGGGCACGGACGCCGCCTCGTACGGCTCGCCCCCCGGCGCCCCCGCTTCCGGCCGGGGCGGGGTCGCGGGGCTGCCGGCCCCGTGGCCCCCGTCCGCGCGGTCCGCGGCACCCGGGCGGGACAGGGCCAGGCGGTAGACGTCCAGCAGGAGTTCCGCGCTGTGCGCGATGTCGTAGCGCCGGGCCACCGGCGGCGGCGGCAGCCGGCGCACACCTGCCTCCATGTGCCCGCGCAGCGCGGCCACCAGCTCCTGCTCCCCCGTCCCGATTCGCCGCGCCCCCGGTGCCTGCGCCGCCGGCAGGTCGTCGATCGCCGGACAGGTGACGTGCAACACCGGCAGCCCCGCCGCCAGCGCCTCGACCACCGCCAGCCCGAAGGCCTCCTCCCGCGAGGCGGAGACGAACACGTCCATCGCCGCGAGCAGCGCCGGGATCCCGGGCGTGCGCCCGTCCGCGCTGTCGCCCAGCGGGTCCCGCTCCCCCAGCAGGTGGATCCGGCCCTGCGCGCCCAACTCGGCGGCCAGCCCCCGCAGCGCGGGCCGCTCGGGGCCCTCCCCGGCGAGCAGCAGGTGCGCCCCCGGCAGGGCCGCCACCGCCCGGACCAGCGCGTCGAACCGCTTGCCCGGCACCAGCCGGCCCACTCCACCGACCACGAACGCGCGTGCGGGCAGGCCGGTCCGGGCCCGGGTGGCCCGCCGCACCTCCTCGTCGAAGCGGAAGCGGGCGGCCTCGATCCCGTTCGGTACGACGTGCACCCGCTCGGCGGGCACCCCCCACCCCTCCAGCCGGGCCGCGACGGTGTCCGAGACCGCCACGGTCGCCGCGCCCAGCCGCTCACCGGCCAGGTACAGCGCCCGGACCCCGCGCGACAGCGGCCGTCCCTCGATCTCGCCGTGGCCCAGCGAGTGCTCGGTCGCCACGACCGCGCCCACGCCCGCGATCCGGGCCGCGAGACGCCCGTACAGGCAGGCCCGGTACAGGTGGGTGTGCACAAGGTCGTAGCGCCCGCGCCGGATGAACCGCACCAGCCGCGGCAGTGCCCCCAGGTCGCGGTTGCCCCGCATCCCCAGGTGCGCCACCCGCACCCCGTCGGCGCGCAGCCCCTCGGCGACCGGCCCGGGGTTGGTCAGCGTCAGCACGTCGCACTGCATCGGCATGTGCCGCAGCAGCAGCCGCAGTTGCTGCTCGGCGCCGCCGACGCCCAGGCCGGTGATGACGTGCAGGACCCGTACGTCCTTCACCGGTGCACCGCCCGGCGCCGCAGCTCGTGCGCCTGGTGGCGCAGCTGCTTGATCCGCAGCCGGCCGCCGCCGTCCGCCTGGCTGACGTGCGTGCGCGGCAGGGCGTGCGGGCCCGCGAGGCGCCCGGGGTCGATGGCGCAGGCGTAGCCGTAGCCGGCGGCGCGGGTCGCGGCGACGACCCGGGCGTCGAGGTGCCCGTACGGGTAGCAGAAGCCCTGCGGGAGGGTTCCCGTCAGCTCGCGCAGCAGGTCCCGGCTGCCCCGCAGCTCCTGCTGGAGGACGGAGTCGGCGGCCGCGGTGAGGTCCTGGTGGAGCAGCCCGTGCGAGCCGATCTCCTGTCCGGCGGCGGCGACCTCGCGGATGCCCTCGGCGGTCAGCAGGGCCTTGCGCGGGCCCAGCGGGTCCCACACGTTGTCCACCCCGAGGCGTCCGGGCAGGACGAACAGGGTGGAGGTGAACTCGTGGCGCCGCAGCAGCGGCAGGGCGTTCGCCAGGTAGTCGGTGTAGCCGTCGTCGAAGGTCAGCCCGACCAGCCCGGCTCCGCGCCCGGCGGCCCGGGCCCGCAACAGCTCCCCCACGGACACCCCGCGCAGCCCCCGCGCGCGCAGCCACAGCAGCTGGGCCTCCATCGTCCGCGGGGTGACGGTGATGCCGTACGGGTCCTCGGCGGGATCGGTGAACTCGGTGACCGAGTGGTACATCAGGACCCACGGCGAGGCGGTCCGTCGGGCGGGAGCCCTCACGGCGGCCGGTGCCGCGGCGGTGTCAGCGGGCATTGCGGAACCTCTGGGTCATCTGGGAGAGCTGGGCGGGCAGGGCGGTGATTTCGAGCGCGCGTATGGCCAGGCCGCAGGCCCCGAACATGGCGGGGACCAGCAGGCAGCCGAGCGCGGCGCTGAGCAGGGGGTCGGGGATCTTCGGTGCGGCGATCCAGCCGGTGGCGCAGGCGGCGACGGCGGCGACGGCCAGCCGGCCGATGCTCAGGGCGACGCGGCGGACCTGGATGGCGATGATCCGGGAGCCGAGGCCGGTGAGCAGCAGGGCCGCCGTGGTGGTGATGCCCGCGGCGTTGGCGGCGGCGATGCCGTGGGTGCCCCACCCGCGGACGGCGAAGGCTCCGGCGACGATGTTGACGAGCAGTCCGGCACCCATCGCGAGCGCCGGGAACCAGGTGGGCCGGGCGGTCGAGAAGAAGGGCCGGGACAGTGCGCCGACGAGGCAGTGGCCGAGGAGCCCGAGGCCGTAGATCCGCATGACGGAGGCGGTGGCCAGGGTGTCGCGGTGGGTGAAGGCGCCGCGTTCGAAGAGGACTTGGATGATCTGGGGGGCGTACGCGATGACGAGGGCGCTGCCCATGAGGACGGCGAGGGAGGCGAGGGCCAGGTCCCGTTCGACGCGCCGACGGGCCTTTTCGAGTTCCCCGCCGGCCATGGCCTGGGCGACGACGGGGAAGGTGACGGTGCAGATCATCAGCGACAGCACCATCGGCATCTGCGCGACCTTCTGCGCGTAGTTGAGGTGCGAGATGGCACCGGGCGGCAGCGAGGCGGCCAGGAACCGCTCCACCAGGACCTGGGACTGCCGGCAGACGGCGAACAGGATGACGGGCGCGATCAGGCCGAAGGCGAGCAGGGTGGGCCGGTCCCGGTCCCGCTGGCTGCGCGGGGCGCCCCGGGGGACCGCCGCCCGGTCCGGACCGGACCGCCGGCGCCCGGCGCGGGACGTACCGAAGCCCACGCGCCGTACGTAGGCGGGCAGTTGGACGAGCACCATCAGCAGGCCGCCGACGGCCACCCCGGCGGCGGCGGCCCGTACCCCCCACAGGGCGTGCAGGGCGACCATCGTGCTGATGATCCCGACGTTGTACGAGACGTAGATCGCGGCCGGTGGCACGAAGGAGCGGTGCGCCCGCAGGGCCGCGCTGAAGTACCCCGCCACCCCGAAGGACAGCACGGTCAGGGCGGTCAGCCGGGTGCACTCGACGGCCAGTCCGGGGTCCGGCAGGCCGGGCGCCAGCACGCCGACGACGAGCGGCGCGGCGACGATCAGGAGGGAGGCCACGGCGGCCAGGAACACCACCAGCCGCGGCAGCGTCGCCCCCACGAGCAGCCGCACGGGGTCCTGTGCGCGGGCCTCCTTGCGGGTGAGTCCGGCCCAGGTCGCCGCCCGCCGGGCCAGGGCGTGGCTGAACGCGGGCACCATCAGCAGCGCCATGGCGTCCTCGATCAGCAGGGTCGAGGCCATCTCCGGCACGGTCCAGGCGATCAGAAAGGCATCGCTGTCGTGCCCGGCGCCGAAGAGGTGGGCGATCGTCTGGTCCCGCACCAGCCCGAACACCGCCCCCGCGGCGGTCAGTCCGGCGGTGACGGCGGCGGCCTTGGCCAGGAACCGCCCGAGCGGCGCGGCTGCGCTGCCGCCCCCCGAGCCGCCGGGGTCCTCGCCCCGGGGCCGCGGTGGCGGGGGCCCGCCGGCCGCCCGCAAGCGTACGGGGCCGCCCCGGCCGGGGGCGGCCGCGGGGCCGGACGCGGCCGCCCCGCCGGGCGCCGGTGTCCCCGGGGGTGCGGCGGAACCGGGCTCGGGCAGGCGCGGCGGACGGCCCGCAGCCTCGGCGACTTCGGTCGCCGCGGCCGCGGGCCGCCGCCAGGGCGTCGTATCGGTCACCGGGCCGCCGTACCCGCGGCGCCGGCGAGGCGCCCGGCCGGGACGGCGGAGCCGGTGCGCACCCGCCGCCGACCGCGGCCGTCCGCACCTGCGTCGTCCGGGGCGGGGAGCGCCCACCACGCCGCCAGGCCGATGATCACCCCGGTCAGGACGGTGGACGGCCCCCCGATGTCCGCGTACAGGAAGTCCGTCAGCTGCCACACCAGCAGGCCGACGGCGACCAGCCCGCAGTCCCGGGCGGCACCGGAGCCGACGCACCGCCGCAGCCCCGCCACCAGCAGCGCCGCCCAGCCGCCCGCCAGGGCGGTCAGCCCGATCAGCCCCTGCTCGCTCAGCACCAGCAGGTACATGTTGTGCGGGGAGAGCAGCGGCTGGCGGATGTACGCCTGGCCCGCGCCCGCGGTGTCACTGCCCGAGGACAGCCCCAGCGAGGCGTGACCGTCCCGGTTGGCCGGGAAGCCCTTGAGACCCACCCCCACGGCCGGCCGCTCCCGCCACATCGACTCGGCGGCCGCCCACATCGTGTACCGGTCGGTGACCGACTGGTCGGGGGCGCTGGACACCTGGGTGATCGAGGTCAGCCGCTCGGCGACCATCTCGGAGCCGACCCCGAAGCCGCCCACGAGCACCACGCCCGCCGCGGTCAGGGCCGCCAGCACCTTCAGGGCCCGCCGGATTCCCGACAGCCCCATCACCAGCACCGCGGCGCCCGCGGTCGCGATCCAGGCGCCCCGGCTGAACGACAGGACGAGCGGCAGCACCAGGACCAGTGCCGCGGCGGCCGCCGACCGCCGCAGCCGACGCGGCAGACCCGGCGCCAGCGCCGCCGCGGTGGCCACCACCAGCCCGTACGCGACGACCGTGGCCATGCCCATCACGTCGCCGGGACCGAAGGTCCCCACGGCCCGGATGTCCTCGCCCTGGTACGAGGCCCCGGTGTGCGTCACGTACTGCACGACCCCCACCGCGCCCTGCACCAGCGCCAGCACCACGAAGCACCCGGCGGCCAGCCGGAACTCCCCGGCGTCCCGCACCAGCAGCACGATCGCCGCGGGGACGAGCACGAACACCTGGAGGTAGCGCACGAACCCCGGCAGGGCCGCGAACGGATCCCCGGCGGTCGCGGTCGCCACGGCCAGCCCCAGCGCGGGCACCCCGAGCACCAGTACGGCGAGCGGGCTCAGCTCCCGTACCCGCCCGCGCAGCGCCTGCACCGCGCACACGAACACCAGCAGCAGCGAGGCGGCGTCGGCGGGGCCGACCTTGCCCGAGGTGCTCGCATCGCCCGCCGGTACGGGGGCGAGCAGCATCAGGACGGTCGCGGCGAGCGGCAGCAGCGGCCAGTGCCGCCGCAGCAGGGCCGGCACATCGGGCCCGGGCCGGGCCCGGGTACCGGAAACGGCAAGGCTCATGCTCAGCTGCCTCCCAGCCGGAAGCGGAAGAAGGAGGCCGCGGTGCGGGCCAGGATCCACAGGTCCTGCCACAGCGACCAGGTGTCGATGTAGTGGTTGTCGAAGCGGGCCCGGTCCTCGATGGAGGTGTCGCCGCGCAGACCGTTGATCTGTGCGAGGCCCGTGATGCCGACGGGCATCCGGTGGCGGGCCTCGTAGCCGGGGTGCACGGCGGCGAACTTCGCCACGAAGTAGGGCCGCTCCGGCCGGGGGCCGACGAGGCTCATGTCGCCGCGCACGACGTTCCACAGCTGGGGCAGCTCGTCCAGCGAGGACTTGCGAAGGAAAGAGCCGATCGGGCTCATCCGGTGGTCGCCGGCGACGGTCCACCGGGTCGCGGACTCGTGCGCGTCGGCGCGCAGGGTGCGGAACTTCAGCAGCGTGAAGGGACGCCCGTACAGGCCGACCCGCTCCTGCCGGAAGATCACACCGGGCCCGTCGGAGACCCGTACGGCCAGGGCACACAGGCCCATCACCGGCGCGGCGGCGAGCAGGGCGAGTGCGGCGAGGAACCCGTCGATGACCCGCTTCAGCCCGCGTTCCACCGGCCGGGCGGGCCGCGGCAGCAGCGGCTGCACGGCGTACCCCCACAGCTGGTCGGCGGGTTGGGCGACCCGCATGCCGGTGACCTTGGCGGTTCCGGCCGGGTCGGCGAGCCAGAGCCGGCAGCCGTGGTCGTGGAAGAGCCGGACCAGGGAGGCGGTGCGCTCGTCGGCCTCCGGTGGGCGGGTGAACACCGCGTGCCGCACGGAGTTCTGGATGACCGCGCGCCGGATGTCCTCGTGGGTGGCGAGTACCGGCATCCCGCTGCTGCCCTCCTCGGCGGACCCGGTGTCCGCGAGGCCGACGGGCCGCAGCCCGTACTCGGGACGCCCGTGCAGGGCGGCGGCCACGGCGCTCGCCCCGGCGCCCGGTCCCACGACGAGGGCGGAGGCGGGCCTGCGCCGGGCGGACCGGCGGCGCAGCTGGTTGACGCACCCGCGCGCCGCGCAGGCCAGTACGGCCTGGACGCAGACGGCGGTGAGCAGCACCGGCCAGCCCAGGGCCTGGCGCGGGGCGACGGCGGCGACGACCGCCGCGGTCCCGAGCCACAGGACGGCGGCCCGCCCGGCCAGGACGGGCAGTTCGCGCAGCGCGGAGGGGGCGAGGCGCGGCCGGTAGAGCCCGGCCTGCGCGTGCAGCACGGCCAGCAGCACGGCGATCGGCCCGGCGGCCGCGGCTTGGAGGGCGGGGGCGGGCAGGGCCGCGGTGGTGACCACGGCGGCCAGCGCGTCGGCGGTCAGCAGCTGGAGGACGCCGTCGCGGGGGCGGCCCCGCTGCGGCCGGACGAGCGGCCGGGCCCGGTCGGTGTCGGGTCGGCGTGGGGGGTGGATGGCGGTCACGGACCGTCGGACGGCCGCGGTGCCGGCGCTGCCGCCGGCGGGCCCCGTTCCGCCCTGCCCGGTGTGCCGGGCGGGTGCGCTGTCCATCGTCATCGGCTGATGCGCTCCTGGTTAGAGGGCCGGGGCCTGCCCAGCAGTTCGTGGTACAGACCGGTGACCGCGTCCGAGGTCCGCCGTACGTCGAAGTCGGTCCGGGCGTGCTGCCCGGCCTGCTCCCCGAGTTCGGCGAGCAGCCGCGGTTCGGCGAGCAGCCGTCCCAGGGCCTTGGCCAGGGCCGTCGGGTCCTCCGGCGGCACCAGGCACAGCCGTCCCTGGCCGGGCGGCAGGCTCTCCCGGGCACCGCTGACGTCCGAGACCAGGACCGGTCGGCCACAGGCCATGGCTTCGAGCGGGGCGAGCGCCATGCCTTCCCACCGCGACGGCAGTACAACGAGATCGGCGGCCCGAAGCCACGGTCGGATGTCGGGGGCGGAGCCCGCGAAGAGCACTCCGGGCGGCGCGGCGCGGCGCAGCCGCTCGGTGTCGGGGCCGTCGCCGACCAGCGCCAGTCGGGCGGTGGGCAGGTTGCCGAGGACCTCCCGCCATGCCTGGAGCAGCACGTCCTGGCCCTTCTGCCGGCACAGGCGGCCCACGCAGACGGCGAGCGGCCCGTCCCCCTGCACGGCGGCGGGCCAGGGCAGTTCGGCGCGGGCGCGGGCCCGGTCCTGGTCCGGGTCCGGTCCGCCGGGGCGGAAGTGGTCGAGGTCCACGCCGTTGCGGATGACCGACCAGTGGGCGGTGATCCGCTCTGCGGCGCCCACGCGGCGCTCGGCCTCGCTGACGCAGAGCACCCGGTCGGCCCAACGGGCCCCGAACCGCTCCCAGCGCAGGGCGAGGGCCGCGGTGGCTCCGCCGACGGCGTCGAAGGACCAGGCGTGGGGCTGGAAGACGGTGGGCACGCGGCCGCGGGCGGCGAGCCGCCCGGCGAGCCCGGCCTTGGCGCTGTGGCAGTGCAGGACGTCGGGCCGGACCCGGCGGATCACCCGCCGGGCGCCGAGCACCTCGGCGGGCAGTTCGGGGCCGGGCGCCCGTCCGGCGCGCCAGGTGACCACCTCGGCCCCGGCCGCACGGGCGTCGTCGCCGAGGCGGCCGCCGCGGGGGCAGCCGACGACGGCGCGCAGTCCGGCCGCGGACTGGGCACGGACGAGGTCGACGACGACGCGGGCCACGCCGCCGTCCACGGGTTGGACGAGATGGAGGACGGTCAGGGAGGAATGCTGTGTCGGCACGCGGAGCGGTCTCCTACGTTCAGCGGCGCGCATCTGTCTGAACGAAGAGCACGCCGAGGAATTGACCCTGGCTTTCGCCCGTGAACCTGAAGTTCAGGCTCCGGGCACCACCGGACAGGGCGGGACTCAGGTCGAACACGTCCGCGTCATATCCGAGATTATTCATATGTTCGGGCTGTCGCGCGAACGAGGGACGTCCGAATTCCGTGATCGTGGAATTCATAACATCATTAAAAGGATTTTCAGCATCGCTGACGCTGACTCGGCGACCACTGTCCGCGGTCACCGTGAGTGAGTCCCCGAGGGTCCCGCGGTCCCCGTCGTACGCGACCACGCCGGCCTTCCCGGCCGCCCCGGGCGGAGCGTCCAGGCCGGTGAGCTCGACCGTGTCGCCCGCAGCCCCGGCGGCGCGCTCGGCGAGCCCCTCGAAGCCGTCCCACAGCGAGATCCGGCGGACCGGCTCCTGCGGGTGCTCGTAGGCGACGACCAGCGTCCACCCGCCCCAGGCCCCCACCGCGGAGTGCCCCATGGCGATGTTGAGCTGGGCGACCGTCCACATGCCCGCGCCGCCCTTGCGCACCATCGGGGTCACGTCGGCCGAGGCCTGGTAGGCGTCGCTGTCCGCGTCCGTACGGTGCCCGATGACGGTGTCGGCCAGGACCTCCTTGTAGGCCCCGCCCGGCTCGGCCACCAGCACCCGGCCGTTGTCCTCCGGCGGCTTCTGCTCACCCACCCGCAGATTGCCGCCCCAGTACAGGCGGGCGTACGCCACCTTCGCGCCCTCCGGGACCTTCAGCTCGGCCCGGGTGGAGTTGTAGGTGTCCGGGTCCTTGTCGACCTCGCTGTAGAACATCTCGAAGTCGCTGTTCACCCCGGCCGCACCCTGCTTGACGTCGGCGCACGACTCGACGTCGGGGGACTCCTCCCGCCGGCACGCGATGGACGAGTTGGAGGCCCGCACCAGCCCTCCGTGCAGCACGGCCTGGTAACGCTGGGTGAAAGGGACCTTGGGGGCTTCCCCCAGCCCCGGCGGGGCGGCGCCCGCGACGGGAGCGTTGGCCGAAAGTGTGAGGCAGGACAGCAGACCGAGCGTGCCGAGGATTCTGCGGGAGGAACCCATGACCCCGTCTCCATTTTCGATCAAGGGGACAAAACAGGAGTGAACTTTGGCAGATATCGTGCCGGAAATCACGCCGGACTCGCTCGTACGGCCTTTTGGGCGATGGCACGCACCCTCGTAGGCGGCGAGTCGTTATGCGGATGGACCATTGTTCGAACGGAAAGGAAATGCGGAGATGAAGAAGAGGCTGATGCGCGGCACCGCCACGGCGGCCGCGAGCGCCGCCCTGCTGGTGGGCGGCGCGGGCCTCGCCTCCGCACTCGACGGGGACGGCGCGACCGCGAAGGCGTCGCGGCACAGTCCCCGGGCGTGCTCAGCGGCAACCTGCTCCAGGTTCCGATCGACATCCCGGTGAACGCCTGCGGCAACAGCGTGAACGTGATCGGGCTGCTGAACCCGGCGTTCGGCAACGTCTGCGTCAACCGCTGACCGCCGTACCCACCGTCAACCACGGCGCCCGAAACGTCGGCATCCGGGTGAATCCACGCAACCCCGCTGATGCGCGGCCGTTGATCCGGGTGCTTCAAGTACCGGGCAATCCTGCAAATTAGGGACGACAATGATCAAGAAGATGATGGCCTCGGCAGCGGTTGCGGCCTCGGTCGTGGGCATCGGCGCCGCCATGGCGCCGCAGGCGATGGCCATCGGGAACGACAACGGCGTCAACACCGTCAACGGCAACGGCGCTGCGCAGATCTACGGCAACCAGGCCACGTACGGCACCATGAGCCCGCAGATGGCGCTCATCCAGGGCTCCTTCAACAAGCCCTGCATCGCCCTGCCCGCCAAGGCCAACGTGCAGTCGCTCGTGTCGGCCCTCAACATCGGCCTCCAGGACTTCAACGTCCTGTCGAACCCGCAGAACCAGCAGTGCACCGAGAACTCCACCCAGGCCAAGGGCGACGAGGCTCTCTCGCACATCCTGGACAACATCCCGATCCTGTCCGGCAACGTCTCGTCCGGCAGCTGATCGCGCCCCGCACCCCGCGAGGCCGCCGCGCCCCCGGGCGCGGCGGCCTCGCCGCTTGTCGGCCCACGAATTCCCGATAAATTACTCGGCGAATTTCGGCCGACCGGCCTGTCGGGGTGAATTGGGGAGCCGTCTTGAAATAGGCGGTTTCTTTTCCCGGACCCGCTCGTTGTTATTACTGCAGCGGACAAGCCGCTGCGGGAAGGATTTAAATCAAATGACGTACAAGAAGGCAGTGGTGCTGGCCGCCGGCGCTCTGATGGCTGCCGGTGCCGCCTCCCCCGCCATGGCCGACTCGGTGGCGGAGGGTGCCGCCGTCGGCTCCCCCGGCGTGCTTTCCGGCAACCTGGTCCAGGTGCCGATCCACGTTCCGGTCAACGTCTGCGGCAACACCGTCAACGTGATCGCCCTGCTGAACCCCGCGTTCGGCAACGTCTGCGTCAACGACTGACGAAGCGCCGGTGCCCGCAAGGGCAACCTCCTCGGGGTGGCCTCGGAGTGCACGGCGGTGCACTCCGAGGCCACCTTCGATTCAGCACCGGCGGCAGAGCCGGTAGACAGGGAAGGACCCATGCGACAGGTACTGAGCCGACAGGTACTGGGCAAGGGGGTGCTCACGGCGGCGGCCGCCTCAAGCCTGCTCTCGATCGCGACCGGCGCGGCCTACGCGCACCCGGGGGCGGTGGCCGAGGCCTCGCATTCTCCGGGCGTGCTGTCCGGCAACAGCGTCTCGGTACCGGTCACCTTCTCGCCGAACGTGTGCGGCAACAGCGTCGACGGCGGAGCGGCGCTCAACCCCACGTTCGGAAACACGTGCGCCAACACGACCGGCTCCGACGACCGCCATGACGGCCACGCCTACGAGCACTACCTGAGCCCCGATCAGGCCGAGGCCTTCGAGCACTACCTCCAGGAGCGCGAGGGCCGGCACGCACGGCCGCAGCAGCACACGGAGGAGTCCGGGTACGGGGGCGAGGAGGACGAGGGCGGCCGGCACGAGCAGAGCCGACACGAGGAGAACCGGCCGCAGGAGCCGCGGCACCCGGGACCCCGGCACGCGGCTCCGCGCCACGCCGCCCCCCGGCATGCGGCCCCCCGCCACGAGGAGCCCCCGCACCAGGAGACCCGGCACGAGCAGCCGCGGCACCAGGAGCCCCGCCACGAGCAGCCCCGGCACCAGGCGTCCCGGGACGAGGGCGGTTACGGCGGCTCCGGGCCGCACGAGGAGGAGTGCGACGACCATCCGCACACCCTCCCGGCCCCCGCCCCGCACCCGGCCCCGCAGCCCGCTCCCCCGCCGGCTCCGGTGGAGGAGGCGCCGCCCGTCCACGAGGCACCCGCTCCGCCCCCCGCCCCGGTCGAGGAGGCCCCCCGGCCGCTGCCCGCTCCCGCTCCGGTCGAGGAGGCGCCCCGTCCCCTCCCGGCCCCCGCGCCGGTCGAGGAGCAGCCCGCCCCCGCGCCGCCGCACGGCAGCCAGGTCGTGGAGCACCCGGCACCGGCTGCGCCGACGCCCGAGATCGTCCCGCCCGCCGAACAGCCGCCGGCCGCACCGGCCGCCGACACACCGGTCCGGCTGACCCCCGCGCCCGCGCCCGCCCCGGCTCCCGCCCCGGCCCCGGCGCACGTCACCGCTCCGGCGCTGGCCGAGACCGGCGCCGGTCAACCCGGAGCCGCGGCTGCCCTCGCCGCGGCCCTGGTACTGGGCGGCGCGATTCTCTACCGAAGGTCCCGGAACACCTGACCGGCAATACCGGTAATCAGAAGAAGTATCGGCCGGAGAGTCCCTGGTGGATTCTCCGGCCGTTGCCGTACGCGTTTCCGCAGCCGTGGGGAATCGTTACCAGAGCGAAAGCGGCGCGACGGTCGCCGCTGCGCCTCTGTCCATGAAAGAAGAGGATTTCGATATGAAGCTCTCGAAGGCCGCCGCAGTCGTCGCCGGTTCCGTTGCCGCGCTCGGCGCCTCCGCCCCTGCTTTCGCCGCCGATGCCGCGATGCCCCCCATGAGCGTGACGAGCGGAGCCACGGACGCCATCAACGCCTTCGCTCCCGTGACCGAGTCGCTCCCGCAGACCCTGGGCAACGGGCTCGCCGAGCAGGGTCAGACCGTGGAGAAGGTCCTGGTCACCGCCCAGCAGGTGAACAAGGTCCGCAACAACGCGCCGGGCGAGCTGCTCGGCCTGGCGAACGGCGCCACCCAGGCCTCCCCGCTGCTCGGCGGCGTGAAGCTCAACGGCGGCGCCCACTGACCCGCCTCGCCCCTGACACGCACTGTGGGCGCCACCGGCGAGGCCGGTGGCGCCCACAGTCAGACGTGGCGCAGCGTCAGTCGTTGACGCAGACGTTGCCGAACGCGGGGTTCAGCACCCCGACGAGGACGTTCACGGTGTTGCCGCAGACGTTGACCGGCACGTGGACCGGGACCTGGACCAGGTTGCCGGAGACAACGCCGGGGGAACCCACGGCCGCGCCTTCGGCCGTCGCGTCGGCCAGGGCGGAGCCGGCGGCACCGGCCGCAGCGAGACCAGCGGTGGCCAGGACCAGGGCGGCCTTCTTGGCAGAGTTCATGGGAAGTGCACCTTCTGTTCGACGTTCTGCCCCGATCCGGGGCTCACACCGAGCGAAACGGTTTAGCCTCCCATGGGGACACGGCTCCGCGCGCAATCAGACCTGTTCAGCTCAATAGTCGTAATCACGAGCGGTTTCCGGCCGCCCTCCGCGGCCCTCCGGCCTCCGTCACGGCAGGCGGGGGATCTCCTGCACGATCTTCACCGGCGCCGACACCGGGGCCGCCGGCGCGGGTTGCACCGGCTGGGAGACCGGGATCTCGGGAAGCTCCGGGATCTCCGGGATCGGGAGGTCGGGGATGTCGATGGGCAGTTCGGGGATCGCCGGGATCTCCGGCAGGTCCGGGAGGGTCGGCAGTTGGATCGGTGGCAGCGTCACCCCGGGCAACAGGGTCTGCAGGCTCTTGAGGAGGCCCTCCAGGGTCTTGGAGACGCCCGCCAGGAGGTCGTCGAGCGGACCTGCCGCAGCCGCCTGCCGGTTGATCTCCTGCTGGGCTGCCGCCACTCGTCTGTCGAGGGCTGCGCTGCCGCCACCGTCCGCGGCGCCGGCGGGGGCAGCCGCACCGGTGAGTATGACGGCCGCGAGGACCGACGGGACAAGGACGCGGATACGGGACGGCTTCGTGCGGTGCATGGGGGTTCCTTCGTGGTCGCACAGGAGCGGACCCGAGCGTCCGCCTCCTTACCCACCGTGAGAACACCTTCTACGGAGCGCAACACGATCTTGGACACCGGCGCCGGCGATGGCGGCTGCGTACGGGCTTCGTGCAGGCGTCCGGGGGTGGATCACCCCGGTCGGGGAAAAGCCCGCCACGATCGGGCCGTTTGAGTGAACGAGCGGAACCAACGCCGTGGCAGCCCAGTTGACCAGTGCGCTCCACTAGCGGGCACTCGTGCGACATAAGGACCAATGATGCTCAAGAAGATCATGACTGCTGCCGCGGTCACCGCTGCCGCCGTGGGCGCGAGCGCCGCTGTCGCGGCCCCGGCGATGGCCATCGGCAACGACAACGGGATCAACACCGTCAACGGCAACGGTGCCCAGCAGATCTACGGCAACCAGAAGACCAACGGCGACCTGAGCCCGCAGCTGAGCCTGGTCCAGGGCACCCTGAACAAGCCCTGCCTCGCCCTGCCCGCGAAGGTCAACGTGCAGAACCTCGTGGGGGCCGCCAACGTCGGCCTCCAGGACGTCAACCTCCTGTCCAACCCGCAGAACCAGCAGTGCACCGAGAACTCCACCCAGGCCAAGGGCGACGAGCCGCTCTCGCACATCCTGGACAACATCCCGATCCTGTCCGGCAACCTGTCCCAGGGCAGCTGATCTCCACCCCTTCTTGCGGCCGGGCCACTCGCGCCCGTGGAGCGAAGTGAAGAGGGCCCCGGCAGCCACCAGCTGCCGGGGCCCTCGGCCGTGCCGGCGCCCGCGGGGGCCGGCCGGGCGCCGTCAGCCGGTCCAGAACTCCCACCACCGGGTGAGGACCAGCATCCCGATCGCACCGATGTGCAGGACGGGCGGAGCCCAGCCGAACTCGGTGAAGAAGCCCTGCACGGGCCGGGGCGCCGGCAGCAGGCCGGTGCGGACCGTGTGTGCGGTGACCGCCCAGAACATCAGCAGTGTGGCCACCCAGGCCAGGGAGCACCACAGGCAGAGCGCGTTGATCTCATAGAGCGACTGGATCATGAGCCAGGCGCAGAACCCGGTGCCGAAGAGGGTCCCGGCGTTCAGTCCCAGCCAGAACCAGCCGTGGTAGCGGGCGCCGGCCAGCAGGCCCGCGCCGACGCACACGACGACCCCGTACGCGACCAGCCCCAGCATCGGGTTGGGGAAGCCGAAGGCCGCGGCCTGTTCGCTCTGCATGACGCTGCCGCAGGAGACGACCGGGTTGAGACTGCAGGCGGGCTTGAAGTCCGGGTCCTCCAGCAGCAGGAACTTGTCGAGGGTGATCACCCAGGAGGCCAGCAGCCCGGCGGCGCCGGTGAGGACCAGCAGCCAGGCCAACCGCGCGGGGGCTGCGGCCGGTTCGTCTTCGTGAGGTCTGCGGGGGCGGCTCTGCTGGCGGGGGACGCCCACTGTGTTCGTTGCCATACGGCCCATCGTCCCGCGCTTCACCACAGACCCGGGCGAACCATGCTCCTCCCCTTGCAAGTTGACCTGAAGGGGTGGCGGGAACCGCCGGTACTTCCCGGACGTTTTACCGAACCCCGGACGTGATGTCAGAGCCAGGGGCTACGTTGTGCTTCCGCGAAGTGACAAGCTGCGACGGCCTGGAGACCCACCTTGAGCGATCCGTACGAGACAACCGAGGCGCACCTCGCGCGACTCCTGGGCCGCGCCCTCAACTCCTTCGACCTGCCCGACCGGTTGGTCGAGCGCCTCGGCACGGCGCTCGCCCACAGCTCTTCGCTCTACACCACCCACCACAGCCCGGCGGCGGGACTGTGGCGGGAGACCCACCGGCACACCTACCTGCTGGCCGACGGCGGTTCCGCCTCGCTGTGGGAATTGGTGTACCGGCTGCGGGACGACCGGGCCGTCCGGCACGAGCTCTTCACGAGCAAGGCGGAGGCCTGCCTGGCCGTGTCCCGGCTGTTCGGGGAGGGTGCGGTGGCCGATCCTGCGGCGGCCGCGGGCCAGGAGGAACCGGACGGCGAGGCGCCGGCGCTGAGTGCGCTGTTCGCCGCCTCCACTCCGGCCCACCGGCACCGGGAGTACGCGGTGGAGCAGTCCGCGGACCACGCCCGGCGGGTGCTGCGCCGCGCGGAGAACGCGGACCGCCCCGGCGAGCAGGTGGCCGCGCTGCTGCGCTCGGCGTACGCGCACCAGATCACCCAGGCGTTCGGCACCCGGCAGTGCCTGCCGGACGGGCGGGGCGCCGGATTCAGCCTGTACGAGCACTCGTTCGTGCTGCTGGACGGCAGCGAGGTGAGCCTGTGGGAGGTCGAGCACACGGCGACGCCCGACGGCCGCCACATGTGCGAGGTGTACGAGAGCGAGGCGGCGGCCCGCGGGGCGATGGAGCACCGCACCCGCGTGCAGTGAGGCGAACGGCGACGGGCATGCCCGCCCGGGAGGCGGACATGCCCGTCGGTGCGCACGCGGGCGGAGCCTAGGCGGCCGGGGCCGCGACCGGCTCGGGGGCCGACCCGGCGGGCTGCGTGGCGCCCTCGCGCTGCTCCGGCGGGAGCGCCTTGCGCGGCAGCATGAACATCACCGCGAAGATCACGACGAGGACGGCGACGATCCACCACAGCGCGCCGTGGAAGGCGTCGACGTAGGGCTTGCCGAGGACCATGTCGTCGTCGATCAGGCCGAAGAAGACGACGGAGGTCAGGCCGAGGCCCAGGGCGTTGCCCATCTGGCCGGTGGTGTTGATGAGCCCGGATGCGGATCCCGCGTGCTCACGCGGCACCTCGGACAGCACGGTGTCGGTGAGGGGGGCGACGATCAGGCCCATGCCGATGCCCATGACCACCAGCGGCGCCGCCATCTGCCAGGAGGCGATGTCCATGCCGTAGTGCCCGGACTCCCAGATGTAGAGGAGCAGGCCCGCGGCCATGGTCAGGGCGCCCGCCTGGAGCACCTTGCGGCCGAAGCGGGGTACGAGCTTCTGCACCGAGATGCCCGCGGCGACCGAGACGGCGATGGAGAAGGGGATACCGGTGGTGCCGGCCCGCAGCGCGCTCCAGCCGAGGCCCATCTGCATGTAGAGGGTCCACACCAGGAAGAAGATGCCGGTCGCGATGCCGAAGGTGAGCTGGACGGCGATACCGCCGGCGAAGCTCTTGACCTTGAACAGGGACAGCTCGACCAGCGGGGAGCCGTCCTTGCGGATCTTGTACTTCTCGTAGGCGATGAAGCCCGCGAAGACGAACGGCACGGCGCCCATGCACAGGAAGCCCCACAGCGGCCAGTCGTTCTCCCGGCCGTGGGTCAGCGGGAAGATCAGCATGACCAGGCCGAGGGTGGCGATCACGACGCCGACCAGGTCGAGGCGCAGGGCCTTGGGGGCCTTGGACTCGATGATGTACTTGCGGCCGAGGATCACGCCGGCGATGCCCACGGGCAGGTTGATCAGGAAGATCGGGCGCCATTCGAGGCCGAGGATGTTGCCCTCGCTGAGCAGCGCGCCGAGCATCGGGCCCGAGACGGCGCCGAGCCCGACGATCGCACCGAACATGCCGAACACCTTGCCGCGCTCGTTCGGCGGGAAGGTGACGTGGATGATCGCGAGGACCTGCGGGACCATCATGGCCGCCATGCCGCCCTGGAGGATGCGGGAGGCGACGAGCATGTCGGGGTTGGCGGCGATCCCGCACAGGAGGGAGGCGGCGGTGAAGCCGGAGATGCCGATCAGGAAGAGGCGCTTGCGCCCGTAGATGTCACCGAGACGGCCGCCGGTGATCAGACCTGCGGCGAAGGCGAGGGCGTATCCGGCGGTGATCCACTGGATGGCGCTGGTGGAGGCGTGGAAGTCCGTGCGCATCCGGGGTATCGCGATGTTGACGATCGTGACGTCGACCAGGTCCATGAAGGCCGCGGTCATCACGATCGCGAGAGCGAGCCAGCGGCGGCGGTCGGCCGGCGCCGGGTCGGCTGCTGCGGGTGGGGCGTGGTCGGGCAGGGGGGAGTTCCGCTCTTCTCGTACGGGCCCGTTCTTTCTTTCGGGCGATGTCTGGGACGTCTCGGTGGTCATGAAGAAAACCTAGACGGCATGTAGGTCAGTTGGTGTCCTAATGCGCTGGCAGGCTGGTGACATGACCGACACTCCGGCTCGCCTGCTCACCCTGCTCTCCCTCCTCCAGACCCCGCGCGAGTGGCCGGGGAGCGAGTTGGCGCAGCGGCTGCGGGTCAGTGCCCGGACGATCCGGCGCGATATCGACCGGCTACGGGAGCTCGGCTATCCGGTGGAGGCCACTCTGGGCCCGGAAGGCGGGTACCGGCTGGTGGCGGGGGCCGCGATGCCGCCGCTGCTGCTGGACGACGAGGAGGCGGTGGCCATCGCGGTGGGCCTGCGTGCGGGGGCCGGGCACGCCGTCGAGGGGGTGGACGAGGCGTCCGTACGGGCCCTGGCCAAGCTGGAACAGGTGCTTCCGAGCCGGCTGCGCCACCGGGTGAGCTCGCTCCAGTCGGCCACGGTCGCCCTGGCGCGGGGCGACGGGGCCAGCGTGGATCCTCGGACGCTGACGACGATGGCGTCGGCGGTGGCGGGGCGGGAGCGGCTGCGGTTCGCGTACCGGGCGCGGGACGGGGTGCAGTCGCGGCGGCTGGTGGAGCCGTACCGGCTGGTGAGCACGGGGAGCCGGTGGTACCTGGTGGCGTACGACCTGGAGCGGGAGGACTGGCGGACGTTCCGGGTGGACCGGGTGGCGGAGCCGTTCGCGACGGGCGCCCGGTTCGCGCCGCGGGAGCTGCCGATGGACGCGCAGGAGTTCGTACGGCGGGGGGTGCGGGGCGCGGAGACGTACCGGGTGGAGGTCGTCCTCGCGGCGGAGGCGGAGGCCCTGCCGCCGTGGCTGCGCGATGCGGCGGTGGCGGAGCCGGGGGGTACCAGGGTGTGCTTCGAGAGCGGGGACTCCCCGGAGTGGCTGGTGGCCAGGCTTGCGCTGATCGGCGTGCCGTTCACCGTGCACGCGCCGGAGTTCCTGGCCGTGGCGGCGCGGGAGCTGGCCGCGCGGCTGGCCTCCGCGGCGGGGGCTTAGCCGGAAAGAGGGCGTAGCCGGAGAGGGGGCGTGGTCCGGAGAGGGGGGCGTAGCCCGGGAGACGGAGAGAGCCCCCGGCGCCTGGGGGGGATAGGCACCGGGGGCTCGTACAGGGGGCTCGCGCGGGCCCGGCTAGGCCACTGCGTCGAAGCCCGACGCGCCGGCCATCCGCTTCAGCTCCAGCAGCGCGTGCTTCTCGATCTGGCGGATCCGCTCGCGGGTCAGGCCGTGCTGCTTGCCGACCTCCGTCAGGGTCCGCTCGCGGCCGTCGTCGATGCCGTAGCGCATCTTGATGATCGACGCCGTGCGCTGGTCCAGCTTGCCCAGCAGGTCCTCCAGCTCCTCGCTGCGCAGCAGGGACAGGACGGACTGCTCCGGGGAGATCGCCGACGTGTCCTCCAGGAGGTCGCCGAACTGGGTCTCGCCCTCGTCGTCCACGGACATGTTCAGGCTGACCGGGTCGCGCGCCCAGTCCAGTACGTCGCTCACGCGCTTCTCCGTCGAGTCGAGCTCGGCGGCGATCTCGGCGTGGTCCGGGTCCCGGCCGTTCTCGCGGTTGAACTCGCGCTGGATCCGGCGGATCCGGCCGAGCTCCTCGACGAGGTGGACGGGGAGGCGGATGGTGCGGGACTGGTCGGCGATGGAGCGGGTGATGGCCTGGCGGATCCACCACGTGGCGTACGTGGAGAACTTGAAGCCCTTGGCGTAGTCGAACTTCTCGACGGCGCGCACCAGGCCTGCGTTGCCCTCCTGGATCAGGTCGAGCAGGGGCAGGCCGCTGCGCGGGTAGCGGCGGGCGACGGCCACGACGAGGCGGAGGTTGGAGCGGATGAAGATCTCCTTGGCCCGCTCCCCCTCGGCGGCCAGGGCTTCCAGCTCCGCACGCGAAGGGGAGTCGCCCTCGCGCTCTATCTCGCCGTCGAGGATCTCCTGGGCGTAGACGCCCGCCTCGATGATCTGCGAGAGCTCCACTTCCTTGGCGGCGTCGAGCAGCGGGGTGCGCGCGATCTCGTCCAGGTACATGCCGACCAGGTCGCGGTCGGCGATCTCCCCGCCTGCAGCGCGGGCGCTGCCCGTGGACTGACGGCGGGCGACGGCGCGGGTTGCCATGCGTGCTCCCTTGCAAAAGTTCGGTCGCGGTGCGGCTGCTGGAACGCGGCTGTGCGTTCCCGGACACTCTCCCGAGTGCCCCCTGCCGAAGGAAACAACGACTGGAATCGGGACAGAATTCCCACGCCGGTCCCTCCTTTTCGAGATCTTGCAGTATCCTGCCCCGCCACCCGCTTCCCCGGAGGGGCGCACAGCACCGTGAGAGCTCGAAGAGGTGCAGGTCAGGCGCGGGGTCGAGACCCGGGCGCCGCACCTCGGAACAGCGCCGGCCGTGGCTGCACTCCCGTCCTTGAAGACGGCGCCCGGCGCCGTCCGGTTGCCTGCGCGGTCACCCGAACTGGAGGGAGCGCTTCGAGAGGCCCATCCAGAAGCCGTCCACCGCGTCCGTGCGGCGGCCGAGGTCACCGGTGGCGTCCGCCGCGCCGAGGGTGACGAAGAGCGGGGCGAAGTGTTCCGTGCGGGGGTGGGCCAGCCGGCCCGCCGGGGACTTGGCCTCGAAGTCCAGCAGGGCGTCGATGTCGCAGGCGCCCAGTGCCTCGCGGCCCCACGCGTCGAACTCAGCCGACCAGGACGGCACGCCGGGACCGGAGTGCCGCAGAGCCGCCAGGTTGTGGGTGAAGAAGCCGCTGCCGACGATGAGCACGCCCTCCTCGCGCAGCGGCGCCAGCTTGCGGCCGATGTCCATCAGGCGGCGCGGGTCGAGCGTCGGCATCGACATCTGCAGCACGGGGATGTCGGCCTCCGGGAACATCTCCACCAGCGGGACGTACGCACCGTGGTCGAGGCCGCGGTCCGGGATGTCCTGCACCGGCGTGCCGGGACCCTGGAGCAGCGCCCGTACGGAGGCGGCCAGCGCGGGCGCGCCGGGGGCGTCGTAGCGCACCCGGTAGTAGTGCTCCGGGAAGCCCCAGAAGTCGTAGACCAGGGGGGCCGGCTCCGTCGCGCCGAGGGCGAGCGGGGCCTCCTCCCAGTGCGCGGAGACCATCAGGATCGCCCGGGGGCGGGGCAGGCCCGCGGACCAGGCCGCCAGTTCGCCCGGCCAGACCGGGTCGTCGGCCAGTGGCGGAGCGCCGTGGCTCAGGTACAGCGCGGGCATGCGGGCCGGGGCGGGGTTCCGGTGCTCGGTGGTGGTCACGGGGTGCTCCTTGTACGTCGGCGCGGGCCTGGGGATGCGTCGGCACGGGCCGGCGGTCGCATGCACGGGCGCGGAACGGGCCCCTGACAACAGACTAACCCCGTGTCGTTCAAATTTGAACGACACGGGGTCGTCAGTCATTCCCGGCAGCCCCGGGCCCCCGTCAGTGGGCGATCACCGGCACCTGGAACTCGGCGTCCGCGTCCGCACCCTTCATGCCGCCGGAGGCGACCGGGCCACCCGCGCCCGGACGGCCCGTGGTGATCAGGGTGAGGGCGATGGCCGCGCTGGTGACCAGGATCCCGACCGCCCACCAGATGGCGCTGGAGTAGCCCTCCACCATCGCCTGGGCCTGGATCAGCTTCGCCGCCGGGCCGCCCGCCGCCGCCTGGGCGGCGTGGTCGGTCAGGTACGCGGTCGTCGCCGAGGCGGCGATCGTGTTCAGCAGGGCGGTGCCGATCGCGCCGCCCACCTGCTGCGAGGTGTTGACCATGGCGGAGGCGACACCGGCGTCGGCCGGCTGCACCCCGTGCGTGGCCATCGACATGGCCGGCATGAACGCCGTACCCATGCCGAGGCCCAGCAGCAGCTGCGCGGGCAGGATCAGCGCCAGGTAGGAGGACCCGACCTCCAGCTGCGTCAGCATCAGCATGCCGGTGGCGGCGAGCAGGAAGCCCGGGCCCATCAGGAGCCGCGGCGCGACCCGCGTCATCAGGCGGGCGCCGATCTGGGTGGAACCCGTGATCATGCCCGCGATCATCGGCAGGAAGGCGAAACCGGTCTTGACGGGCGAGTAGCCCTTCACGACCTGGAGGTAGTACGTGAGGAAGAGGAACAGGCCGAACATCGCGATGACGGCGAGGCCCAGCGAGAGGTACACGCCGCCGCGGTTGCGCTCCAGCAGGACGCGCAGCGGCAGGAGCGGGGACTTCACCTTGGACTCGACGAAGACGAAGGCCGCGAGCAGCAGGGCGGAGCCGATGAACATGGCCACCGTCACCTGGTCCGACCAGCCGGCCGACTCGGCGCGGGTGAAGCCGTACACCAGGGCGACGAGGCCGAGGGTGGAGAGGATCACGCCGGGGATGTCGAGCGGTGCGCGGTTGCGTCCGCCGACGGGCTCGCGGATGACCAGCCAGGCGCCCACGGCCGCGACGATCGCGAACGGGATGTTGACGAAGAAGGTCCAGCGCCAGTTGAGGTACTCGGTGAGGAAACCGCCGAGAATCAGGCCGACGGCGCCACCGCCGCCGGCGATCGCACCGTAGATGCCGAAGGCCTTGGCGCGCTCCTTGGCGTCGGTGAACATGACGGCCAGCAGGGACAGGGCGGCCGGCGCCAGCAGTGCGCCGAAGGCACCCTGGAGGGCGCGGGCACCCAGCATCATCGCCTCGCCGTTGGCGGCGCCGCCGAGCGCGGAGGCGAGGGCGAAGCCGGTCAGGCCAACCACGAAGGCGTTCTTGCGCCCCCACTTGTCGGCGATGCGGCCACCGAAGAGCAGCAGGCCGCCGAAGGCCAGCGCGTACGCGGTGATGACCCACTGGCGGTTGCCGTCGGAGATGCCGAGGTCGGTCTGGGCGGACGGGAGGGCGATGTTCACGATCGTCGCGTCGAGCACGACCATCAACTGCGCCAGGGCGATGAAGACCAGGGCCTTCCATCGACTGGGGTCGGCCACCGGTACGGGTGCCGCGGCTGTTTTTGGCATGGGGGTACCCACTTCACTGTGCGGAATGACTGAAAAAGGCGTATTTTGCTCGGGATTTCGACGCTATCGGGCGCGACCCCGGGGCGTCACATGGTTTTCTGCCTCAGGTCCTCAAGGGTGGCCGCCGAACCCGGCAGTACAGAGCGGGCCGGGGCCCTCAACCCGTCGAGGAACAGCTGGAGATGACGGTGGACGAACATGTCCCCGTCCACGCAGGTGATGTCGGGGAGGGGCCGGCTGAGCTGGGACAGGGCGACCATCAGGTCGCCGACCCCGACGTCGGTGCGGATCAGACCGGCCTCCTGGCCCGCCCTCACCAGGGCTTCCACCGCCCCCTCCAAGCCGGCGCGGGCGGCGAGGAGTTCGGGGTGCTCGCGGTCGAAGTCCCCGGCGAGCATGGGGCACAGGGCGCCGATCCGCTCGTCCGCGGCCGCGTGCGTGAAGCGGCACAGCGCGGCGAAGGGGTCGGCCTCGACGGCGAGGGACTCCTCGGCCTCGGCGGCCACCCGGCCCATCACGTAGAGCACGACGTGGTGGACGAGCGCGGCCCGGTCGGGGAAGTGCCGGTACACGGTGGCGTTGCCCACGCCCGCCCGGCGGGCGATCTCGTCGAACGGGGCGCTGCAGCCGGTCTCCACGAACATCTCGCGGGCGGCCACCAGGATCCGCTCCCGGTTGCGCACGGCGTCCGCGCGCGGACGCGGGACCCGCTCGGCGGCCGGAGCCGTCGGGCCCGCGGGCGCTGGAGCCGTCGGGCCCGCGGGCGCCGGAGCCGCGGCGGACAGGTCCACGGGCGCCGCGGGGGCGACCGAGGGCGACGGGGCCGACGCGACGGACAGGGCCGGCGGGGCGGGCACGGCCGCCGGGGCGGTGTCGGAGCGCTTCATTCCGGGGCCTCCCTGGACCTGGGGTGCGTACGGGACCGTCCGGAGGGGTCCGGCGGGCCCCGGTAAACGGGGAGCCGGTCCCCGCTTCGTGGACCCTCGTACAAACGGGGATTGCGTCCCCGGTTATTTCACCCCCACGTGTGACCTGAGTCACCGCCCCGTTCCCGTTCGGCCGCACCCGGCGCGCGGGTGAGCGGCTGTCGACAGAGGGTGATCGCACGGAGAGCAGACCGGGCCCGGCCGGCTGCCGCGGACCCGAAGGCGATCTCCATGACGCAGACCCGCCACCGGATACGCCGACATCACCGCGCCTGCGCCTACATCGGCCTCATCGCGCTGGCCCTGGGGATCACGGCCACCGCGAGCACCGGAATCGCCGGGCACAGCCACTCCGCGGCCGGCCCGGTGGCCGCGAACGCCGAATCGGCACTGGCACCCTGCCGGATCACCGGCGCCATGGGCGTACAGATGTCCGAGGGCCTGCCGACGCCGCCCGGATACTCCCGCTCGACGGGTGAGGTCCGGGCGCTGAACCTGATGATCGACTTCCCCGACGCCAAGGGCGAGGGCACGGCCATGGACCGGATGGCGGAGTTCTTCCCGCGGACCTCCGACTGGTTCCGCACCAGCTCCTACGGCCGCCTCAGCTACCGTCCCGAGGCGCCCATACGGACCTGGCTGCGCATGCCGATGCCCTTCGCCGCGTACGGGATCGGCCGCGGCTCCGCGTACGAGCCCGGCTACCGCCAGCTCGTCGAGCACATCGCGAAGGCCGCCGACTCCGAGGTGGACTTCAGCCGCTACGACCTGATCAACATCCTGGTCACCCCGAACGCCGGGCCCTCCGCCCTGGACACCGTCCTGTCGGTGACCTTCTCGGGAAACGCCGAGGCCCCGACGGCCGACGGGGTCCCGCTCGCGAACACGTCCTTCGTCTACAGCCGGCAGGACGACGGCTCGGGCTCCTACCGGGAGACCGGCTACCGGGTCCTGCCGCACGAGAACGGGCACGTCTTCGGCCTGCCCGACCTCTACACCGCCGACGGCGGCGGCGCGGTCGGGCACTGGGACATCATGAGCGAGGACTGGGGCGCCAACAACGACCTGCTGGGCTGGCACAAGTGGAAGCTGGGCTGGCTGGACAGCTCCCAGATCAGCTGCGCCTCGAAATCGGGCGTCAGCGACCACGTCCTCACCTCCCTGGCGGTGGAGGGCGGAACCAAACTGGCCTTCGTGCCGCTGACGGAGAGCTCCGGATACGCGGTGGAGGTGCGCACCCGCGCCGGGAACGACGAGGCCGTCTGCAAACCCGGCGTCCTCGTCTACAAGGTCGACTCGCAGGTGGACACCGGGCGGGGGCCGGTGACGGTCGCGGACAGCTCGGCTGGGAGCGGCGGCTGCACACGGCGGCCCAATGTGCACGGGGAACTGTCGGACGCCCCGTTCCGGCCGGGTGAGACCTTCACCGACGAGAAGGCCGACATCAGCATCTCCGTGGTGGGCGAACTGCGCGACGGCAGCTTCCAGGTCCGGATCACCCGCCCGTGACGGCCGACGGCCCCCGGGGCCGTTACCGCCCGCCCTACCCCAAGGAGTCCCACCATGACCAGCACCCCGGAGGAACGTCTCGCCGCGGCCGGGTTCACCCTCCCGCCGGCTCCCGCGCCCGTCGCCGTGTACGTACCCGCGGTGCTCAGCGGGCACTACGTCCACACCTCCGGGCAGCTCCCGATGGTCGACGGGGCGCTCCCGCTGACCGGCAAGGTCGGCGACGGGATCACGCAGGAGCAGGGCAAGGAGCTGGCCCGGCAGTGCGCGCTGAACGCGCTCGCCGCGATCTCGTCGGTCGCCGGTGACCTGTCGGCCGTCAAGCGTGTGGTCAAGGTGGTCGGCTTCGTCGCCAGCGCCCCCGGCTTCACGGGCCAGCCGTACGTGGTCAACGGCGCGAGCGAGCTCTTCGGGGCCGCCTTCGGCGACGCGGGCATCCATGCGCGCAGCGCGGTCGGCGTGGCGGTGCTGCCGCTGGACGCGCCCGTGGAGGTGGAGGTCACGGTCGAACTGCACGTCCCGATGGGGCTGTAGGGCCGCGGCCGCGGTACTCGTCCCAGGTCCACACGAGCTGGCGGCGGGCCAGGACGCCGACCGCATGGCGGCGGTAGCGGGCCGTGCCGCGGACATCGTCGATCGGGTTGCAGGCGGCGGCCGCGAGGTCCCCGAACTGCCGCGCCACCGAGGGGGCGATGGCCCCGCCGGACTCCCAGAGGCCGCCCTCGTCGAGCGCCGCGGCAAGGAACTCCTCGGCGGTCACGGCCCGGACCGGGGTCGGCGCCGCCGAGCCGATGCCCGTACGCACGGTGCGTGTCGCGGGGTGCAGGGCCAGGCCGAAGGCGCAGACGGCGATGACCATGGCGTTGCGGGTGCCGACCTTGGAGAACTGCTGGGGGCCGTCCGCGGTGGCGATGTGGACGGTCTTGATGAGCTCGTCGCCGGCGAGGGCGTTGCGCTTGACGCCGGTGTAGAACGCGTCGATCGGGATCAGCCGGGAGCCCCGTACCGACTCCACCTCCACCTGCGCTCCCGCGGCGAGCAGCGCGGGGTGCGCGTCACCGGCCGGGGAGGCCGTGCCGAGGTTCCCGCCGACGCTGCCGCGGTTGCGGATCTGCGGGGAGGCGACGGTGTGCGAGGCGAGCGCGAGCCCCGGCAGCTCCCCGCGCAGGTTCTCGATGATCTCCGTGTACGTCACGCCCGCCCCGAGCCGGACGGCGTCCTCGCCGACCTCCCACTCCCGCAGGCTCCGGATGCGGTTCAGGTCCATCAGGTACTCGGGACGGCGCTGGTCGAAGTTGATCTCCACCATGACGTCGGTGCCGCCCGCGATCGGTACGGCCGTGGGGTACTCGGCCTTGGCGGCCAGCGCCTCCTCCCAGGTGGCAGGGCGCAGGAAGTCCATGCGGGGCTCTCCTTCGTCGTCCGGCGGTCACGGGTCCCATCGACCGGGCCCGCCGCCGTCAAACCGAATCCCGCGGAATTGCGCTGATCGCGCGGCCCGGCGGCGGCCGGCTGATCGTGAGGGGGCGGCCTCCGGCGGCCCGGCGCGGCCGCTCCGGGAGCCGGGCCGGGGAGCGCGGCGGGGTTCGAGGACGGCCACCCGCCCGGCCCTCGCCTAGCATGCAGACCAACGACCGCTCCTGCGAAGGGACTTCAGTGACCCGGCCGACCGACGACGACCGCCCCCGGGCCCTGGAGCCGGCGCTCGCGTCGATGACCCTGCTGGTGGCCGCCGTCATCGTCCACGACAGGGCCGCCCGCCGCGTCGTCCTGCTCCAGCGCGGCGAGAACACCAAGTTCGCCCCCGGCAAGTGGGACCTGCCCGTATGAGGCTGGCCCCGGTAAGGGCTGTGTACGCTGATCGCACATGATCGTTGAACAAGTTCAACGCATAAGTTCAACGCATAAGTGCAACAACCCGGGGGGGTCCGGTGCATCGTCACCGCATCATGCTTTCTGCTGCCGTCGTTGCGGCAGCCATTGGTCTCGTGCCGGCCACGGCCCAGGCGGCCGGCCCGTCCGCGGGCCGTGCTCACGGCGCGTCCGCCAATGCCGCTTCGGCAAAGGCGGGTTCGGTGAACGATGCAGCCGTGAAGGAGGCAGCCGCCAAGTCCGCCACCTTCCGCAGCCCTGCCGAGCGTTCCGTCCGCAAGGCCGTCTCCGCCCCGTCCGGCAAGGGGAGCGCGGCGAACGCCGCTCCGCAGTCCGCGAGCGTGCGGGACAACCCGGGGCTCGCGGTCGGCCTGAGCGCCTCCGGCACCAGCGCACACGGCATCGAGCTCACGTCCTACGTCAGCACCAGCTTCGTCACCGCGATCCGCATCGAGATCAACTGGGGTGACGGCGAGACCGAAACCGACTACACCACCGACAACAAGACGCTGGACACGAAGCACACCTACGCCGAGGTCGGCGCCCACACGGTCACGGTCACCCTGACCGACCTGAACAACAACGTGACCGCCACCAACAGCATGGACATCACGGTGGCCGGTTCGGAGTTCATCCCGCACGCCCCGACCCGGCTGCTGGACACCCGGGACGGCACCGGTGCGGCCGGCGCCCAGGCCGTCGCCCCGAACGGCACCACCCGGGTGAAGGTCGGCGGCAACGGCGGCATTCCGGCCGGTGTGACAGCCGTGGCCCTCAACCTCACCGTCACCAACGCCGCCACCGACGGGCACATCTCGGCCTACCCGTCGGGCACCGAGCGGCCGAACGCGTCGAACGTCAACTTCGTGACAGGGCAGACCGTTCCGAACCTGGCGATCGTGCCGGTCGGCGAGGACGGTTACGTCGAGCTGGCCAACCGCAGCTGGGGCACGGTGGACCTGATCGCGGACGTCACGGGGTACTTCACCCGCTCCGCCGCCAGCGGCTACACCTCGCTGGACCCGACCCGCGTCGTCGACAGCCGGGAAGGACTGGGCACCGCCAGGGGCCAGGTCGCCGGACAGGGCACCTTCGCCGTCCAGATCGCCGGCCAGGCCGGCGTGCCGGGCACGGGCGTCACGGCCGTGGCCCTCAACGTCACCGTCACCGGCCCCAAGAGCTCCGGCCACCTGACCGTCTTCCCGGGCGGCCGGCAGGCGCCCTCCACGTCGAACCTCAACTTCACCGCCGGCCGGACGGTCGCCAACTCGGTGATCGTGCCGGTCGGCCCGGACGGGAAGATCAACTTCCGTAACGGCTCCTGGAGCCCGACCGACGTGATCGTGGACGTCGTCGGCTACTACAGCGGCGACAGCAAGGCCGCGTACCTGCCGGTGGCACCGACCCGGCTGTACGACTCCCGGGACTGGCTCGCCCCGCTCCCCGGGCAGGACTACATCCACCTGCCGCTGGCCGACGACCGCCCCTCGGTCAAGGGCTACGTCCTCAACACGACGGTCACCGACACACAGGGCGACGGCCACCTCACCGTCTCCCCCGACCCGAACACCAGCGGCCAGTACGACAACGACACCGCGGTCATGCCGACTCCGCCGAACTCCTCCAACCTGAACTGGACGAAGGGCGCGACCGTCCCGAACCTGGTCCAGGCGAGCACCGGCAAGAACGGCATCATCGACTTCTGGAACCGGGGCTGGCAGCCCGCCCACCTGGTGATCGACATGTTCGGCCTGTACGACAACCGCTGATCCACCGACAGCCACACCACGCCCATGCCCCGGAAGCAGCCACCCGGCCGCTCCGGGGCACGCCCCCGCCCGAGCCAAGATCACCCGCACGCCCGCGGCCCGCGCCGGCATGCCCGGTACGCGAAACGCGCCTCGGGCCTGCGGGTGTTGCCGGCAAGGCAGGGCCGGGCAGGGCGAGCCAGGTATCGACCGCCAAGCCGTGCCGACTACCCGCCATTCATCCCTGCGTTTGGTGGAGAACGATCTCCCGCACATCCGCCAGCCATTGGCGCAGCCGCACGCCCTTCGGCGGGAGGATACTGAGCCCCAGTGTCGCCGCCGACTTCTTGAGCAGTTGATCTGATTCATTGAGGCTCAGGAATTCACGGATCTCGTCCGACAACTGTCGGAGGTCACTCTCCGAAGTATCTGAAGTGTAGTCGTCCAGAGCCTCCCTGTGCGAGGAGTACTCCAGCGAGAAATCTTGGTGGAAGTACGCTCCAAGCAGGTGCGAGAGTTCAGGAAAACGTTCTTTCCATTCCCATGCGGTCTGAGGAGGCGTCTGGGAGGGAGCCGCCGGCTCCGCGAGGAACTGCCGGAGGTGCCCGCCGATCACGGCAAGACAGCCCTCCACCGTCTTCCCATGGGGAGGGTGGATGTGGGGCAGGAGGTCGACGTCATCCGCGATCTCTTCGCTGAACAGACCGGTTTGGAGGAGGTCGTCGATTTCGGCTGCCGCCTCGGCTGCGCGCGCGGGGTCGATCGCTGCTTGCCTGAGGTAGGCGCTGAGCGCAGCTCCGCTGCGGTCGTCCGTGTCATCGAAGACGTAGCCGGTCACTTCATAGGAGCGCAACAGCTGGCGCAGCTCACGGAAACGATCGTTCGACGGTGTCACCTGTTCATGCCTTACTCTCGCGCTATGGAATGGGATATGAAGTGAGGACTCGGTAGCCGCTCGCAGCGGATGGATCACGCTTCAGGACCACTTGCACTCCGTTCACCCATTGTGCGGCGGTTCCGCGTTTGAAGTTTTCCCGGGTCAGGCTCATCCCGGTTGCCTCGTCGAAGTGCTCAGAGAAGTCCATCTTCTTCCTCTTGGGGTTAGCGAGCCATTCGCCGATCTCCTTCTGGTGTTTGAGCATCGCGGCATCAGTGAATCTCTGAGCAGAGGTCTCGTCTATGTATCGGGATGCCGCACCCATTCCGGGGTTGCTTCGCAGACGTGCACGCAGGTCGCGTGTCGTCATCGTCACGTGCCGCTCGATGGTATGCGAGCCGTTGTTTCCTTCGTCTCCCGCTATATCCGCACGGTACTTGGGATTGACTGGCCCCTTGCGCTTGCTTCGAGGCCAGGCGTTCGGCTCTCCGTCGCGGAGGAGCATGCCGAGATCGCCCGCCTCGACCGCGAGCCCGCTGGGCAGCGCGAACTCCGGGGTGTAGCCCGGCAGACGGACACCTCCCAGGAGACTGGTCCATCCACCACCCTCCCTCGCGAGCTGGAACGCCTTCCCCGCTCCGCCGAAGGCTCCGCCCGTAAGGCCTCCGTAGACTCCGGCATCCTGTGCCTCGTCGAGGTTGAAGCCGGTCTGCAGCCCCGCGGCTATCTTGAGCGGTTGTGCAACGGCGAGGTCGACGGTGACAGATTCGATGCCCGCGATGGCCGCGGTCGCGAAGACGGTGCCGGCGATGGTGGCGACCTCGGTCGTGAGAGCCACGCCCACCGTTGCCGCCAACTCGACAATGGTGGCGGTGGCCGCCGCCGCGGCGACCTCGGTCGCGCCGAGGGTGAAGAACGCCAGGGCCGTGCCGGCGACGATGACCGCGCCCGCAATCTCCAGTTCGCGGTCGAGCTTCTTCTTCGCGTCAGCCACGGCATCGGCGTACTGGTCGATCCCGGCCGCCAAGGAACGAGGCCCGTCGACGAGGTCCTGGAGCCACCCCTTCTTGTCGTGGTAATAGCGGGCCCAGAAGGGGTCGGCGAACGCCGAGATGGCCTCACCGGTGTTGTTGTGAATCAGCGTCTGAGCGGCTTTGTTGGCGGCTGCCGCGACGTCTTCCATGTCGTCGGCGAACGTCCGCCAGGCGTTCGCGATAGCACGCAGCTTGCCGACGTCAGCGGCGGGCCACTCGATTCCGGTGACGTCGGTGACGATCTCCCGGACCTTGTCACCAGTACTCACCGCTGGTGCCCCGGGCCGTCCGATCCCCCGTGAGGTGCAGGGGCAACCTTGCGGAACATGGCCCCGACCAGGGCATCGTTTTCTATGTGCCCGTCAGCCATGTCGGTCATCGCCATGTGGATGCTCGCCAGGCCCTCCTTGAGGATGTCCGCAGACTCCTCGATCCGAGCAACAATCGGCCCATACTTGGCGTGGAACTCCTTGCCCGGACCGTCGTCTCCCCAGGCAGCCCCCGCTTTTGCCAGCGACGCACGAAGCGCGCCCAGGGCGGTGCCGAGAGCCTCGCTCTGCTCGTGGAACACCGGCGCTGTCGCCTTCAGATCCGCCGTCTTGATGTCAAGGATCTTGCCCTCGTCGCCCACCGCGTCCCCTCCCGTTGCGCTCGCAGCCATACGACCCTAACCGCGACCGATCGTTTGCAACTGCGGACAACTCAAAGAACAAGCAAAGACGCCATCGCGGTCAGGCAGTTCCGCATGCTGAAGAAGGCGCTGCCCCGCTGCATGGGCGTCGTCTACGACGGTGCCTTCCGCGGCGTCCACCGCGATGCCCTCGCGCGGAACGGGCTGCTGGCCATAAACAAGCAGCACGGATCCGTCGCCCCGGTCTTCTACGAACGCATCAACCCCTGCAGGAGCGGCCACGAGCTCTGGTGCGACCAAGGCCGCATCGATGACGGCACCCGCATCCTCGAACCCGTCCCGATCATCAGACTTGAGCACCGGGCCGGAGCCACCAAGAACCGCTGGTACCACGTCCTCAAGACTCCTTGCCGGCACGGAGATCGCGACTACCGCGTCCCCGTGGGCATCACCACCACCCCCGCCGACCGGGCCCTCCGCTCCACCGACACCGGCCCGCGCCTCAAGAGCGACACCGAGCGCGGCTTCCACCGAGCCGAATACCTACAGCAGATCCCTCAGGCCAGCCCCACCAATCAACTCCTCTGCCCCTACCGCGCCGACTCGGAGTGCACAACCAGTTCGACCTCAGCCTCTGGAATCACCGCGTGATCGCCTACGGCGTCGAGCGTCAGAAGATCTTCGTCCTGGGCTTCGCCCTCTCGCAGAACGCCACCAGCCACCGGATTCACCTCGAGGCCCGCAGCAACGCCCACAGGGGCTCCTCGGCTCCTGACATACACCTCAACCCGACGACGGCCGCACCCACCCGAGGGTGCGGCCGTCGCCCCATTTACGCCCCCGCAGGGGGCAACCAGACAGAACGGACGCCGCAGCCGTCCCTCTGCGCCCTCACCGCGCACCCAGCCTCCGCGCGCACGCCCCCTGGCCTTCAGAACTGCCAGGTCACGGCCATGCCCTCGCCTCAGACCCGCTCCTGCAGCAATCCATGCGCCCACTCCCAGCACGATCCGCTAGGCTGTCAGCGGTCAGTCGACTACCAGGCGTATGCCGGGAAAAGGTGTCCGCAAGGGCATCTCCACCCGGGCAAACGCACGTCATCTGACCAGCACGCTTGTCGAAGCAGCCGGGCGATCCCTCTGGGGTTTCCGGCAACGTTTCCGACAAGCCCCTGCCTTCGTAGCTCAGGGGATAGAGCACCGCTCTCCTAAAGCGGGTGTCGCAGGTTCGAATCCTGCCGGGGGCACCGTCTCCGAGGCCTCCAGCCGTTTCGGCTGGGGGCCTTTGGCGTGTGCGGCGTGCGAGAGCCCTCCCGGGTGGGCCGGAAGGGCCGGGTCACGGGGATGCGGGGATCAGCTCAGGCCTCTGCTGCGCTCGCCGATGCGGTCGCCCTGCGGGGTGCCGGCCCGCTTGAGGTCCGCCTTCGTGTGCGCTCCGCCCTTGACCTTGCTCCGCAGCGGGCCTTCAAAGCCGTGGCCTGCCGGGTGGGGCGGGCGGTCCGCTTCGTGGGCCTGGGGCTGGAGGGCCGCCTTGACGTCCTGCTTCTGCGCTCTGCTCATCCCGTCGTCAACTCCTCGGGAAGCACCCAATCGGACTATTGGGATGGTATGCAGATATGCGGACCATCGCACCCGGACCGGACGTAAAAACTGCCGATCAAGGACCCGGCACCCCGCGGACCAGCTCCTCCGGGCACGGCGTTCCGCGCGGCAGCTGGTACTTCGCCGCCACCCGGTACTGGCCCGGCGCCGGGGCCAGCAGCTCCGTCCAGACGTCCCCCGACTCGTCGGGAGCCGCCTTGAACAGGCAGCCGGCCGTGTTCGCGTACTCCTTCGGCAGCGTCCCGCCACGCCCGCTGCGCGCCTTCGAGGCGAAGGTCTCCTGCGGCGGCGCCACCGGCCTGCCCGCCGCGTCCAGCAGCCCCAGCCAGGGCGAATGGGGGATCCGCACCAGTACGCGCCCGGCCGCGCGCACGTCGATGACCAGCTGGTCCGCGCCCGCCCGGACCACCTCCGCCTGCCCGGACACCAGCTCCGTCGGGGCGTCCACCTTGAACAGCTGCCAGTTCGCGTCGCCCCACACCAGCTGGAGGTACGGGAGCCCCTCGCGCACCAGCTTCGCCTCGTCCTCACCGCCCGAGTCGGGTTTGTCGGCGGGCAGCACCACATAGCGCACGGCCCAGCGCTCCAGCCAGGTCCGGTAGCTCTCGGCGGTGAGGGTGTCGTCGTAGAAGAGCGGATTGCGTTCGAGGTCCGCCTGCCGGTTCCAGCCGCGGGCGAGGTTCACGTACGAGGGGAAGGCCGAGGACTCGCGGTGGCTGCTGGCCGGGACCACCTCGACGCGCCCGCGCTCGGCGCCCGCCTTCTGCAGCTGGTCCACCAGCGGGGCCAGCTCGCGGTTCCAGGCGGCCACCGGGGTGGTGCGCACGATGTCCGTGATGCTGTTGGCGGTGATCCACCCGGCCAGGCCCACACAGGCGACCACCAGCGCGTACCGGTGCCGCGAGCGCGGGACCGCGTACGGCAGGGCCGCGCACAGCACCGCCCCGCCGAACAGCATGACCAGACGGGTGACGTTCGAGCCGACCTGTGAATCGATCGCCCAGGTCAGGAGCACGCCGAGGGTGTAGACCGCCGCGGCGATGCGGACGGTTTTCCACCGCTTCGGCACGAGGACGAAGATCAGGATCCCGAACAGGAACGGCGGCGCCGCCGAACCCAGCTTCATCGGCTGGGTCCCGGAGAACGGGAACAGCCAGGCCGACAGCCCGACCACCGCCACCGGGGCCAGACCCAGCGCGTACGCCCCCGGCCGCCGCCCGCTCAGGAACAGCGCGGCCGCGATCACCCCGAGGAACAACCCGGCGACCGGGCTGGCCGCGGTGGCCAGCCCCGCGAGCGGGGCCGCGACGGCGGCCTTGGCCCAGCGCCGCTCGGCCCATTTGCGGGGCCAGCAGAAGACCGCGGCGACCGCGCCGAGCGCGAACATCGCGCCGAGCCCGAAGGTGACGCGGCCGGACAGCGCGTTGCAGAGCAGCCCGTACACACCGGCCAGCGCCGGCCAGAGCGGCTCGCGGACGGCGCCGCGGCACCGGGTGAGGATCAGCGCGAGCAGCCCGGCCGAGACGGTGCCCGCGACCATCATCGTGGTCCGTACACCGATCATGTACATCACGTACGGGGAGACCACGCTGTACGAGACGGGGTGCATGCCGCCGTACCAGGCAAGGTTGTACGCCGAGTCCGGATGGCGGCCCACGAACTCCGCCCAGGCGTCCTGCGCGGCGAGGTCCCCGCCGCTGTTGGCGAAGCAGAAGAACCAGACGACGTGCAGGACGGCGGCCAGCACGGTGGCGACCGCCACCGGATGCCGACGGGCCCACCCCGCGGCCCCGGCCCGCGCCCCCGCCTGCGCCCCGGCCGGGGCCCCGGCCGAAGCGGCCGCCGCCCCGGGCACCCCGAGCACCCCGGGCACGCCGGAGCCACCGGCCTCGGCGGCCGGCACGCCCTGGCTCTCTTGCTCGGCGGTCGTCACTGCGCTACTCCGGTGCTCCCCGGCACAGGCACATGGCCATGCGTCATCAACACGTCAACACCTGCGTCCCGGTCCCAAGACGCGCTGCGGCGCCCCGGGGTTGCCCGGGGCGCCGGAACCACGCGGTCAGCGATCAGCCGACACGGGTCAGTTTGCTGCCGATACCGGGAGCGGCGAGATCACTCTGCAGCGCCACCGGCACCTTCACCTGGCTGGCCCCCTCGCCGACGGTCAGCATGCCGATCTCGGTGCCGGACTTGGCGGTCTGGGGCAGCTTCCCGTCGCCGCCGACGAGCTTGACGTCGATGTGGAGCGACGGCCATCCGACCGCCTCGACGTCGGCGGTGGCCACGACCGGGGTGTGGCCGCCGAGGCCGTCGTCCACGTACCCGACGACGTCGCCCTTCTTCAGGACGGGGGCGCTCGTGAGCATCTTCTGCGTGGCGAGCATGACGTTCTTGCTCGCGGTGATGGCGGTGCCGAGGATCGGCACGCCGTGCTGGCCGAGGACCGCGCCGACGATCAGCTGGTTGGTCTTGCCGACCTTCTTCTCGGCGGCGAAGAGCAGGTTGCCGCCGGCCTTGGTGGTGGAACCGGTCTTGATGCCGACGGCCCCGTTGTACGGGACGAGGTCGTTCCAGTTGCGCCAGGGCTTGCCCGAGGGGTCGGTCCAGCTCGGCAGCTTGGTGATGGCCATCAGCTCGGACATCTCGACCACCTTCAGGCCCAGCTTGACCTGGTCCTCGGCGGTGCTGACGGTGGTCGCGTCCAGACCCGAGGGGTCGGTGTAGGTGGTGTTGGCCATGCCGAGGTCCTTGGCGGCCTCGTTCATCTTCTTGACGAAGGCCTCCTGGTCGCCGCCGGTGTCCCAGCGGGCCAGGAGCCGCGCGACGTTGTTCGCCGACGGGATCATGATCGCGGCGAGGGCGTCGTACTCGGAGATCTTGTCGCCCTCCTTCAGCGTGTTGACCGTCGACTCGCCGTCGGAGTCCTTCTTGCCGTCGTCGACCGCCGTCTTGTCGATGTCGATCATCGGACCCTTTTCCCCCTTCTTGAGGGGGTGGTTCTTCAGGATCACGTAGGCCGTCATCGTCTTGGCGACGCTGCCGATGGCGATGGGCTTCTGCTCGCCGAAGGTGCCGACGGTGCCGAGGCCGGCCGCGGCCATGTGGCCCTGGCCTTCCTTGGGCCAGGGCAGGGACGGGTTCCCGCCGTCGAAGGTGTACGAGTTCTGCGCGGTCATCTTGAGCTTCGGCTCGGGCAGCGGGCGGACCAGCTGAACGACGGCGATGATGATCGCGAGGAGCACGACGAGCGGGGCGTAGATCTTGAACCGCCGGATGACGGTACGCAGCGGGCTCGGCGGCGGGGGCGGGTTGTTGGTGAGGTCCGCGAGCAGATCGAGCGGCGGCATGGGCGGCAGCGGCTGCTGCGTGGTCCGCTCGGTCCGGTCGAGGGCCGGGGCGGTGTCCTTCGGCGGAGCCTGGACCGACGGGGCCAGGGTCTGGGCCGAGGGCTGGGCCGGGGCCGGGGCCGGGGCCGGGGTGGCAGCGGCGGGCTTCGCGGAGCCTTCGCCGTCCTTGCGCAGCGGGACGAAAGTGCTCGCCCGCTCCCCGCCGCCGGCCTTCGGCGGCACGGGCCGGGAAGCGGCGGGCTTGTCCGCCGCCGGAGCGGAGCCGGGCTTCACGGCGCGGAACACGGCGGTGCGCTCGCTGTCGGCGGGCTCGTCGGAGGCCGCCTCCTTCGCTTCCGGGGAAGCCGAAGCGGAACCTGGCTTCACCGCCCGGAAGACGGCCGTACGCTCACTGTCCGCGGCCTTGTCGGCAGCCGGAGCCGCGGGCTTCGACCCGGGCTTCGGAGCCCGGAAAACGGCGGTCCGCTCGCTGTCGGCCGGCTCGTCGGCAGCCGCCGGGGCCTCCGGCTTCGTCTCCGGCTTCACCGCCCGGAACACCGCAGTCCGCTCGCTGTCGGCAGGCTTGTCCTCGGCAGCCGCCGGAGCCCCGGGCTTCGGCGCACGGAAGACGGCGGTGCGCTCGCTGTCGGCAGGCTCGTCGGCAGCCGGGACCTCCGGCTTGGACTCCGGCTTCGGCGCACGGAAGACGGCGGTGCGCTCGCTGTCGGCCGGTTCGGCAGCCTCCGGCTTCGGCGCGCGCGCAGCCTCGTCGGACGCGGCCGCAGCGGGCTTCGCCCCGTCCGCCTCCGACACGGAACCGGAACCCGTAGCGGAACCCGAAGCGGAACCGGCGTCCGGCTCCGAACCCGACCCCGCCGAGGACTCGGAAGCCCCAGAAGCACCGGAGGCCTTGGAGGCACCGGAAGCGCCGGAAGCTTCCGCCGACTCGGGGGCTTCGGACGCTTCCTCCGACTCCGGGGCTTCGACCGCTTCGGATGCACCGGAAGCTTCGGCCGGCTCGGGGGCTTCGGCTACCCGGGAGCCCTCGGAGGCACCGGAAGAGTCGGCCGACTCGGGGGCTTCGGAGGCACGGGAAGGGTCGGCCGACTCGGGCGCTTCGGCCAGCTCGGAGGCTTCGGCCGACTCGGGCGCTTGGGCCAGCTCGGAGGCTTCGGCCGACTCGGGCGCTTGGGCCAGCTCGGAGGCTTCGGCCGACTCGGAGGCTCCGGCCACCTCGGAGGCTTCGGAAGCGTCGGCCGCGTCGGCCGCGTCGGCCGCCTCGGGCGCACCGGCCGAGGGCTTCGAAGCCTCGGCCTCGGCCTCGGCCTCCTCCCCCGAACCGCCGGAGGCCCCGGCGCCGGCCACCCACGCCGCCACCGCCGCCCGCAGCGGATCCGGCTCCGCCTTCTCGGCGGAGGACTCGGCCTCCCGCGGCCGGAACACCGACAACCTCGGGTCACGCTCCGCGGAGGACCGCGCCTCGCCCGACGTTCCTTCATCTACCGACTTGTCGGGGGACTCGCCCGCCACCAGTTCCTCCTCGATCGCCACCACGTCCGGCTGTCCGAATGTCTAACAGTGTCCCGTCTAGGGGGCATCGCCCCCGTGCCAGACGAGAACGACATAGCTGCCGGTTCCCCCATAAAGCGACCAGGCGCTCTCGACAGATGAATGTGAGAGGCGTCACCCTGTCACTCATCCACGCGGGGAGGCATGGATGGGCAGGAGCCGCAGAACAATTCCGGAGGAGCTTCTGCTGCTCGCTTTGGACCCGACCACGGGTACCACGGCGCAGCCGCAGTCGCTCGACCTCGGCCTGGCCGGGGCACAGCTAGTGGAGCTGGCTCTGGCAGGACGGATAGCCCCTGACGGGGATCGTATCGCCGTGGTGATGCCACGGCCGACAGGAGATCCGACTCTGGACTCCGCACTGGAACTGCTGCGCAGGCGCGGCAGCCCGGTACGGGCCGTCCACTGGATCGGCGGACCCCGGCTGGGGCTCCGCCAGATTTACCTCGCGCACCTGGAGCGTTGCGGCATGGTCCATGCCGTGGCGGGACAGATGTGCGGGGTGCTGCCGACGACTCGCTACCAGGCGACCGACACGGCGATCAGCCGGGAGATCCGTACCCGGCTCGACAATGCGATCCGCACCGGTGTACCGCCGGACCCGCGGACCGCGGCGCTCGCCGCACTGGCCCATGCGGTCGGACTCGGCAAGCACCTGTACCCCGGTAACGAGGGGCGGTCGTCCAGGTCCCGGCTGCGGGACCTGATCCGGCACGACCCCATGGGCGGTCTCGTGGCGCATGCCGTCATGGACGTCCAGAACGGTGTGGCGGCGCAGCCACGCCGTGACCGCGCCCCGGCACCGCCGGCCGCCCGGGCCACGGCGAGCGGCGTTCCGCTGCAGCCGCGCCGGACGGGTGCGATGGCCCGGGTGGCCGCGCACTGATCCGACCGACCGCCGCACACCCGAACGACCCCGAACCACCCTGAACCACCCCGTACGACCCCGTACGACCCCGAACGACCCTCGTACGACCCCCGAACGACCGCTGCACCCCCTGCACGACACAGCACCACGCGCAGATCCACCGCTCCACCGCAACGCCATCGCCGCAACCGGCGTCCCCGGCGCGCGGGGTGGCGGGGCCGGTCCACCGGTCCCGTCCCCCGCGCGTCCGTATTTCCGGGCCGTTCTCCGGCGCCGCCGCGCCCTTCGGTGGCAGTCTGCTCACCATCAGACACGCAGAGAGACAGAACCAGAAGAAGAAGGCGGAGGTGCCGTTCACGTGGCGTCCAATGTCAATCCCACCGTCCGACGCCGCCGACTGGGCATGGAGTTGCGCAAGCTCCGCGAGGACAAGGGCATGACGGCCGAGCAGGTGGCCGAGCGCCTCCTCGTCTCCCAGTCCAAGATCAGCAGGTTGGAGAACGGCCGCCGTTCCATCAGCCAGCGCGACGTCCGCGACCTGTGCGACGTGTACGAGGTAGAGGACCGCCGGCTCGTCGACTCGCTGATGCAGATGGCGAAGGACTCCCGGCAGCAGGGCTGGTGGCACGCCTTCGGCGACATTCCGTACAGCGTCTACAACGGACGCCACCAGTCTGCGCACGTACGAACCGCAGATGGTCCCGGGCCTGCTCCAGACCCCGGAGTACGCCCATGCCCTCATCCGCGGCGCGCTGCCGGAGACCGCCCCGGCGGACGTGGAGAAGCGCGTCAACGTGCGGATGCACCGGCAGAAGCGGCTCTCCGAGACCGACAACAACAACCCGGAGGTCGGCCCGCTGCGCCTGTGGGCCGTCATCGACGAGGCCGCGCTGCGCCGCCACGTGGGCGACGCCCAGCTGATGATCAGACAGCTGGAGTACCTGATAGAGCAGTCGGAGCAGCCGTACATCACCGTGCAGGTGATGCCCTTCTCGATGGGCGCCCATCCGGGGGTGAACGGGCAGTACGCCATCCTGGAGTTCCCGGACGCGTCCGACTCCACCGTCGTCTACATCGAGGGCGTGACGAGCGACCTGTACCTGGAGAAGGCCAATGACGTGCAGAAGTACAGCGTGATGTACGAGCACTTGCGCGCCCAGGCGCTCAACGTCGAACAGACACGGCAGTTCATCTCCGAGATCATCGACCAATATGCGGGCAAGGCCAAGTAAAAGCGGAGGAAACCGGGCAGGTGGCGAGGGGGGCGCGCACGGTACACCGTGACTCCCCGGCCGCAGAAGGCCTGAATGGAATATGCCACTCGGTCGGGTGAATGACCCCTTCACCCCTCGGAAGGTGCCGGTAGCGTCGATCACGTCGGCCGGGAAAGCGAATTGGCCGACATCCCACTGGCACTGCTCGCTGAACCGGAGAACACCATGGCTATTCGTCAGGGCGCCACCGACCACTGGACCAAGTCCTCCTACTCCGGCGGGAACGGCGCGTGCGTCGAGGTCAAGTCCCCCGTCACGGAAACCATCGCGGTCCGCGACTCGAAGGTGCAGGACGGCCCGTCGCTGACCTTCGCCCCGGACTCCTGGACCTCGTTCGTCGCCGATGTCACCGAGGGCCGGCTGGGGCGCCTCGTCTGAACGTCAGGCGTACGCCCCGACCGTCCCACCGGCAACACAAGCAGCATCGGCAACACAAGCAGCACACGCAGTACCGGCACCACAGGCAGCACCAGCACCAGCACCACACGCAGCACCTGCACCACCTGACTGAAGCCCTCTCGACTGGCCCGCCGTCCCGGCCGAGGGGGCTCGGCCATGTCCGCCTCCTGCACTCCTAGCGCCGGAGCCGGTCCACGTACCGGTCGGTCCCCGGCACGGTCGGGATGAAGGGCGCCACCAGTTCCACCCGCCCCAGACCCGCCTCCGCGACCTCCGTGTCCAGCCCCTGGAAGCGGTCCCAGCAGGTCCGCGGATCGGCCTCCAGGAACCACAGCAGCGTCAGCCGGGTGTCGACCCCCTCGACCTGCTTGACGTACGTCATCCGGTCGCCGGGCAGCGGCGTCGGCCGGAAGACCGTCACCATGGCGGCCGGTGAACCCGCGAGGCGCCTCGGCAGGGCGTGCGAGCGCAGCCACTCCAGCAGCTCCGCCCGCCGCTCGGGCCCCTCGGCGTCCACGACCTGGAGGACGAGCCCGGCGTAGGGGTGGTCGAGCGCGTGGAAGTCCCGCGGCCCGGCGGGGCCGTCGCGGTAGACGGTCGCCTCGTGGTCCTGGAAGGCCGTGAAGACATGGGTGCGGTCCTGGTAGACGCGGCCGTCGCGGTTCAGCCGCTTGTTGATGCCGACCGTCCACTTCATGTGCTCGTCGTAGCGGCCCTCGGTCACCCAGTACGTCGATATGTAGCATCCGGCGGTGACCGGCTGGGCGACGGCCGACTTCTCCGGGTAGCGCAGCTCCTGCAGCTCCCGGGTGGCCACCCAGCGGCGGCCGGCGTACATCCAGGGCATGGCCATGGCACCGGCGTAGTAGTGGTCGTCCTCGTACCAGCGGTTGTACGCGTACTCGTGCCCCGGGTGCGGTTCGACCATGGTGATCAGCGCATGGCCGGGCCGGACGCCGTACGGCCCGACGGCCGCGAGTGCGGCGTAGTCGTCGGTGCGGGTGTCTTCGCGGTTCTCCGGGTGGGGTGTCATGGGAACGGTCTATCTGACAATACGTCACATGAGGAGAGGTGCGACGGGTTCCGCACTTCCCCCGCGCGCTCCCCGCCCTCACCGCCGGCCCGCCCGCCCCCATCCGCACCCCTTCCCTCCCCCCGCCCGGCCCTCTACCCTGACGGACCGTCAGATCTCGTCCGTCCTCCCCGCTCCGCCCCTCCAGGAGGCCCCGCATGCCCACACCGCCCGCGCTGTTGCTGCAAGGCAAGACCGTCATCGTCTCCGGCGTCGGGGCCGGGCTCGGGCACCAGGTGGCTGCCGTCGTCGTGCGCGACGGGGGCAATGCGGTGCTCGGGGCGCGCACCGAGGCCCATCTCGCCAAGACCGCCGCCGAGATCGACCCCGACGGCGCGCACACCGCGTACCTGCCGACCGACATCACCGACGAGCGCCAGTGCTCCGCCCTCGCCGAACTGGCCCGGGAGCGCTTCGGCGGGATCGACGCCGTCGTGCACGTCGCCGCCTGGGACTCGTACTTCGGCGGGCTGGAGGACGCCGACTTCGGGACCTGGCAGCAGATCCTCGACGTGAACCTGCTCGGCACGCTGCGCATGACCCGGGCCTGCCTGCCCGCCCTCAAGGCGGGTGGCGGCGGGGCCGTCGTCATCATCGGCACCCAGTCGGCCGTCGCCGCCCCCAACGAGGTGCAGCAGGCCGCCTACGCCGCCTCCAAGGGCGCGCTGACCTCCGCCATGTACTCCATGGCCCGGGAGCTCGGGCCGCACCGGATCCGGGTCAACACCGTGCTGCCCGGCTGGATGTGGGGCCCTCCCGTGCAGGCCTTCGTCACCTTCACCGCGCATTCCGAGGGCATCCCCGAGGCCGAGGTCCGGGCCCGCCTCGCCGAGCGGATGGCGCTGCCCGACCTCGCCACGGACGGGGACGTCGCCGATGCCGTCGCGTTCCTCGCCTCCGACCGGGCACGGGCGATAACCGGCCAGTCGTTGCTGGTCAACGCCGGTGAACTGATGCGATGAGGCTGATCGGCGCCCTCGCCCCCGCATCCTCGGATCGTATGCTCACGGCATGACCACTCCGAGTGACGCTCCGACCGACAACGCGATGCGCCGCGCGCTGCGGCGGGCCCGCGACGGCGTCGCGCTCGACGCGACCGAGGCGGCCGTACTCCTCCAGGCGCGGGGCGCGGACCTGGAGGACCTCGCCGCCTCCGCCGCCCGGGTGCGCGACGCGGGCCTGGCGGCCGCCGGGCGCCCCGGCGTCATCACCTACTCGAAGAGCGTGTTCATCCCCCTCACCCGCCTGTGTCGCGACAAGTGCCACTACTGCACCTTCGCCACCGTCCCCGGCAAGCTGCGCCGGGCCGGCCACGGCATGTTCATGTCCCCCGACGAGGTGCTCGACATCGCCCGCCGCGGCGCCGCGCTGGGCTGCAAGGAAGCGCTCATCACCCTCGGCGACAAGCCCGAGGACCGCTGGCCCGAGGCGCGCGAGTGGCTGGAGGCGCACGGCTACGACGACACCATTTCCTACGTGCGCGCCATCTCGATCCTCATCCTGGAGGAGACGGGCCTCCTCCCGCACCTCAACCCGGGTGTGATGTCCTGGGCCGACTTCCAGCGCCTCAAGCCGGTCGCCCCCTCCATGGGCATGATGCTGGAGACCACGGCGACGCGCCTGTGGTCCGAGCCCGGCGGCCCGCACTTCGGCTCCCCGGACAAGGAGCCGGCGGTGCGCCTGCGCGTGCTGGAGGACGCGGGGCGTTCCTCGGTCCCCTTCACCAGCGGGCTGCTCATCGGCATCGGCGAGACGTACCAGGAGCGCGCCGAGTCGCTGTTCGCGCTGCGCCGCATATCGCGCTCCTACCACGGCATCCAGGAGCTGATCATCCAGAACTTCCGCGCCAAGCCGGACACGGCGATGCGCGGGATGCCGGACGCCGAGCTGGACGACTTGGTCGCCACGGTCGCGGTCGCCCGGCACATCATGGGCCCGTCGGGCTGCCTCCAGGCCCCGCCGAACCTGGTCGACGGGGAGTACGCCCGGCTGATCGGCGCCGGTATCGACGACTGGGGCGGTGTCTCGCCGCTGACACCCGACCACGTGAACCCGGAGCGTCCCTGGCCGCAGATCGACGTGCTGGCCGCCCAGTCCGCGGCAGCCGGTTTCGAGCTGCGGGAACGCCTCTGCGTGTACCCGGAGTTCGTGCAGCGCGGTGAGCCGTGGCTGGATCCGCGGCTGCTGCCGCACGTACGGGCGCTCGCGGATGCGCAGACCGGCCTCGCCCTCCCGGACGCCGAGGTCACGGGCCGTCCGTGGCAGGAGCCGGAAGAGGTGTTCACGGCGACGGGGCGCACCGACCTGCACGCCGCCATCGACACCGAGGGCCGTACGGGCGACCGCCGCGAGGACTTCGACCTCGTCTACGGCGACTGGGACGCGCTGCGCGAGGCGGCCGCCCCGGGCATGGTGGCGGAGCGCATCGACACCGACGTACGGGCCGCGCTCGTCCGGGCGGCCGACGATCCGACGAAGCTCACCGACGAGCAGGCGCTGGCCCTGCTGCACGCGGACGGCCCGGCGCTCGACGCGCTGTGCCGGATCGCGGACGACCTGCGCAGGTCGGTGGTGGGCGACGAGGTGACGTACATCGTCACGCGGAACATCAACTTCACGAACGTCTGCTACACCGGCTGCCGATTCTGCGCCTTCGCGCAGCGCCGCACCGACGCCGACGCGTACACGCTGTCGCTGGAGCAGGTCGCCGACCGGGCCGCACAGGCCTGGGAGGTGGGCGCGGTCGAGGTGTGCATGCAGGGCGGCATCCACCCGGACCTGCCCGGAACGGCGTACTTCGACATCGCGCGCGCGGTCAAGAAGCGGGTGCCCGGCATGCACGTGCACGCCTTCTCCCCGATGGAGGTCGTCAACGGCGCCACGCGGACGGGCATGTCCGTACGGGACTGGCTGACGGCGGCCAAGGAGGCCGGGCTGGACACGATCCCGGGGACGGCGGCGGAGATCCTCGACGACGAGGTCCGCTGGGTGCTGACCAAGGGCAAGCTGCCGACGGCGGACTGGATCGACGTGGTCACCACCGCCCACGAGCTCGGCATCCGGTCCTCGTCGACGATGATGTACGGGCACGTGGACCAGCCGCGGCACTGGCTCGGGCACCTGCGCACGCTGGCGCGCATCCAGCAGCAGACCGGCGGTTTCACCGAGTTCGTGACGCTGCCGTTCATCCACACCAACGCGCCGGTGTACCTGGCGGGCATCGCCCGGCCCGGCCCGACGGTCCGCGACAACCGGGCGGTGACGGCGATGGCCCGGCTCCTGCTGCACCCGCACATCACCAACATCCAGACGAGCTGGGTGAAGCTGGGTGCGGAGGGTGCGGCGCAGATGCTGCGGTCCGGGGCGAACGACCTGGGCGGGACGCTCATGGAGGAGACGATCTCCCGGATGGCGGGGTCGAGTTACGGCTCGTACAAGTCGGTGCAGGACCTGATCGCCGTGGCGGAGGCCGCCGGGCGGCCCGCGAAGCCCCGGACGACGCTGTACGGGGAGGTGCCGCAGGAGCGGCAGGACGCGGCGCGCGCCTCGGACGGGCACCTGCCGGAACTGTTGCCCGTGCTGGACTAGGCCGAGCCCCCGGCCGGGCGCGGGCCCGGCCGGGGGCACGGCGCCGGCAGGGGGCACGGCGCCGGCAGGGGGCACGGCGCCGGCAGGGTGCACGGCGCCGGCAGGGTGCACGCCGCCGGCCGTCAGCCGTACGACCCGCGGCCGTCACCGCCGCCACGCTCGTTGGTGGCGGTGGGCGGCCGGGGAACCCCACCTGAACGAGACATGGCCGAAACCGGCTCACCCGAAGGCGAACGGCAAAACGTGCCACCCCTTGCGGTTTCCCCTCACGGATTCCGGCCTTTCTCTGCTCGGGCTTTCGAATTCGACCGAGCCGGTCCACTACAGTGCGCGCCAGAGCAAGGGGGATCGCGATGGACACGGACACAGCGGCGGCCACACCCACGAGCAGGCCGAAGGCCGGCGCGCAGCACACCCTCGCCGGCCGCGCGGCCGTGACCACCGGCCTGTGGGGCCGCGCCGAACAGCAGGACTTCCGCAGCCGCGTCCGCGGAACCCTCCTCGGCTCCGCGATCGGCGACGCCCTCGGCGCGCCCCTGGCCACCCTGTCCCTGGACGCCATCCGCGCGACCCACGGCCCCGAGGGGCTGACCGCGCCCGCCCCCGCCCACGGCCGGAGCGGCAGCATCACCGCCGCCACGCAGCTCACCCTGTTCACCGTCGACGGGCTCATACGGGCGCACGTACGCCGTGACACCGGCGCCTGGCACCCGCCCACCGACCTCCACCGCGCCTACCGGCGCTGGGCCGCCACCCAGCACGACTGGGGCCCCGACGAACGCCGCAAGGACAACGGCTGGCTCGCCCAGGAGGAATGGCTCTACGCCCGCCGCAGCCCGGACCGCGCCTGCCTGACCGGCTTCGCCGACGAGGCCCTCGCCACCCTCGCCCAGCCGAAGAACCCCACCGACCAGGGCGCCGCCGCGGCCACCCGCTCGGCCCCCTTCGGGCTGCTGGTCGGCTGGGAACCCGCCCTGGTCCTCCAGCTCACCGTCGAATGCGCCGCCCAGAGCCACGGCCACCCCAGCGCGTACCTCTCCGCCGGAGCCTTCGCCGTCATCGTCCACGGCCTGACCCGCGGCGCATCCCTCGACTCCGCCCTCCAGCAGGCCCTCGGCCTGCTCGGCTCCCGACCGGGCCGGCAGCCCGTCACCGACGCCCTCCAGCGGGCGGTCGCCGCCGTACCCGAGGGCGCCCCCTCCGCGGAGATCGTCGAATCCCTCGCCACCGGAGACGGCCGGAGCGCCGAGGGCGCCCTCGCCGTCGCCGTCTACTGCGCCCTGGTCGCCGAGGACGTCCCGCACGGGCTGCGCCTCGCCGTCAACCACGGCGGCGACTCCACCGCCACCGGCGCTCTGTGCGGGGCCCTGCTCGGCGCCCTGCACGGCGAGACCGCCCTCCCGGGCGCCTGGCTCGCGGACCTTGAAGGCCGCGCCACGCTGCTGGAGCTCGCCGACGACTTCGCCCTGGAGATGACCCAGGGTCCCACCCTGCACGGCCCGGCGGCGGACTCCCCGGTCTGGTCGGCCCGCTATCCCGTCGGCTGACACCCCCTCAACAATCCGTTCACGAGCCCGTACCGTGAGGTCTCGCCAGCCCAGGAGCCCCGGAGCGCCACGGAGGTGCCCTCACCCATGCGGATCGCCACGACCATCTTCCTGACCGACCAGTCCGTCTCCCCCGTCCGCCTCGCCCGCAGCCTGGAGGAACGCGGCTTCGCCGGCCTCTACCTGCCCGAGCACACGCACATCCCGGTCAGCCGCGACACCGACGCGCCGATGGGCGGGGAGCTCCCGCAGATGTACGGGCGCACCCTCGACCCCTTCGTGGCCCTCGCCCAGGCCGCCGCCGTGACCGAGCGCCTCCACCTCGGCACCGGCATCACCCTGGTCGCCCAGCACGACCCGATCGACCTCGCGAAGCAGATCGCGACGCTGGACCACCTGTCCGCCGGTCGCTTCACCCTCGGCGTCGGGTACGGCTGGAACGTCGAGGAGGCCGCCGACCACGGCGTCGAGTGGCGCACCCGCCGTGAGCTGGTCCGCGACCGGATGGCCCTGATGCGGGCCCTGTGGGCGCCCGAACCGACCGCGTACGTCGGCCAGTTCTGCTCGGTCAGGGCCAGCGCGGCCCACCCCAAGCCGGTCCAGCCGCCCCGCGAACTCGCCCCGGGCGAGCCACTCCACGGCCCCCGCACCCTGATCGGCGGCCAGGCCGGCCCCAAGCTCTTCGCGGCCATCGCGGACCACGCCGACGGCTGGCTCCCGATCGGCGGCGGCGGCCTCTCGGAGTCCCTGCCCGCCCTGCGCCAGGTCTGGGAGGCTGCGGGCCGCGACCCCAAAACCCTCCAGGTGGTCCCGTACGCGGTCCAGCCCAACCCGGGCAAACTGGCCCACTACGCCGACCTGGGCATCGAGGAAGTCGTCCTCCAACTCCCCTCGACCCCGGAACCGGAAGTCCTCCGCGTCCTGGACGACTTCGCCCAATACCTCTGACGTCGCACCGCCGGCGCCGCTCGGGTTTGTTGTGGGCGACGTTACCGGCTGATCGGCAAGACGGTGCGGGACGGGGACACGGTCCACGACTGGTTCGTCCGGCTGTTGGCCATCACCACCGACCCTCCGGGGGAGCACCCCCTGGCCACGATCTACCGGGGCGCCGCCGTCCGCGTCCTCGCGGACGGCGACCACGGATCCGCCCACCCCTGTGCCGCCGTCGCCCTCCGGTCGGGCGAGGCGCTCGCCGATCACCTCGGCGTGCCGTTCCACTTCGCCGGCCCCGACACCTCGGACGACGAAGCTCCCCGCTGGCGCCCCTGACGACACCGCACGGTCAGTCGGCGATGCGCCGTACGGGTTGGCCCGTGATGCGGGCGATGGCTTCGAAGTCCGCGTCCTGGTGGAGGACGGTCAACTTGTGGTGCTGCGCGGTGACGGCGACCAGCAGGTCGACCGGGCTCGCACCCTGGTGGCAGCCCGCGTCGGCCAAGCTCTGCTGGAGCCCTGCGGTCTCCTCCCAGACGGAGTCGCGTGCCACGTAGTACGGGAAGGTCTCCCGGAGCAGGCCGTCGGCCTCGTAATAGGCCGGGCGGCCGCCGACGGCCCGCAGGAACTCTTGGCGAACCGGCTCGCACAGCCCTACGACACCCGAGGTGACCAGCTCGTCCCAGGCGGGAGCGGCCTGCCGACGGTAGAAGCGGATGAGTGCGCTCGTATCGATGAGGAAGTTCTCGGTCACGCGACCGTTCGTCCTCCCGGCTCCTGCGCGCCGTGGGCAGGGTCGCCCTCGATCGCGGAGAAGTCGATCTCACCATCGGCCACCATCTGGCGCATGCGCTCCACCGCCACTGCTCTGCGACGGCGATCGGCAATCTCCCGCAGCGCGGCGTTCACGGTGTCCCGCTTGGTCGTGGTGCCGAGGTGCCGGGCGGCCTCCGCGAGGGCCTCATCGTCCAGGTCGATCACCGTTCGGGACATCACGGCCTCCAGGCTCCCCGTATATACGATTCCCAAAAAAGATATCACCGCTGACACAGCTCGGCCCAGACCGTCTTGCCGATCAGCCGGTCCGTGACGCCCCAGCCGGTGGCCACGGCGTCCACGATGCGCAGGCCGTACCCCTCCTCCGCCTGGTACGCGTGCGGCCGTACCGCAGGCCGGCGGTCGCCGCGGGCGTCGGAGACCTCGATGCGCAGGGTGTCGGCCTCGGGAAACAGCGTCATCCGCAGCTCGAAGTCCCTCCCGGGCACCCGCCCGTGGGACACCGCATTGGCGGCGAGCTCGGCGACGACGAGTCCGGCGTGGTCCGACAGGACGGTGCGCTCGGGAACACCCCAGCCGTGCAGCTCGACCAGCGCCAACTGCCGCGCGAGGCGGGCGCCGCGGGGGGTGCTGCTGAAACGCTGCGTGAACATGTGTACGGGGGTCGGGGTGGGGGTTACGGGTGCGGTCATGGGTCCAACGTGCCGTGCGGCCCTGCGCGTTCCCCAGAAAGCCGACCGCTACTTTTCATCTGTACGAGTTCACGCTCTGGACAGTGGCGGTCACGGCTCGTGACGATGGTCCGGGAGGTGACCGCGATGGTGAGCCAGGACGACAGCGGTGACGGTGAGGTGGAGCCGGACAGCGACCTGCGGAACTTCGGCGAGACCGTGAAGGCGTTTCGCAAGCGGGCCGAGCTGACCCAGGAGCAAGTGGCCGATGTGGTGCGGTACTCGGTGCAGTACGTAGGCTCGGTCGAGCAGGGCCGCCGGCAGCCGTCCGCCAAGTTCGTGAGCCGGGCGGAAGAGGCACTGGACGCCTTCGGCGTCATCCGTATCGCGGCAAGGCAGTTGCAGCGCCGACGGGGGCTCGCGTCGTGGTTCAGGCGCTGGGCCGAGCTGGAGGACATCGCCGTCGCGCTCAATACGTACGAGTGCCGCTCGATCCCCGGCCTGTTACAGACGGAGGCGTACGCCCGCGCCCAGATCGACAACGTCCCGCCCCTGGCCGCGCCGGGGGAGGTCGAGGCGCGCATCGCGGCCCGCACCGAACGCCAGAAGCTGCTCCACCGAACCCCCTACATCGCCTTCAGCTTCATCATCGAGCAGTCGGTGATCGAACGGCAGACCGGCGGGGTGGAGGTCACCCGCGAGCTGATCGACCACCTGCTGGAGTGCGCGAAGCTGCCCAACGTGGACATCCAGATCATGCCGACGATCCAACCGCTTCACGCGGGCACGGACGGCCCCTTCCGCCTTCTCGAAACCGAGGACAACGAGTGGCTGGGCTACAGCGAGGGGCAGCAGTCGGGCCTCGTCATCTCGGACCCGAAAGACATCAGCATCCTTCACCAGCGGTATGCCAAACTTCGCATCCAGGCCCTCAATCCCGCAGACAGCGTGGGCCTGTTGATGCGAATGCGAGGATCCCTGTGAACAGCTCCCAGTTGCGGTGGTTCAAGAGCAGCTACAGCGGAAGCCAGGGCGATAGCTGCGTCGAGGTCGCCCTCTCCTGGCACAAGTCGACTTACAGCGGAAGCCAGGGCGACGACTGCGTCGAGGTGGCGCAGTGCGCCGAAGCCGTGCACATCCGGGACTCGAAGCTCGCGGCGAGCCCGGAACTGGCCGTGCACCCTGCGACCTGGACGGCATTCCTCAGCGGGGTCACTGGGGCCTGAGCTCCGGCGCGACGGGGTCGGAGGAGGGCCGGGGGCTGCCCGCCAGTCTCACTGTCCTTCCGCGTCGGCCCGCTCCCTCAAGGGCGCTCCTTCGTCGCGTCGCTTCGCGATGGCCTTCGGCCACCCTTGACCGACCGGCCCGCCACGGAAAGACAAAGACTGTCGGGAAGCCCCCGAAGGAACGGCATGGGGGACAGATCGACACACGGGCACGTCAGCGATGCCCGGGCAGGCTGACGGGCGCGTCAGATCGCTACGCGCTCCTCTGGTCCCGGCGGCCGCCGGCCGTCCGGGGCCGGACATAGGCCGCCCACGCACCGCACATGGGCAGCCTGTCGGGCGTCTGCGACGAGGACGTGGTCGGGACGGCACGAGGGAAGGACGGGATGGTCGGACGAAAAGCGCGAGGCGTGGGTCATCTGGGGCGACGGGACCGTCTTCCTGAGGCCTGCCCACTTCGGCATGTTGATGAGCGGTCCCGCGTTGGATCCCGGCTGGACACCGCCGCCGCCCTCCGAATCCTGGGCCAACCGGCTCACTTCGGGCCGCTGGGGCGGCAGACCCCTGCAAGGAGCGGCATGAGCAAGGCTGATCGCCTCGCTCGCTCGATGGCGGAGGCAGTCAACGCGCTAGACGGAAGTGAACGACGGTGACGGCATCGGTTGACTTGATGTCGGGATAGTGGAACCGCAGCCTGTCTTGCAGCTCGGCGAGATCACGAAACCCGTCGGCGACAGCGTCCGCCTCGGTCAACTCGGCAACGCTCTTGGAAGTGATCTGAGTGACCACACCGGGCAGCACTACCTCGTCATCCAACTCGAACACCATGTTCACCGGGCCCGTCTCCACTGGGTCGCGGAACCGCACCGTGGTCGTCTTCCGCCCAGTGCGTACAGCATCGAGATAGGTGCGATGGAAATGCAGGGCCTGGATCGCGGCCGAGCACAGCGCTCCGTCGGACGCTGCGGACTGCTCCCCCCGGACATAGGCATGAGGCAGGAGGTCGGTGATCGCGACACTCCGAATGCCACCAGCTGCCGGCACGAGGACGCGGATACCTGGGTGATAGTCCAGCAGGACCTGCCGGTCCCGGCCACACGGCGCGAGCACGCCGCGCCCCGTGTCACCGACGGCAACAATCGCCGTTGGTTCACGTGCTCCCGCAGCACGCGCATGCCCGAGCGCCACCAACTCCGCGCAAGGTCCGCCAGTGAAGTGATAGAGGTTGATACCACCGAACATCCGGCCCTGTGCGTCTCGCACGGCTGCCCCGACGGTATGCACCTCACCGTCACCGTTGGTCTCAACAACGCGCTGGGCGAACTCGACCAGCTCCAGATCTTCTTGCGTCGGCAGATTCATCGTGCTGTCCTCCAACAGACACTACTCATACACGTCCCCACGGTGAACGTTCGCGGTCAGAGCACTAGCCGGTGATCCTGGCGGTGAAGGAGTCGAGATTCCCCAGCGAGCGCGCGATCTTCTCGTCCACGTCCACGGTCTCCTCGTGGCGCCCTCCCCGCAGCTTCGGCTGGCGCTTGCCACGGATGTAGAGGGAGCAGGCGAGGTCGGCACAGACGTAGATGCCGACGGTGTTCCCCTCACGACCCCGGGCGCCCGCGAGGGGCGCGACGAGCAGGGAGACACCCGAGGCCGCGTGGGCGGTCAGACAGATCTGGCAGACGCTCGACTTGATGGCGCTCGTGCGGCTCACACTCGGCACGCGGAGCGTGATGCCGATGGGCCCGCCATCGGCCCGCGGCCGCACGATGTGGGCGCGAAGGGGCGCGCCCGGGTCCACCCAGCCGAGGAAGTCGAGGTCCTCCCAAGGGAGCTGGTCGAACTCCTGCGGCAGCTTCATGCGCGCCGCCTCGCCCTTCGTGCAGTTCACGAAGGAAGAACGGATCTGTTTGTCGGTGAGCGGCTCCATGAAAAGGGACGGTACGCGGCGATAGATGCCCCAGTCATCTTGTTTTCCCGCCGCCGAGCAACCCCAGACGGCCGTCGGACGCCATGCCGGGAGGAGCGCGTAGCGATGTGAGGCGATGGTGGCCCCTTCCGGTCCCGGCTGCCCATCTGATGGGCGTCGTCTGCGGCTTGACCCGACCTGGGCTCGGGAAGAGGGGACGGTCGGCCCCGGATGGGGAACTGGCGGCGGGAAACGGCCCGCCCCTCACCGACGGGCCCGCTCCTGGACTCTCACCCCCCGGCCATCCTTCGGGGGCTTCCCGGCAGTCTGTTGTCTTTCCGGGGCGGGCCGGGCAGTCAAGGGTGGCCGAAGGCCATCGCGAAGCGACGCGACGACGAGGAACGAGGAGGAGCGCCCTTGACGGCCCGGACCGACACGGAAGGACAGTCGACTGACGGGACGCCCCCGGACCCCCTCCGACCCCGCGTGCGGGCATCCCGACCCCCCAAGCCCCCACCCGCCACCGCCCTACGCCGCCCCCTCCCAGAACTGCGACAGCGCACCCTCCCTGTACGGAGCCGAGCTCACGCTCAGTTCGCCCGCGAAGGGGCGGTCCAGGACCATCACCAGCAGCAGGCTGAAGCCGATCAGCGCCGCCACCGCCGAGACGAACAGCAGCTGCATCTTCAGGCTGCGCAGGCCGAACAGGAACGTGAGCGGGAGGATCACCAGCGCGCCCCCGTACACCAGCACCTGGAGGAGCACCGGCAGGGACGTCTCGGCCATCGTCACGCGCGCCCGGCGCTGCGCCGCGACGTCGTTGATGCGTTCGGCGGCTTCGCCGTAGAAGGTCTCGTTGCGCGCGCCGGCGGGTTCGTACGCCTGGAGCGCCTTGTACAGCGCGTGCGTCTGCTCGGCAGTGGCCTCGTAGCTCGGGTGGCCCGCACGCATCAGCGGCCACTGGATGTCGACGACGGCGTGTACGTAGTCCCCCACCGCGCGGTCCACACGGGCGCGGTCGGCAGCCGGGAAGGCCTCGGCGCTGCGGACGACCAGGGCGAGGTCGGTGGCTTCGGTGGCGACGGTGGTCTGGGTGTTCTCCAGCTGGGTCCACAGGGTGACGACGACGAAGGCGAGGATGATGCCGTAGATCGCGCCGAACATGCCGAGGGCGACGCCGACCATCTCGTTGTGCTCGCCGCCCGCCAGGTGCGGGAAGCGGCGGCGGGCGGCGAGGCTGCCGATGACGGCGAGGGCGACGAAGCCGCCGACGAGGAGCACGCCGAGGGTGAAAGTGCTGAGGGTGTTGAGCAACCAAAGGATCATGCGCTGATCAACGACCAGCCCGGCGCGAGGTCCCCGGTCACGAAGCGCGCGAGGTCCCCGGTCACCGAACCGCGCGAGGTCCCCGGTCACGAACCGCGCGAGGTCCCCGACAGCGAACCGCGCGAGGTCCCCGACAGCGAACCGCGCAAGATCCCCGGCAGCGAACCGTACGAGGTCCCCGTCGGCGACCCTGGCAGGGTCCCCCGTTTCAGCGGACCTTCGGAGCCCTGGGCAGGTTGCCCTGCAGGGAGTTTCCTACGCCCGTGAGGGAGGAGTCGGTGGCCTTGGTGGCGGTGCCGGCGGCGGAGGCGGTGACGCCGACGGCCGTCTTGGCGTCGTTGACGGCCGACCCGGGATGGTCCGCGATCTCGCCGATGCGGTGGGCGAGCGGCGTGAGGGCGGTGTGGTCGTCGGCGTGGGCGGCGACGGGAGTCAGGACGAGGGCGGCGCCACCGGAGAGCACGAGGGCGGCAAGGCTGCGCTTCAAGGCGTTCTTGGCGTTCTTGGCGTTCTTGGCGTTCTTGGCGTTCTTGGCGTTCATGCCGTGCAGAACGACCCGCCCGACCCCCGGTCACCGCGCGCCCCCACTTTGGGGTGACTCCGGGGGACGGCCGGACGGCCGGACGGGATCAGTCCTCGACCACCAGGGCCGGGGTGGCCTTGGTCAGGATCTCGCCGCGGAAGAAGGCTGGGCTGCGGCGGGCGGTGGCGAGCATGATCACCAGGCCGAGGACGAGCAGGCCGACGCCGATGACGAAGACGCTGCCGACGCCGAGTCCGGGGATGGTGGAACCGGATCCGTAGGCCGGGTCCCAGGCGTCGTAGAGGGTTTTACCGAAGACCGCGGCGAGCAGGAGGCCGCCCAGCACCGGGAAGACGCCCTTGAACAGCAGGTCCCGGGCGGAGCGGCGCAGGTCTGCGCGGAAGTACCAGGCGCAGGCAAAGGCCGTCAGCGAGTAGTAGAAGCAGATCATCAGGCCGAGCGCGAAGATCGTGTCGGTCAGGACGTTCTCGCTGACCAGCGTCATCACCGTGTAGAAGAGACCGGTGGCGACGCCCGCCATGACCGTGGCGCGGCCGGGGGTCTTGAAGCGCGGGTGGACCTTGGCGTAGGAGGCCGGCAGGGCCTCGTACGTGGCCATGGCCAGCACCGTACGGGCGACCGGGATGAAGGTGGTCTGCAGGGAGGCGGCCGCCGAGGCGAGGACCGCGACGAAGAGCAGGATGCCGAGCGCGGGGCCCATGACCGGGCCGGCGAGGGCGGCGAAGACGTTGCCGGAGGTCTCCGGGTTGCCGAGGCCGAGGCCCTTGTCGCCGGAGCCGACGGCCATCTGCGCGGCGACGCCGGTGGCCAGGTACGAGCCGACCAGCACCACCATCGCGATGAGCGAGGCGCGGCCCGGGGTCTTGGCCGAGCCGATGGTCTCCTCGTTGGCGGTGAGGCAGGTGTCCCAGCCCCAGTACATGAAGATCGAGAGGGAGAGCCCGGCGGTGAAGGCCGCCATGGACCCGACCGCGAAGGGGTTCATCCACTGCCAGGAGAAGTCCAGGCCGGTGCCGAAGGTGCCGGCGGAGGCCTTCTGGACGGCCATCGCCACGAAGACGGCCAGGACGGCGAGCTGGAGGCCGACCAGGGTGTACTGGACCCCCTTGGTGGCCGTCATGCCGCGGTAGCTGATGGCGGTGGCGACGGCGATCAGGGTCAGGCAGGTGGCGATGTGGACGAGCTTGTTGTCGTCCAGGGCGGCGACCGACGGATTGCCCGTGATCTCGCCGGCCAGCAGCCAGAAGTAGGAGGTCGCGACGCCGGCCAGGTTGGACAGCACGATGATCGTGGCGATCACCAGGCCCCAGCCGCACATCCAGCCGATCCGCGGGCCGAAGGCCTTGACGGTCCAGGTGAAGGAGGTGCCGCAGTCGGGCATCGCCTTGTTGAGTTCGCGGTAGGCGAAGGCGACGAGCAGCATCGGCAGGAAGCCCGCGAGGAAGACCGCCGGCATCTGGATGCCGACCTCGCCGGCGGTGGAGCCGAGGGTGGAGGTCAGGCAGTACACGGGGGCGACGGTGGAGATGCCGATGACGGCACTTCCGACCAGTCCCACGGATCCCTTGCCGAGGCCCTTGCCGCGTACACCGCTCTCGGCGCCGCCCTCGGGGGCGCCGCTCATCGTGTCCGAGGCCTCGGGCCGCACGTCCAGCTGTGTCATGGATAAGGACGGTAGAGGGTGCGTTTTCCATATCCGGAGGACTTGACTCCGCAAGTCGGCCCGCCGGAAGCTCTTCAAATCAACCGGCAATCCGCCACTTTCGGCATGCAATACAAGGCTTCCCGGGTCAACTGCCCCCAGCATGACAGGACGCGAACATGGCGTTCCGGAATGCGGAAACCGCAGCCATGTCCGTTTTGAGCGTTTTCAAAGTTTCCTGTGTGACTTTCGCGAGCCCCGCCTCTAGAGTCACCGGCGATCAAGGTCATTTACCGGGGGGACGCCGAACCCATGCGCATCACGCCTTCGCTCGCCACCGCCACGGCCGTCACGGCCCTTTTCGCACTCACGGCCTGCGGAAGCGGCGACGGCTCCAACAGTGAGGCCGCCGCCATCGTGGGCGGCGGCGTCGGCGGCGTCGGTGCCGGCGGCGCGGGCGGCGACGGCAGCGGCGTCGCGCCGAAGGACGGAACCCGCCTCCAGCAGCTGCCCAAGGCGGGCAGCATGGCCGCGGCCGCCCGCTTCGTCGGCGGATACACGCGCTGCTCCTCGATCTCGGTCGGCCCCGACAACTACGAGTACTTCGAAGAGGACCAGAAGTACGACGCCTCGTGGTCGGTCACCGAACGCGGCTCCTGCGGCAAGGGCACCCGCATCTTCAAGTTCAAGGACGCCAAGACCTTCCAGGCCGCGTACAAGGCCCAGCTCGACCGGGAACTCAAGGAGAGCCCGAACCGCGGCCTGAAGGGCGGCTTCCTCGTCGGCCAGGACTTCGCCGTCATCGCCACCAGCAGCTCGGCCGTCTCCGCCCTGGCCAAGCCGGGCGGGCTCCTCATCCTGAACTGCCATCCCAAGTTCACCGCGCCCAGCGGATACGTGAAGGAGCTCGCCCAGGTGAAGGGATGCGTCCTCACCGACTACGTGAACGACAACTGATCGTCACCTGGTCACCGGGTCCACCTGGTCGCCTCACTCACCTCACCTCACCTCAGCCCGCCCACACGATCGACTGGATCTCGCTGTACGCGTGCAGCGCGTACGAGCCCACGTCCCGGCCGACCCCCGACCGCTTGAAGCCCCCGAACGGCGCCTCCATGTTCCGCCCGATGGTGTTGACGCCGACCCCGCCCGCCCGCAGCCGCCGCGCCACCCGGAAGGCGCGGGCGGCGTCCCCGGACCACACGTAGCTCAGCAGACCGAAGTCGCTGTCGTTGGCCAGCGCCACCGCCTCGTCCTCACCCCCGTCGAAGGGGACGACCACGACCACCGGCCCGAAGATCTCCTCCCGGACCACCCGCATGTCGTTCGTGCAGTCCACCAGCAGGGTCGGCGCGACGTAGAAGCCGCGGCCCTCCCCCACCACCGGCCGCTCGCCGCCGTACGCGATCCGGGCGCCCTCCTTGCGGCCGAGCTCGATGTACGACTCCACCCGGTCGCGGTGTGCCGCCGAGATCACCGGGCCGACCACCGTGCCCGCCGCCGCCGGGTCCCCGACCTTCATGAAGGCCAGGTAGCCGGTCAGCTTCGCCACCAGCTGCTCGTACACGGACCGCTGCACGATCACCCGGGTCGGTGCGGTGCAGATCTGGCCGCTGTAGAAGGAGAAGGTGGTGCCGATCCCGAGCACGGCCGCGTCCAGGTCGGCGTCCTCGAAGACGATCGCCGCGCCCTTGCCGCCGAGCTCCATCAGCTGCCGCTTCATCGACCGGCCGCAGACCTCGGCGATCCGCTGCCCGACCGCCGTCGACCCGGTGAACGACACCATGTCCACGTGGGGGGAGTCGACGGCCGCCTCGCCCACCTCGACCGACTGCCCGTTCACCACGTTCACCACGCCCGGCGGTACGCCCGCCTCGTCGAGCGCCTGCGCCATCTTGAACACCGACAGCGGGTCCTGCGGGGCGGGCTTGACCACCACCGTGTTGCCCATGGCCAGGGCCGGGGCCACCTTGCCCGCCGGGTTCGCCCACGGGTTGTTGTACGAGGTGATGCAGGTGACCACCCCGACGGGCTGGCGCACCTCCAGCGCGCCCAGGATGCTCGCCCTCCCCATCGGGCCGGCCTCGGTGACCTGCGGCGGCAGCCCCCGCTCCACCGGCTCCAGGGCGCCCTTCGCGTACCGCCGGAAGCGGGCCACCCCGACCGCGACCTGCATCCCGCGCGCGATGCCGGTCGGCGCGCCCGTCTCCGCCCGGGCCAGCTCCGTCCACGGCTCGAACTCCCGCTGCATGATGTCCGCGGCGCGGTCCAGGATCGCCGCCCGCTCCTCGGGCCGGGTACGGGACCAGGTCTCGAAGGCCGCGGCCGCGGCGCGCGCCGCCTCCTCGACCTGGCCGCGCGAGGCCTCCGGGGCGAGGCCCACCACCGACTCGTCCGCCGGGTTGACCACCTCGTAGTGGCCACCGTCCGGCTCGACCCACTCCCCGCCCACGTACAGCTTCCGGGGCCCGTCGGTCATCGGGTGCTCACCGTCCTCGTGTCCCGGCCCGACCGGAGCACGATCCCCGGTACGGCGCCCGTCACCTCGTCGTCGCGGATGGTCTCCACGCCGTTGACCCGTACGGACACGATCCCGATCGCCCGGGCGTCCAGCCGCGGGCTGTCCCCGGGCAGGTCGTGCACGAGCGTCGCCGGGCCGGCCTCGATCCGCTCCGGGTCGAACAGCACCAGGTCCGCGTGGTAGCCCTCGGCGATCCGGCCGCGCTCGCGCAGCCCGAACAGCTGCGCCGGCTCGTCGGTGAGCATCCGCACCGCCTGCTCCAGCGGCACCAGCTTGCGGCCGCGCAGGCAGTCCCCCAGGAACCGGGTCGTGTACGGGGCGCCGCACATGCGGTCCAGGTGGGCGCCCGCGTCGGAGCCGCCCAGCATGACGTCCTCGTGCTGCCAGGTCTCGGCGCGCAGCGCCCAGCTCGCCGGGTCGTTGTCGGTCGGCATCGGCCAGAGCACCGTGCGCAGGTCATCGTGGGCGCAGATCTCCACCAGGCAGTGGAAGGGGTCCTGGCCGCGCTCGGCCGCGATGTCGCCCACGACCCGGCCGGAGAGGCCCTCGTTCTCCTTGCTGTACGTGTCGCCGATGACGTAGCGGCCGAAGTCGGCCAGCCGGCGGAAGACGCCGGCCTCCTTGCTGTCGGCGCGGCGCAGCATCTCGGCCCGGACGGCCGGGTCGCGGAGCGTGGCTATGCGCTGCGGCACGGGCAGGCCCAGGATCTCGCCCCAGCCGGGGATCAGGTTCAGGGCGCAGAAGGTGCCGAGCGACATGTTCATGGGGGTGAGGATCGGCATCGTGAGGGCGACGATCCGGCCGCCTGCCTTGCGGGCCCGTTCGCTCGGGATCAGCTGGCGCGGCACGCGCTCCGGGACGGCGGCGTCGATGGTGAGGACGTTCCAGTTCAGGGGGCGTCCTGCGGCCGCGCTCATGTCGACGAAGAGGTCGACCTCCTCGTCCGAGAACTGGTCGAGGCAGCCCGCGACGATCGCTTCGAGCTGGGTGCCCTCGTGCTCGGCGACCGCACGGGACAGGGCGAGGAGCTCGGCGGGTTGGGCGTGGCGGGAGGCGACGGGTGCGCCGGAGCCGTCGGAGTGGGTGGAGGACTGGGTGGTGGACAGGCCCCAGGCGCCGGCGTCCATGGCCTCGTGGAAGAGCGCGAGCATCTCCTCCATCTGGGCGGGGGTGGGCTGGCCGCCGACGGCGTCGGCGCCCATCACGTACCGGCGCAGGGCGCAGTGGCCGACCATGAAGCCGGCGTTGACGGCGATCCGCCCTTCCAGGGCGTCGAGGTATTCGCCGAAGGTGGACCAGCTCCAGTCGACGCCTTCTTCGAGGGCCCGCAGGGCCATGCCCTCGACCTTGCTCATCATGCGGCGCGTGTAGTCGGCGTCCTCGGGGCGGTCGGGGTGGAGCGGGGCGAGGGTGAAGCCGCAGTTGCCGCCGGCGACGGTGGTGACGCCGTGGTTCATGGAGGGGGTCGCGTACGGGTCCCAGAACAGCTGGGCGTCGTAGTGGGTGTGCGGGTCGACGAACCCGGGGCACAGGACGAGCCCGTTCGCGTCCTCACTCGTGCGGGCCTCTTCGGTGACCGTCCCCGGCTCGGCGATGACGGCGATGCGGCCGTCCCGTATGCCGACGTCGGCGACGCGGGCGGGCGAGCCCGTCCCGTCGACGACGGTCGCTGCGCGAATGAGGTGGTCGAGCATGACGGATCTTCCCTCCGGTTTGCCGGTGTACGACTGCGTCGAGCTGGGCGGCCGCCCGGTACGCAGGGCGGCCGGAGCGCGTACGGCAGGCCGCTGCCCTGCGCGCTCCGGCCGACACCGCCGGGGCCGGGCCCCGTTCCGGGCGGCGGTCCGGGAAGACGCCGCCCCGTCCGTTGACCGTCCCGCCGTGCTAGTGCTGTGACCGGAAAGGTCCACCGGGTCGCGCCGCCCGGCACGGCACCTCGCTGCGTTGTCGGACCGCGCAAGTACGTCCAGTACGAGCCGCGGGCCTCCGCCTTGCGATGCACCGCACCGGACAACGCGACCCGGCAAACCTTCCCAGCCACAGCACTAGACGGACTGGCGGAAGCGCGTGGTGCGGTGCACCGGGTCGGTGTCGATCTTCGGGATCACGTGCTCGCCGATGAGCTTGATGGTGGTCATCGTGTCCTCGTACGAGACCCCGGTCGGCAGGCCGAAGGAGAGCTGGTCGGCTCCGGCCTGCTCCCAGCGCTTGCACTGGGCGAGGACCTCGGACGGGTCGCCGCAGATCAGCAGCTCCTCGGCGATCAGCAGCTCGACGATCTCGGCGTTGTACTCGGGGAGGGTCTCGGGCCACTGCGGGATGGCCTCGGGCCGCGGGAAGGTGTCGTGGTAGCGGAAGACCAGCGACTGGAAGCGGTTCATGTTGGCGTTGACCGCGATCTCGACGGCCTTGTCGTGGGTCTCGGCGCAGATCGCGGTCGAGGTGACCATGACGTTGTCGTTGACGAAGGCGCCGATGGCCTTGGCCTCCTGGATGGCGGTCTTGTACTGCTCCAGCACCCACTCCATGTCGGAGACCTTCTGGACGCTGAAGCCGAGGACGCCGAGGCCCTTCTTCGCCGCCATGGCGTACGAGGAGGGGGAGCCGGCGGCGTACCACATGGCCGGGTGGGCCTTGCCGTACGGCTTGGGGAAGACCTTGCGCGGGGGCAGCGACCAGTGCTTGCCCTGGAACCCCTCGTATTCCTCCTGGAGGAACATCTTGGGGAACTCGGCGATGGTCTCCTCCCAGATCTCCTTGGTGTGGTTCATGTCCGTGATGCCGGGGAGGAATCCGAGGATCTCGTGGCTGCCCGCGCCGCGGCCGGTGCCGAACTCGAAGCGGCCCTTGGAGAGGTGGTCGAGCATGGCGACCTTCTCGGCCACCTTGACCGGGTGGTTCACCGGGGCGAGGGGGTTGAAGATGCCGGAGCCGAGGTGGATGCGCTCGGTCGCGTGGGCGAGGTAGGCGAGGAAGACCTCGTTCGCCGACAGGTGCGAGTACTCCTCCAGGAAGTGGTGCTCGGAGGCCCAGGCGTACTTGAAGCCGGACTTGTCGGCCTGGATGACGTACTCGGTCTCCTCGATCAGCGCCTTGTGCTCTGCCTCGGGGTCGACCTTGGACCGCGCCTCAGGCACGTATCCCTGCACGAAGAGCCCGAATTCCAAGGGGGTTCACCGTCCTTCGTTTTCTGACGTTGCGTCAGATCAGATGTGCCGACTGTTCCACCGGGAAGGCCGGAGCGTCAATACCTGACGCTCCATCAGGCATCGTCAGAGGATGCTGACTCCGGCCATCCAGCCGCCGTCGATGACGAACGGCTGACCGGTGATGTACGAGGAGTCCTCGCTGCTCAGGAAGAGTGCGAGCCTCGCGATCTCCTCGGGCCGGCCCACCCGGCCCATCGGCACGACCCGCCGGTAGAGCTCCGCCATCGCGTCCCGGGCCTCGTCGCCCAGGTTGGCCGGGTCCAGCAGGCCCGGATTGGCCATCGGGGTGTCCACCGCGCCCGGGCACATCGCGTTGACCCGGATGTTCTTCGCGGCCAGCTCCAGCGCGGCCACCCGGGTCAGGCCCACGATCGCCGCCTTCGTCGCGGCGTACGAGCCGACGTACGCCATGCCCGTCAGGCCCGTGTACGAGGAGGTGTTGACGATGGTGCCGCCGCCGGCCGCCTCGATCTCGGGGGCGACGGTCTTGATGCCGAGGAAGGCGCCGACCTGGTTGACCTGCACCACCTGCTGGAACTCCTCCAGCGGGGTCGAGACCAGCTCGTTGAACCGCAGGATGCCCGCGTTGTTGACCAGGCCGTCGACCCGGCCGAAGGCCTCCTTGGCCGCGGCGACGGCCACCGCCCAGTCCCCCTCCCGGCTCACGTCGAGCCGTACGTACCGGGCGCGCTCCTCGCCGATCTCCTTGGCGACGGCGGTGCCCTGCTCGTCCAGCACGTCTGCGAGGACCACCTGCGCGCCCTCGGCGGCGAAGAGGCGGGCCTCCTGCTCACCCTGGCCGCGCGCCGCACCCGTGACGATGACGACGCGCCCGTCCAGCTTGCCCATGCCGGTGCTCCTAGTCGTTGAGGAGGGGGGCCACCTCGGCCCCGAAAGCGGTGATCTGGTCGGTCAGTTCGGCCCGGTCCCGGCTGCGCAGGCGCACCTGGATCTGGTCCACGCCGAGCGCCGCGTACTCCCGCAGGGACTCGGCGAGCACCTCCGCCTTGCCGGTCAGGGTGCGGCGGCCGGTGTCCCAGCCGGGCTCGCCGACGTACAGCGCCTCGGTGATCGCCCCGAACTCGATCGGCTCGGCGATCCCGGCCGCCTCGCGCAGCTCCCTGATCCGGGCCATCCCGCCCGGGAGCCGGTCGCGCGGGTCGCCCTGCGGGAGCCAGCCGTCCCCGCGTTCGGCCGCGCGGCGCAGGGCGGCGGGAGAGGAGCCGCCGACCCAGACGGGGATCCGCTCCTGGGCGGGCCGCGGCAGCTGCCCGAGGTCCGCGAAGGAGAACAGCTCGCCCTCGAAGCGCGGGAACTCCTCAGGGCCGAGGGCGGCGCGCAGGGCGTCGAGGGTCTCGTCGAGGACGGCGCCGCGGCGGGCGAAGTCCACCCCGAGGAGCTCGAACTCCTCCTGTACGTGTCCGGCGCCGACCCCGAGGATGAGACGGCCGCCCGAGAGGTGGTCGACGGTGGCGTACTGCTTGGCGCTGAGCAGCGGATGGCGCAGGCCCAGGATCGCGACGTGGCTCAGCAGGCGCACCCTCCCGGTGATCCCGGCGAGGAAGGCGAGGGTGGCCACCGGGTCGTACCAGACGGTGCTCATGGCGCCGGCGAGGCGGCGCGGCACGGCCACGTGGTCGCAGGTGGCGAGGTAGTCGAAGCCGGCCCGGTCGGCGGCGCGCGCGACCTCGGCGAGGTCGGCGGCGGTGGCCCGGGCCTCCCAGGGCTCGGCGTACAGGGTGCTCTGCGACTGGATTGGGAGCTGCATCCCGTAAGCCAGCCGGCCTTCCGCAAACACGCGCGCCATGCCGTCCCCGCCTCGTCCTCGTGTGCCGAACCGTCATGTCGGCGCCGAGGGGACATCGTCGTATCTGACGGTTCGTCAGGCAATAGGGGTGACGGGATCCGGCACGCGCGGGGCGGCGTAGGGCCGGATCCCGGCAGGGGGCGGGGCGGGGTCCGGCCAGGGACGTACCGGTAGGTGGACCAGGGCCGGGGCGGGGCGGCCCGGTCAGAAACCCTGCGGGCCCATCACGATGACCGGCTTCGCCGCCGGGTCGAGGGTGGCCAGGATCTTCTTCATGGCCTCCTTCGGGATGCCGACACAGCCCCGCGAGGGCCCGTCGTGGTCCACATGAAGCCAGATGTACCCGCCCTTGTCCCGGCCGTCCGGCTGCGTCGGGTCCAAGGGCGACACCCCCGGCTTGCGGTTGAAGTCGATCGCGACGACGTAGTCGAAGGCCCCGTCCAGGGGCTCCCCGTTCACTCCGCTGCCCGAGGGGACGAAGGACTCGTCCTGGTCGTACGGGAGCTTCGTGCCCGGCGGCTTCGGCAGCAGGCCGCCCGCGTCGGTGAGTGCGAACACGCCCTGCGGGGAGGTCAGGTCGCCGTAGGTGCGCTTCGTCGACCAGCCCTTGGCCCCGTTGCGCGCCGGCCAGCTCTCCGCCCGGACCCAGTCCGCGCCGGCCGCCGGCCGGGTGTAGAGCGTCGCGGTGGACTCCGAGGAGTGCCTCGCCTTGCCGGCGACGAGGATGAGCTGGCGGGAGGCGGCGGGGATCCTGGCCCGGGTCCGGTCGCTCACGCCGGGCAACCCCTGCCGGGGCGCCCTGCGCGCCACGCGGGGCGGGGCGGCCGGCGGAGTCTGCGGGCGGGCGACGGCGGGCCGCGCCTTGGCGTCCGCGGCTGCGGACGCGGAGGCGTCCTGGTGCTGGGCGGTGTACACCCACCCGGCTCCGAAGGTCAGCAGACCGAGAGCTGCTGCTACAAGGGCCACGGGTCGCGACGCACGGGGGCTACGCGTGCCGTCAGGACGCGGGGCACGGGTGCGGGCGCGGACGCGGGCTCGGCGGGGCGTGCTCATCCCCCCGACCGTACACAGGCGATCTTCAGTTCCGTGGCAGGCGGATGCTGTCGGGCGCTGGGGTCGGCCCTTCGGGCAGGGGGAAGCGGACGCGGACCGTCAGTCCGCCCTCCGGACCCGGATTGGCCTCGGCCGCCAGCCGCGCGCCGTGCGCGCGCGATCGAGGCGACGATCGACGGCCCCAGCCCGGCACCCTCGCCCGCGGTGTGCCGCCGCTCGGCGCTGCGCCGGAACGGCTCCAGCAGCCGCGGCACATCGGCCGGGTCGATCACCGGTCCGGTGTTCGACACCCTCAGCACCCCGTCGGCGGAAGCCGACAGCTCCAGCCGGCCGCCAGGGCGGTTGTGCGGTGCGGCATTGGCCGGCAGGTTCCGCACCAGGTGGCCCAGGAGCGTCCCGTCCCGGACCACGGTCAGCGGCGCGAGGTCCCGTACGACCGTCAGGTCCTGGGGCGGGCCTGCCGGGCCGGCGCCCGGTTCCCCCGCGGCGGGCTCCGTCGCGGCCAGGGCCGCCAGGTCCACCGGGCCGGTGTGCTCCAGACCCTCCTCCGAGACCGCGGGCAGCAGCGACTCGATGAGGTGCTCGCCGGAGTCCGCGACCCCGATCAGGCTCCCTCTCCCGTCGGCGCCCGACGGGAGAGGGAGGGGGCCCGGCGGGGGCATCAGAGCTTGTGCACTCCGCGCCAGGTCCATCCCGCCCCGGTGACCGTGTCCCGCAGGGGGTTCTTCATGTCCCGGGTGTCCAGGCTGAAGGTCTCGACCTTGCGGCGGCGGCCGTCGGGCCCCTTTTCGTACGTCCATTCCTTGTGGATCAAGCGCATCGGCCCCCGGCCGCGCTCGCGCCCCACGGTCAGCCCGGGCGGGTTCCCGGCCCGGGTCACCGACCACTGCTCGTCCATGGCGCGCACCACGCGCTCCCCGGGGAGCAGGCGCATCCAGATCTTGAGGGTGCGCTCCACCTGCCGGCGGGACACGCCGCTGCCCCAGGCGGGCTCCACGACCCGCCACTCCGCCAGCAGGTCCGACCCGGCCGCCCCGGCGTCGCGCACGTCGAACGGCACGCCCGTGCCGTTCAGCGCGAGCAGCGCGGTCCGGAGCTCCATGGTGGGAAGCGGCGTGACACCGCTGTCGGGGTATCGGGTACCCATGTACTTGTCCCAGAGGCGGCCCATCGCTAGACCTCCTCCCCGCCCACCAGTTGGTCCTGACCGCAGCCCGTCGGCACGTTGCGCCTCCCCCGTCGTCGAACGTCGATCATATGACCGGCCTCTGCGGCCTTCACCGCCTCCCCACGCCGCCCTCACGCCCCCCCTGGCCGCACCGAACTCCCCACCTCACCCGGTCACATGGGGCACCACGGGCCGCCTGAGGCGACGTGAGGTGCGGCGGGCCGGCCCCGGCGGGAGGTGCCGTCCCGCGGGATCCCCTCCAACCCCTCCCCGTCGTACGCTGATCTGATGAGAACTCCACGTCAGGCTGCGCGCATCGTCATCCTGTCCCCCGCCGGATCCGTGTTCCTCTTCCGCGAGAACAACGTCGAGGTGGGCATCCACTGGCTGCCGCCCGGCGGGGGGATCGATCCCGGGGAGACCCCCGAGGAGTGCGTGCGGCGGGAACTGCGCGAGGAGACCGGGTGGACCGACCTGGAGCCGCAGCGGCTCCTGTGCACCTGGGAGCACGACTTCACGCACCAGGGCATCCCGGTCCGCCAGCACGAGCACATCTACGTCACCACCGGACCCCACCGCGACCCGGTCCCGGAATCCCCCGACGCGCACTGGCGCTGGCTGACGCCCCGGGACCTGGCAGGGCTCGGCGAGCCCCTGTGGCCTCCGCGGCTCGCGGACCTGCTGGCCGACTCCCTGGCCGAGCCCGTCCACCTCGGCCTGGTGGCCAACGGCAACTAGAACAGGAACCGACCTGGTCGCCGCCTGCGATCCCGTCGGTCAGCGGTGCTGACCGCGGCTCACCGCCGGTTGCCGGCGGCCGCTCCCGGCGAGGCCGCCGTCGCCTTCGCGTAGAGCGCTGCCGCGTACTCGCCCAGGATGGTGCTGGTCGAGACGTCGTCCGTGTCGCCGCCCGTCAGGATGCCGATGACCTTCCCGTCGCGGGCCAGCCAGGCGCTGCCGCTGGTGCCGCCGGGGAAGTCGGCGCAGTCGAAGCGCTGCTCCGTCGGGGTCTCGCGGACCGCCACCGCCGTGCAGGTCCGGGAGACCTTGCGGTCGGCCGGGTAGCCGGTGACGGTGATCTCCTCGTCCGAGCGGCCGGTGGTGTCGAGGACGGCAGCGCCCGTCACGTCCTCGATGGAGCGGCCGGTGGCGTCCGGGGCGAGCCGGGCGAAGGCGAGGTCGTAGTCGTCGTCCGTGTCGTCGGACCAGCGGGGGTCCTCGAAGACCTCCTCGACCTTCCAGGACCCGTACGGGGCCGCTCCGTTCGCGTACGCGGGTGCGAAGACCGCGCCGCCGTCGCCGGACTTTCCGGCGAGCAGGCAGTGTCCGGCGGTGACGATGAGGTTGCGGCCCGGGCTGTGCACCACGGTCGCCGTACAGAAGTGGTCACCCTGCACACTGCCCGAGAACAGGGCGCCGGTGAAGGCCGCGGGGCTGCCCGGCCTGGGCGTGCCCGTGGCCGACAGCTGCGGTTGCTTTGCCGCTTGCGATCGCGATGACGGGCTCGGGGAGGCGGTCGCGGGGGCGGCTGCTTTGGTGCGCGCCTCCGGCCGGCCCTCGGCGGCCGGCACCACCTTCGTCATGACAGCGGACGCGCCCAGCGCCGCCACCGCGCACAACACCCCGGTCACCACGGTCCGCTTGTCCACCACAGTCGCCCCTCCAGCTTTGCTCTGGCGAAGCATGCCCTGGCGTCCCGTCGGCCGCAAGGGGCGGGCGGGGGCCGAAGCCCGGCCCCCGTCCTACGCCCCCGCCCAGAGGCCCTCCGCCGTCAGCCCCAGCAGGTCGATGGCGTTGCCGCGCACGATGCGCTCCACCACGTCCGGGGCCAGGTGGCCCATCTGGGCCTCGCCCACCTCGCGGGACTTCGGCCAGGTGGAGTCCGAGTGGGGGTAGTCCGTCTCGTACAGCACGTTGGCCACGCCGATCGCGTCCAGGTTCCTCAGTCCGAACGCGTCGTCGAAGAAGCAGCCGAAGACGTGCTCCGCGAAGAGTTCCGACGGCGGGCGCAGTACCTTCTCCGCGACGCCGCCCCAGCCGCGGTTCTCCTCCCACACCACGTTCGCGCGTTCCAGGATGTAGGGGATCCAGCCGATCTGGCCCTCCGCGTACATGATCCTCAGGTTGGGGAAGCGTTCGAACTTCCCGCTCATCAGCCAGTCGACCATCGAGAAGCAGCAGTTGGCGAAGGTGATGGTGGAGCCGACCGCGGGCGGGGCGTCCGCCGAGGTCGACGGCATCCTCGACGAGGAGCCGATGTGCATGGCGATGACCGTGCCGGTCTCGTTGCACGCCTCCAGGAAGGGGTCCCAGGCGTCGGTGTGGATCGAGGGCAGTCCCAGGTGGGGCGGTATCTCGGAGAACGCGACCGCGCGTACGCCGCGCGCCGCGTTGCGGCGGACCTCGGCGGCGGCCAGGCGGGCGTCCCACAGCGGGATGAGGGTGAGCGGGATGAGCCGGCCCTGCGCCTCGGGGCCGCACCACTCCTCCACCATCCAGTCGTTGTACGCCCGGACGCCGAGCAGCCCGAGTTCGCGGTCCTTGGCTTCGGTGAAGGTCTGGCCACAGAAGCGGGGGAAGGTCGGGAAGCAGAGCGCCGATTGGACGTGGTTGACGTCCATGTCCGCAAGGCGGTCGGGAACCGAGAAGGAGCCCGGGCGCATCTGTTCGTACGTGATCACCTCAAGCCGGATCTCGTCGCGGTCGTAGCCGACGGCGGTGTCGAGGCGGGTCAGCGGCCGGTGCAGGTCCTCGTACACCCACCAGTCGCCGATCGGCCCGTCGTCGCCCTTGGCGCCCATCACGGGGGCGAACTTGCCGCCGAGGAAGGTCATTTCCTTCAGGGGGGCGCGGACGATCCGGGGGCCGGTGTCGCGGTATCTCGACGGGAGCCGGTCCCGCCAGACGTGAGGGGGCTCCACCGTGTGGTCGTCCACCGAGATGATCTTCGGGAAGGTCTCCATGCCTCCCACGGTAGCGTTCATCTGACGAACCGTCAGCTAGTTCGGAGGCGATCGGTCCGACACGGGCTGACGGGTACGAGCAAGACAGGGCAGACTGGCCCTTACACCGACGGAAGGCAGGGGGGACGACAGATGGACGGCATACCGGCCATCCCGCACCAGCGGAACCACCCCGAGACAGCCCGACGCCACCGCGCCGCCGCGCCGAGCACGCCTCCCGGACCCCACCCCGCCACCGCCGCCACCACGCCCGGGGCGCCGGCCTGTGCCCCGCCCGACTCCCCCTCCCCGTCCCCTGCGCCCGCCGAGCCCGCCTCCACCGCCCCGGCCGCCGGCCCTGTCTCCACCGCCCGGCCCTCCTCCGGGGCGGGCGCCGTCCCCGCCACCGCGTCCACCATGCCCATGCCCGAGCCCGTGCCCGTGTCTTCGCCCGCGCCTGCGCCTGCGCCTGTGCCGGAGCCCGTGCCCGTGAACGCCGCCGGCTCCCGCTTCGCCGTCCTCGGCCCCATCCGGGCCTGGCGCGGCAGCGAGGCCCTGCCCTCCGGAACCCCCCAGCAACGCGCGCTGCTCGCCGTGCTGCTGCTGCGCGACGGGCGCACGGCCACCGCGCCCGAGCTCATCGACGCCATCTGGGGCGAGGACCCGCCGCAGCAAGCCCTCGCCACCATCCGTACGTACGCCTCGCGCCTGCGCAAGGTCCTCGACCCCGGCATGCTCGTCACGGAGTCCGGGGGCTACGCCATCCACACCCCCACCGGCGCCCTCGACCTCGGCGTCGCCCGCAGCCTGGCCTCCGAGGCCGAGCACGCCCGCGCCGCGGGCGACCGCCCGCTCGCCCGCACCCTGCTGGCCCGCGCCCTGGACCTGTGGGACGGAGAACCCCTCGCCGGGGTGCCCGGGCCGCACGCCGAGACCGAGCGCACCCGGCTCGCCGAATGGCGCCTCCAGCTGCTGGAGACCCGCCTCGACCTCGACCTGGAGGTCGGCCACCACGCCGAGGCCGTCTCCGAGCTCACCGCGCTGACCGCCGCCCACCCGCTGCGCGAACGGCTGCGCGAGCTGCTCATGCTCGCCCTGTACCGCAGCGGCCGGCAGGCCGAGGCCCTCGCCGTCTACGCCGACACCCGCCGCCTCCTCGCCGACGAGCTCGGCGTCGACCCGCGCCCCGAGCTCTCCGCGCTCCAGCAGCGCATCCTGCGGGCCGACGCCGAACTGGCCCGCGCCGAGGACTCCGCCCCGGCCGCCCGGCCCACCCAGGTCAGGCCCGCCCAACTGCCCGCCACCGTGCCCGACTTCACGGGCCGTTCCAAACTCGTCGCCGAGCTGGGCGACACCCTCGCCGAGGCCGACGGCCAGGTCATGGCCGTCTCCGCGCTCGCCGGTATCGGCGGCGTCGGCAAGACCACCCTGGCCGTCCACGTCGCGCACGCCGCCCGCCCGCACTTCCCCGACGGGCAGCTGTACGTCGACCTGCAGGGCACCGAGCCCCGCCCGGCCGAGCCCGTGGCCGTCCTCGGCTCCTTCCTGCGGGCGCTGGGCACCCCCGACACGGCCATCCCCGACACCGCCGCCGAGCGGGCCGCGCTGTACCGCTCGACGCTCGACGGCCGGCGCGTGCTGGTCCTGCTCGACAACGCGCGCGACGCCGCCCAGGTCCGCCCGCTGCTGCCGGGGACCGCGGGCTGCGCGGCCCTGGTCACCAGCCGGGTCCGGATGGCGGGACTCGCGGGGGCGCACCTCGTCGACCTCGACGTGATGAGTCCCGAGGAGGCCCTGCAGCTGTTCACCCGGATCGTCGGCGCGGAGCGGGTCGGCGCCGAGCGGCAGGCCGCTCTCGACGTGGTCGGTGCCTGCGGTTTCCTGCCGCTCGCCATCCGCATCGCCGCCTCCCGGCTGGCCGCCCGCCGCACCTGGACCGTGTCCGTGCTCGCCGCGAAGCTCGCCGACGAGCGCCGCCGCCTGGACGAGCTCCAGGCCGGCGACCTCGCCGTCAAGGCCACCTTCGAGCTGGGCTACGGGCAGCTGGAGCCCGCCCAGCAGCGTGCGTTCCGGCTGCTGGGGCTCGCCGACGGGCCCGACATCTCGCTGGCCGCGGCCGCCGCCGCCCTGGACCGGCCCGAGCACGACACCGAGGACCTCCTGGAGGCCCTCGTCGACTGCTCCCTGCTGGAGTCCGCCGCGCCCGGCCGCTACCGCTTCCACGACCTCGTACGCCTCTACGCGCGGGCGTGCGCGGAGCGCGACGAGCAGCCGCCGAGCGAGCGCGACGCGGCCCTGGACCGGCTGCTGGACTTCTACCTGGCGACCGCCTCCGCGGTGTACGCGGTGGAGCGCCCCGGCGACCGGCTCCCCGCGCACCTGTCCGCCACCCACTATCCCGGCCTGCGCTTCTCCGACTCACGCGCCGCCCTGGACTGGCTGTACGCGGAGGCCGACCCGCTGCTGGCCTGCGTCCGGCAGGCCGCCGTACGCACGACCGGGCAGGCGGACGTACTGCGCCGGGCCGTGGACCTGCTGTGGGCGGCGAAGGACCTGGCCGAGTCGGGGGCCAACTCCAAGCAGTACGAGTCCGCCGCGGTGGCCCTGCGCGACGCGGCGCACGCCGCGAAGGACCCGCACGCCGAGGGCCGCGCCCGTACCACCCTCACCAATGTCCACCTGGTCGCGGGCCGTTTCACCGAAGCCGACGACGAGGCCCGCCGGGCCATGGTGCTCGCCCGCGAGGCCGGCGACCCGCTGCCGAGCTGCTGGGCGCCCAACGACCGCGGGATCATCGCCCTTTACCAGGGACGGCACGCCGACGGCGAGCGGTACCTGCTGGAGGCCATCGAGAACTTCCGCGCCGACGCCAACCACATCGGGGAGGCGAGCGCGCTGTGCAACCTCTCCCGCATCCACGTGGAGCTGGGCCGGCTGACCAGCGCCATAGAGCTCGCCGAGCAGGGCATCGCCATATACGACCGCATGGGCCTGACCCTGCGCCTGGCCAACGGCCGCTACGCACTGGGCATCGCCCTCACCGAGGCGGGCCGGCTCGCGGAGGCGCAGGAGCAGCTCACCGAGGCGCTGTCGCTGTTCCACGACAACCGGCAGCCGCTGTGGGAGGGCGTGACGCACTTCCGGCTGGCGGTGGCCCATCTGGCCGCGCACCGGCCCACCCTGGCGGCCGCCCACGCCGAGCAGGCCATCGCGCTGCGCGGCATCGGCGGGGAGTGGCGCCGGGCCACCGTGCTGACGGTCCTCGGCAAGGCGCTGCGGCGGCTGGGCCAGCGCGACCGGGCGCGGGTGTGCTGGCGGGACGCGGAGTCCATCTTCGCGCAGCTGGGCTCGGCGGAACTGGCCGAGGTGCGGGCCCTGCTGGCGGCGGAGATACCGGCCTGAGCTGGGCGGATGCTGCGATGAACGCGGCATTCATCGTTCGTTTATCGCCGCGCGCCACTATAAGTGCATCGACTCACCGCGTCGGGGGAAGCGGGAGTCGGCTGGAGGACCACCCGTTCGGCGGTCCGCGGGGGAATCGCCGAACGGGCCCGACCCATCCATCAGGAGATCCGATGACGACGAACGAGAACACCCTGCCGAACGACGGCGACATCAAGCCGCTCGACAACCACGCGTCGGGCATCGAGATCAAGCCGCTCGACAGTCACGCGGGCAGCGCCGACATCACGCCGATGGACAACCACGCCTCCGGCATCGAGATCAAGCCGCTCGACAACCACGCCTCGGGTGAGGACATCGTGACGCTGGACAACCACGCGTCCGGTCCTCGTCCGTAAGACGTCCCACGGGGGATACGGGGGACAGGTCCCGCGGGGGGAGTACGGGGGTACCGGGACCACGGGGGAAGAAAGGGGTGCCGGCGCGGGTCACGGGGGACCGCGGCGGCACCCACGGGGGAGCACAACGGGGAACGGCGGCCGCGGTGGCCCGGAGGGGGAGCCACCGCGGCCGCCGCATGTCCGCACGTCTGCATGTCCGCACGTCTGCATGCCCGGACGGGGGCTTCGGATCATTAGGCTGGGGGCGTGTTCACCTCCCAGGGACCGACGCTCCGCGAGCTCGCCGTGCAGGCCCTCTCCTCCGTCGAGCGCGGCTACGACCTGCTCGCGCCCACCTTCGACCACACCCCCTTCCGCACCCCGGACCGCATCCTCGACGCCGTGGAGGAGACGCTGGCCCAGCACGAGGGTTCCTTCGGTACGGGCCTGGACGTCTGCTGCGGTACCGGCGCGGGAATCGCAATGCTGCGGCGGCTGTGCCGCGGGCCGGTGACCGGGGTGGACCTGAGCGCGGGGATGCTGGCCGAGGCCGAGCGGGCCCACGCCGACGAGCGGGTCCGCTTCGTACGGGCCGACGCGCGGGCGCTGCCGCCCGAGTTCGAGGACGCGTACGACCTGGCGGTCAGCTTCGGCGCCTTCGGGCACTTCCTGCCGACCGAGCGGCCCGCCCTCTTCGCGGGGGTGCACCGGGCGCTGCGCCCGGGCGGGCTGTTCGCCTTCCCGATCGGGGCGCCGATCCCGCCCACCTCCCCGGTGTGGTGGGCGGTGGCGGGCTTCGACGCCGTGATGCGGGTGCGCAATGCGGTGTGGCGGCCGCCGTTCGTCATGTACTACCGCACCTTTCCGCTCAGCGGGGTGCGGGCGGACCTGGCGGCGGCCGGTTTCGCGGTGGGGACGGCGGCGCTGGAGCACTTCGGCCGCCGCGACGACGGCTCCCCGCGGTGGCGGCTCGTACTGGCCCGCAAGCCGCTCCAACCAGGGCCGTAGCCGGGCTCGTCCCCTCCCCCGCATGAGGGAGGCGGATGCTCCGTACGGCGGATGTGACCGGTACCGGTGCGGGCGAGCCTTGAGTGGCAGCTCGTCTTGAGCGGCAGCTCGGATCGTCGGAACCGGAGGGCACCATGGCTGTTTCCAGACCACCGCAGACGACCGCCGGCACCGTCCGGACATGGGTGCGGCGCTGGCCCGTGTGGGTCCCCTACGCCGCCGTCCTGTGGGGCGCGGTGTTCGCCGCGGTCGAGATCGCGTGGGCCGCCACCGGCACCACGGTGCCCTGGTCGCCGCACGTCGCGTACCCGCCGACGGTCCACCTGTCCCTGGCCGCCCTCGCGGTGCTCGCGGCCGGAGCCGCTCTCGCCACCACCCGCAGGCTCCCCGGGTGCGGCCGGGTGCTGGTGGCGGCGGTGCTGGTCCTGGCGACCGCGGTCCTCACGACGGGGATGGCCGCCCTGCCGGCGTACTTCGTGACGTTGGTGGCGCTCTGCGGGGTGGAGAGCGCCACCGGCTTCGTGCAGGAACTGCTGAGTGCGGCGGGGGCCGCGCTGCTGGTCCTCGTCGCGCTGTCGTACCGTCGGCGGCTGCGCGGCAGGTGTCCGCGGTGCGGGCACCGTCACGGGGGTGAGGTCGACGGTCCGCTCGCGCACCCCGCCCCTTCCGTCGCGTCGAAGCGGACCCGGGCCGGGGTCTACCTGTCGATGTGCGGGCTCGTGCCCTGGGCGGGGGTCAAGACCGTCTGGACGCTGGGTGGCGATGCGCTCGGCGTGTCGGCGCAGGGGTGGCGGGAGGCGAGCGCGGGCTCTTCGGGGTTCGCGAAGGCACTCGCGTCGGTCGGCGTCGACGTCACCGTGCTCGCCGCGGCGGCCGGGAGCTTCCTGCTGCTGGGCCTGTTGTACCCGTGGGGGCAGGTCTTCCCGCGCTGGACCCCGGTCGTCGCGGGACGGCGGGTCCCGCGCCTCCTGCCCCTGCTGCCGGCCTGGCTGAGCGCGGTCGGCCTGTCGGTGTACGGCGCATTCCTGCTGGTCTACGCCCTGCTCACGGCCACCGGGGTGCTGCCGGGGATGCAGCCGTCGGGCATCTTCACCACCGGGTCCGGCATCACCTGGATGGTGGTGTTCGGCGGCCTGGCCTTCGGCGGCCTCGGCTTCGGCCTCCTCGCGGCCTCCCGTTCCTACGCCGCCCGCACCCGCCCCGTCTGCGCCGGCGCCACCGCGGCTCCCCGTGCCGCCGAGGCCGGGGTGCGGCCGGGGTGGGCCGGGGCCGGGACGTAGCCGGGGCGGGCCGGGGAAGCCGCCCCGGAGGTCGTCCCCTAGGCCACGGGCCGGGCGCGGGCGCGCAGTTCGCGCTTGAGGACCTTTCCGCTCGCGTTGCGCGGGAGTTCGGTGACGAACTCGACGGCGCGCGGGACCTTGTAGTTGGCCATCTCCCGCCGGGACCAGGCGATCAGGTCGTCGGCGGTGAGGGTGGAGCCGGGGCGGCGTACGGCGTAGGCCTTCCCGACCTCTCCGAGGCGCGGGTCGGGTACGCCGACGACGGCGACGTCCGCGATGTCCGGGTGCAGGCCGATGAGCTGCTCGATCTCGGCGGGGTAGGCGTTGAAGCCGCCGACGATGAACATGTCCTTGATCCGGTCGGTGATGCGGAGGTTGCCGGCCGCGTCGAGGACGCCGACGTCCCCGGTGCGCAGCCAGCCGTCGGCGGTGACGGCCCGGGCGGTCTCGGCCGGGTCCTCGAAGTAGCCGCGCATGACGTGGTGGCCGCGGACCCACACCTCGCCCGCGGTGCCGGCGGGCTGCGCCTGCCCGTCCTGGCCGACGATCCGCACCTCGGTGCCGGGTATGGCCCGTCCCGAGGTGGACGCGATGACCTCGGCCGGGTCGCCGCGGCGGCACATGGTGACGATGCCGCTCGCCTCGGACAGCCCGTACGCGGTGAGGACGGTGGCGATGTGCAGTTCGCCGCGCAGCCGCTCGACGAGCCGCAGCGGGACGACGGCAGCTCCCGTGACGACGAGGCGCAGGGCGGACAGGTCGTGGTGGTGGCGCTGGGGGTGGTCCAGGAGGGACTGGTGGAGGGTGGGCGGGCCGGGGAGTACGGAGATCCGCTCGGCGGCGATGTTCGCGAGGACGGTGTCCACGTTGAAGACGGGCTGGGGGACCATCGTGGCCCCGCGCATCAGGCAGGCGATGATGCCGGCCTTGTAGCCGAAGGTGTGGAAGAAGGGGTTCACGATCAAGTAGCGGTCGCCCTCGCGCAGTCCGGCGAGCTCGCTCCAGACGTCGTAGCAGCGCAGGGACTGGGCGTGGGTGATGACGGCGCCCTTGGGGCTGCCCGTGGTGCCCGAGGTGAAGATGATGTCGGAGGGGTCTTCGGGACGGATCGACTCGGCCCGCTGGCGCACGGCCCCGGCGCTCACGCCGTCCCCTCCGGCCAGGAAGTCCTTCCAGGTGCGGAAGGACTCGGGGGCGTCCTCGGCGAGGACGACGACCTGTTCGAGGTGCGGCAGCCCGGGCAGCGGTCCGGGGCCGTCCCCCGCGGCGGCGGCCCGGCGCAGGGAGGCGACGTAGGAGGTGCCGAGGAAGGTGCCGGTGATGAACAGGAGCCTGGTCCGGCTGCGCTGCAGGACGTATGCGGCTTCCGCGCCTTTGAAACGCGTGTTGAGGGGGACGAGCACCGCGCCCGCCGAGACGGCTCCGAGTGCGCTGACGATCCAGTCCAGGGTGTTGGGGGCCCAGACGGCGACCCGGTCGCCCGGTTCGACGCCGGCCGCGAGTGTGGCGGCGGCGGCGCGCTCGACGCGTTCGCCGAGCTGCGCGTAGCTGATGCGCACGCGTCCGTCGACGACGGCCTCGCGGTCGGCGTACTGCTCCGCCGCCGCCCGCACCAGCCCCGCGATGCTGCCCCAGCGCAGATCGCCCCGCGCGTCCTCGCCCATCGCACACCCCTCCCAGTAGCTGACTATCCGTCAGATTAGCTGTAGCCTTCGCGGCTGTCAGTACTGGCGCAGCCCCGGAGGTGGCGATGGCGGCAACACTCAAGGACGCTACGGCGATAGTCGGGATCGGCCAGACCGCCTTCGCCAAGCGGCTCCCCCAGTCCGAGAAGGAACTGGCCTGCCGGGCGGTCCTCGCCGCCCTCGCGGACGCCGGCATCGCCCCCTCCGAGGTCGACGCCTTCTCCTCGTACACGATGGAGGAGACCGACGAGGTCGAGGTCGCCAAGGCCATCGGCGCGGGCGACGTCACCTTCTTCTCCAAGATCGGCTACGGCGGGGGCGGTTCCTGCGCCACCGTGGGCCACCTCGCCGCCGCCGTCGCGACCGGGCAGGCCTCCGTCGGGGTCGCCTGGCGCTCCCGCAAACGCGGCTCCGGCCCGCGCCCCTGGAAGAACACCACCGTCCAACTGCCCACCCCCGGCCAGTGGACCCGCCCCTTCGGGCTGCTGCGCCCCGCCGACGAGATCGGCATGCTGGCCCGCCGCTACATGCACACCTACGGGGCCACCCGCGAGCACCTCTTCAACGTCGCGATGGCCTGCCGCAACCGGGCCAACGAGAACCCGGCCGCGATGATGTACGAGCGCCCGCTGACCCGCGAGATGTACATGACCTCCCGCATGATCAGCGACCCGCTCTGTCTCTTCGACAACTGCCTGGAGACCGACGGCGCGCTCGCCTGCGTGATCGTGAGCGCCGAACGGGCCCGGGACTGCCGCCACAAGCCCGTCTACGTGCACTCCGCCGCCCAGGGCCTGCCCGCCCAGCACCACGGCATGGTCAACTACTGGAATGACGACCCGCTCTCCGGACCCGCCTGGACGGCCGCCCGGCACCTGTGGAAGCACGCCGACTTCGGCCCCCAGGACGTGGACGTGGCCCAGATCTACGACGCCTTCACCCCGCTGATCCCGCTCTCCCTGGAGGGCTACGGCTTCTGCGGACGAGGCGAGGGAGCCGCCTTCACCGAGGGCGGCGCCCTGGAGACGGGCGGCCGGCTCCCCATCAACACGGGCGGCGGAGGCCTGTCGGAGGCCTACGTGCACGGCTTCAACCTGATCAACGAGGGCGTCAAACAGCTGCGCGGCACCTCCACCGCCCAGGTGCCGGACGCCTCGACCTGCCTGGTGACCGCAGGCGAGGGCGTCCCGACCTCCGCCATCCTGCTGCGAGCTTGAGGAGCCCACCATGACCGCTGCAGCCGAAGACGCCACAGGCCTCCTGCTGCCGGTACCTGACGAGGACGGCGCGCCCTTCTGGGAGTACGCCGCCCGCGGCGAACTGCGCATCCAGGCCTGCACCTCCTGCGGGCGGCTCCGCTTCCCGCCGCGCCCGTGCTGCCCGCACTGCCAGTCCTTCGACTCCGAGTGGCGCCCGATGAGCGGCCGCGGCCGCATCTGGTCCTACGTCCTGCCCCACCCGCCGCTGCTGCCCGCGTACGCCGCGCAGGCCCCGTACAACGTGATCCTCGTCGAGCTGGCCGACGCCCGGCACATCCGCCTCGCGGGCAACCTCGTCACCTCGGCCGACGCCCCGCTGAACTCCGTGGACCCGGCCCGGCTGCGCATCGGCGCACGGGTGCAGGCGGTCTTCACCGAGACCGGCGGCATCACCGTGCCGCGCTGGGTACTGGAGAGGTCATGACGGTACGGGTGGAGCGGGACAAGGCGAGCGGGGTCGCGGTCGTCACCCTGGACCGGGAGCGCACGCACAACGCGATCGACCTGGCGACGGCGGCCGAACTGGCCTCCCTGTGGCGGGAGCTGCGCCACGAGGAGGAGGTCCGGGCGGTGGTCCTCACCGGGGCCGGGCGGGCCGCGTTCTGCACGGGCATCGACCGCGGTGTGTCCGTCCCCCAGCCCTCCTCCCCGTACTCGGTCGACGATCCGCTGCTCGCGATCGGGCCGAAGGCCAACGACCTGTGGAAGCCGGTGGTCGCCGCCGTCAACGGCATGGCCTGCGGCGGGGCGTTCTACCTGCTGGGCGAGTCGGAATTCCTGATCGCCTCGCGGACGGCGACCTTCTTCGACCCGCACACCACGTACGGGATGGTCAGTGCGTACGAGGCGGTCTACATGGCGCAGCGGATGCCGTTCGGGGAGGCGGCCCGGATGTCCCTGATGGGAACGGCGGAACGGCTCTCCGCGGAGCGGGCCCACGCGATCGGCCTGGTCTCGGAGCTGGCGGAGCCCGGGGAACTGCTCGCGGCGGCCGTGCGCGCCGCCGAGACCCTGGCCGGTTTCCCGCCGGAGGCCGTGCAGGGCACCGTACGGGCCCTGTGGTCGGCGAAGCAGGCGGCCCTGCAGCAGGCCCTGTCCCAGGCCCCGGCGCTGATCAGCCTGGGAAACCTCCCCCCGGAGCGCCAGGAGGCTCTGTTCACGGCCCGCAGGACGCATCCGGTGCCCAGGGTGCGGTGAGGCCCGGGGGCCGGGGGGCCGAGGGCCGGGGGCCGGGGCCGCTGGGCGGCGGTCAGTCGATGCGGCCGACGACGCAGGTCCTGGTCTCGGCGGCCTTGTCTTCGTGGACCATCACGGCCGTGACCGTCTGGGTCTCGCGGGCCTTGAGGGTGACGCGGACGGAGGTGCGGTCGACGACGCCGCTCGCGCCTTCGAAGGTGACCGGCACGTCGACGGTGCGTGCCGTGTCGATGTCGGAGGTGACCGTGAGGACGGCCTTCGGGCTGCCGGGTCCGGCGCAGCTGACGACCTGGGCGTGCGCGGGCGGGCGCGCGCTCTTGGTCGGCGAGGGCGTCGACTTGCCGCTGCCGTTGCTGTTGTTGTTGTCGCTGGTGCTGTGGTAGCTGCTGCGCTTCTTGGAGCTGGAGCATCCGCCGCCACTGCTCCCGCCGCTGCTGCTCTTCCCGCCGTGGCTGCCGTGGCCTCCGTGGGAGAACCCGGTGAGCGAGAACACGACGGCCACCAGCACCGCGGTGAACCTGATACGACGGCCGGCCACCATGACGCGATCCCCTCCCTGGACAACGGCGGGCCACGCTATCACCGGCGTGCGGGGGACGGGACCGGGGCGTAGCTTCGGAGCAGGGACCGCTACCCCGGAGGCCCGGCATGATCCGCAACGTCATCGGTTCGCTCATGGGCCTGGCCGGAGCGGCAGCCGCCGTCTGGAGCCCGTTCCGCGCCTGGTACGACGGCCGTCCCGGACGCGACTACCGCCTGCAGGACCTCTTCACCGCCGCCGGGATCACCGACCACGAGGCCGCCCTGCTGGGCTCGCCGCTGCTGCCGTTCCTCGTCGCCGCGGTCCTCGTCCTCGGTGCGGTCGTGGTCCGCTCGCGGCTGCTGATGGCGCTGGCCGGGATCATCGTCCTCGGCTTCACGGTGCTCTGGATGGTCCGGCAGGGGCAGGCGGCGGGCAGCCTCTCGGTCAGCGGCGGCGGCCGCGGCATCGGAGACGGGGTGGCCACCGCCTTCGTCGCCGGCGCCCTGCTGCTCCTGGCGGCGGCGGTCATGAGCGGCCGCCCCCGGCGCGAATCCCCCGGCCGGGTCGGCCCCCCGCCCGACGAGCACTGGCCTTCGCCGCCGGGCGGGGATCCCGTGTGACGCGGCCGGGTCAGTACTCGCCGTCGAGGGCGGAGGCGGAGGCCGCGCGGTAACAGGCGGACACCACCGTGAAGTTGAGCATGGTGTCGCCGTGCGCGGTCTTCTTCAGGCCGTGACCACCATGTCGAACCCCTCGGCCTTGTTCTCGGCGATGATCTCCGGGTCCTGGTCCTTGGTCTTGGCCTTGCCGTCCTTGGTGATCTTCCAGCCGTTCTCGGTGAGCCCCTTGCGCAGGTTCGCCATGCCCGTGTCCACGTCCTGCTCGCTGAGGCCGTACACCGACCACGGGTGGGACGTGGAGAACAGGTCGTCCCCGTACTCGCGGCAGCGCGAGACGCTCGGGCCCGGCTCGGTGACCTTGCCCTCGGTGACCTTGCCCTTGACCCCGGTCATCTCCAGCAGTCGGCCGGAGACGGTCTTCGCCTTCTGGCGCGCCGGGTCGGGGTCCATCCTCACCGGCGTGTAGTTGAGCTCCTTCACGTTCGCACACCCCACCGACAGCATGGAAAACAACCCGGCAAGGACGACTGCGAGAGCCCCGGCCCGCAGAGGTCGGCAAATGCGGCGTCCGCCGGCCCCCGACCCATAGAGGGCGGGGCCGGTCGACCGTTGCGGGCGGGGCGGAGGCCAGGCGGAAGCCGGCGGAGACTTTCTCACTCCGCGTCGGTGGCGCGGAAGCACCGGGAGTAGACGCTGAAGTAGATCAGGTTCTCACCGCCGTCGGAGCTGTCCATCCAGCTGGCCTCAAGTTGGGTGTGCGTCTTCTCGTGGACCGCGAAGACCTCAAGCGTCTTGGCCTTCGTGTTCACGTTCGGGCCGTTCTTCACGACCTGCCAGCCGTTCTGCGGCAGCTTTTCGGCGAGGCTCTTCATACCCTTGTCGAGAGTGTCGCGGTCCGCACCGTAGAGGGACCAGACGTGCCGGACCACCCTCAGACCCTTCTTCTTCTCCTCGCTGGTGCCGCAGGGATAGGTCACCGGTCCCCCGGTTTCCGAAACCTTGCCCTTGACCTGGGTCATGTCGAGCGCCCTGCTCGACAGCTCGCCGACCTCTGCCTCCACCTCCTTGCTGGTGCGGGGCTGCGGGTCGTAGGAGCGCTTGGATTCGTTGTCCATGAGAGAACATCCTGCTGTGAGGGTCAGAGCGCCCAGGAGCGCCAGTGCAATGACGTTACGCCCGTGCCTTCGAACCACTAATGGGCCTCCCACTCAAGTTCGACTCTGTCGTACCGCCCGGCTATGACGGCTGCCTGGTTCCGCAGGCTGAGGGACGGCTTGCCGTCCTGCTCGTCCCAGAAGTTTCCGTGGCCCGGGGCGTCGCTCCGCATCTTGTTGGCGCCGAAGGACTCGTCGGTCGGAATGGTCCAGTTGTCGCCGAGCCCGACGAGTCGCCCGCCGCCGGTGACGAGGTCGTCGTCACCTCCACCTTCCATCGCCCACGTGTGCTTCCCCTTGAATCCCAGGTCCGCCGCATGGTCCGCCTGCATGCCGGGGCTGCCCGCCACGACCACGTCGTCGACGGGCAGGGGGTCGGCCCAGGTGTCGGCGTAGTCACTGCGGTACTTCGCCGTGTCGCCGATCACCGTGGAACCGTAACTGTGGCCCATGAGCGTCGTGTGGGAGTGGTTGCCGGAAGCCGACTGGTGGGCCGCCTCGGTGCCGTCGAGAAACCGTCGCAGGGTAGGCGCCGCCTTCTCGGCGTACTTGTCGTCGACGGCCTCGGGGATGATGTCCCCGCTGTCGCCGGGCGCCGCCGAGCGCGGGGCGTCGTAGTCGAACCAGGTGATGGTCGACACCGTCTGGCCGGGCGCCATCGCCGAGCTGTGGCGCCACATGGCCTCACTCTTCAAGGCCTCGTCCTCGATGCTGCCCAGCGTCGTCTTCGTGCCGGGCACGAAGATCGCGGTGTGGTCCGCGGTGTCGGGATTCCCGTTGGCCAGGATCACGCGTCCGTCGTGGTTCGCCTCGGCGTCGAAACCGAGCAAGTACGCCTCGGGCAGTCCGTCCTTGCCCGTCTCGTCGAAGCGCTTCTGGATGACCTCCATGCCGTGCAGGCGGTCTTCCAGGTGGGCTTTCCTGTCCGCGTGCTTGTCATGCCACTCGCGCCACTCGTCGGTCTCCTCGCGCATCCATGCGCGCCCGTGCTGGACGTAGTGGTACTTGGGCTGCGGTTCCGGGGGGATCCCGTTCAGTTCAACCTGGTAGGCGCCGTGCTGCTCCGCGAGTACCGCACGGTTGGCCTGGTCACGGACGTCCGCCGGAAGCCCGTCCAGCGCTCCGACGCTCGCGGGCCGCAGGGTGACGTAGGCGTCCCTCTCGTCCTGGGACAGGCTCTTCCACCAGTCGGCGTTCGACCGCGGATCGCCGTCCTTCGGCGGGGCCTTCACATGGTCCAGGTAGTCCTTCGCGCCCGCGCGGACGTCCGCGGTGTCGCTCTGCACGTCGGCCCAGTCCTTGTCGGACACGACGAGGTCGTCGTCGGCCTTGAGCTTGCGGAGCTTGGGCGCCCACAGGGTGTCGGCCTCGGTGGCCTCGGCGACGGCCTGCGCGATGCGGTTGGCGATCTCCACCGCCTTGCCGAAGTTCGGGTTGGGGTGGATGTTCGCCGCCTGCCGCTCCAGGGCGTCGGCCAGGTTGTTGGCGTCCCGCGTCGGGTCGATCACGTTGCCGGAGGGCTTGCCCTTGGCGCTGCCGGTGACGGTGCCGCCCTCGGGCACCTTCCCGTCCTTCTCCTCGCCGCCGGGCGGGTAGCTCACCGAACCGTCCGCGCCCACCGTGAACTTCGCGTGTACGGCGTCTTCGAGGGCTGCTTCCAGCTTCTTCTTCGCGTCGGTCATCGCCGCCGCGAGCGCCTTCAGGGAGGTGGCGGCGAGTCCGCATTCCACCTGTACGTAGTGGAAGTTCTTCGCCAGGTCCCGGAGCGAGCCCAGCGCCGCGTCCACGGCTTCGCCCTTGAGGCCGGCCCGCAGGCGGGCCGAGATCTGGCCCTCCGCGTCCCCGTAGCCGTGGTCGGCCATGTCGCTGACGGCCTTGTAGCCGTCAGCCGCCTCGGTGAACTCGGACGGCTTGAGGGCCTTGAGTGCTGCGTAATCCATCGCTCAGGCTCACCGGCTCCCGTTGCCGCCGGTGGCGGGGGTGTCCTTGTACTGGCCGTTGATCTGGGCGAACCCGCCCTTGATGTCCTCGTCGTTGGCGTACTGGCCGGTGCCGGCCTTCTCCAGCGGCCCCTGGAGCGAGGTGCACTTGCCCGCCAGGCTGTCGAGGTACGTCTTCCAGGACTGGTAGAGCTCCTGCTGGGCCGTGGCGCTCTCCACGCCGGTGAGGGCGGCACCCTTCTGGCCGTTCTCCAGGGACGTCACGGCGGTCTTGATGCTCGTCGCCAGTCCGCCGAGGTCCTGACTGGCCCGGTTCCAGACCGCCTTGTCGGACGTCAGGTCACCGTCACCGCCACCGCCACCGCCGCCGCCTCCGTCGGCTGCCGCGGTACTGGCGAGGTGCATCTGCGCCCCGCCCGCCGTCTGTTGTTTGAGACCCGCCCACTCCGTGTCAAAGGACGTCATGCCGGATCGGCCCCCGTGCTCCCGATTGCTGTGATCAAGGGCTCATCCTATGAGCACATGAAGCGGAGCCGTCAGTACCGGGTGCCGGGCATGGCGGCGGCCCCGTTCCGAAACAGAGGGAACGGGGCCGGCCTGCCGGATCGGCGGGGATCAGGCCTCGACGACGCCCGAGGCGGCGACCTCGATCTTGCCGCGGGTGGCGCCCGAGGGGGTGCCGAGCTTCTCGATCCGGTCCACGACGTCCTGGCCCTCGACGACCTCGCCGAAGACGACGTGCTTGCCGTCCAGCCACGGGGTGACGACGGTGGTGATGAAGAACTGCGAGCCGTTGGTGTTGCGGCCGGCGTTCGCCATCGACAGCAGGTACGGGCGGTCGTGCTTCAGCTGGAAGTTCTCGTCGGCGAACTTCTCGCCGTAGATGCTCTTGCCGCCGGTGCCGTTCTGGTTGGTGAAGTCGCCGCCCTGCAGCATGAACTGCGGGATGACCCGGTGGAACGGCGAGCCCGCGTAGCCGAAGCCGTGCTCACCGGTGGCGAGCTCCCGGAAGTTCTTGGCGGTCTTCGGGACGACCTCGTCGAAGAGGTTGAAGACGATACGGCCGGCGGGCTGGCCGTCGATGTTGATGTCGAAGTAGACGTTGCTCATGGGGTCCATCCTGTCACTCCCGGTGCCGTACGCGACCCGGCGGGGCCGGAAACGGGCTCAGCCGGCCGTACGGGTGCCCGTGCCCTTGGCCGCGTCCAGGGCGTACACGCAGCGGTCCTTGCTGCACGCGTACACCACGCCCGCCTCCGCGACCGGGGCGCCGGTGATCTCCCCGCCCGTGGCCAGCTTCCAGCGCAGCTGGCCGCCTGCCGCGTCCAGCGTGTACAGGCAGTGGTCCGCCGAACCGAAGTGCACGCGGCCGTCCGCGACCGCGGGCAGGCCGGTGATCTCGCCGCCCGCGGCGAAGCGCCACTTCGGGGTGCCCGTGACCGCGTCCAGCGTGTACAGGGCGCTGCCCGCCCCCAGGTGGACGTTGCCGTGGGCGACCACCACCGGGTCCGCGGAGGACCGCGGCTCGGTCGCGATGCGCCAGCGGTCCTTGCCGGTGGCCGCGTCCAGGGCGTAGACGGTGCCCAGGTAGTCCGCGAGGTAGACGCCGCCGCCCGTCACCGCCGCGCCGGGCGCGAAGGCGGGGGGCGCCAGGAAGACCGCGGGGGCCTCGAAGTGCCAGCGGACCCGGCCCGAGGCCCGGTCGACGGACAGGACGCGGGTGCCGGCCGCGACGTAGACGTTGCCGTCCGGCGCCGGGGTGACCCGCACGGGGACGTTCCCGCAGGAGGCCGCGTCGCCGACCGGGTACGACCACGACTCCCGGCCCGAGCGGGCGTCCAGGGCGCGCAGCCGCGCGTCCTGCCACACGTACACGGTGCCGTCGTGCAGGACGGGGGCCGCCTCCGGGGTCTCGAAGTCGCTCTGCGCGCCGGTCAGCTCCCACAGCTTCTGGCCGTTCGAGGCCTCCCAGCCCTGCACTCCGCCGCCGCGGGTGGCGGTGACGACGGTGCCCCGCTCGGCGCGCAGGGCGTACACCCAGGCTTCGGTGGACAACCGCCACCGCTCGGAGCCGTCGGAGGCGTCCAGGGCGTAGAGCGAGGGGCCGTCGGAGGCGTGGATGCGGCCGTCGGCGACGGCCATGGACCAGGCCACGTCGCGCGTCTTGAACTGGCGCCGGCCGCTGGCCACGTCCAGGGCGTGCACCTCGAAGGAGGTGACGTAGAGCAGGTCGCCGGCGACGGTCGGGGTCCCCCAGACCTCGTTCGACATGCGGAAGCGCCAGGGGCGCCAGCGGCCGCTGTCCGGGGACGGGCCCGGATGGGGCACGGCCGCGGCCGCCCCCGCCGCCTGGACGGCCGCGGAGGCGCCCGCCCCCGCGCCGCCCGGCGGCCGGACCCAGCCCGTCGCCGAGTCCGCGGCCGGAGCGTGCGCCGCGGGCGCCGAGGCGGTCGCCCGCGGCCCGGGCCCGATCGGCACCGGGGAGCCGCCGAGGCGGACCGGCTCGCCGGAGGGCGCGGGGGACACCGGCCTCGGCGGATGCTGGGGTCGCTGCGGCGCAGGCCGGCCGGTCCGCGGGTCCACCCAGGAGTCGACGCCGCGGGGCTCGCGGCGGTGTGTGGCGGCGCTGGAGGCAGGGCCCCCGGCCGGGCCCCCGTCGCCCCGCGGTCCGGGCGCCGGGACGGGCGCGGCCGCCGTACGCTGGCCGGCCCGCCGGGCCTCGATCATCGCGACGGCCCGGCCGGGCAGCCACGCCGATGCGGTCCCGCTGTCGTCACCGCCGTCGAAGAGGTGCGGGGCCAGCTGCGCCTGGAGGTCCGCCGGGGTCGGCCGCAGGGCGGCGTCCATCTGCATGCAGGACTCGATCAGCGGCCGCAGCTCCTCGGGCAGCCCCTCCAGGTTGGGGCCCTCGCGCAGCAGCATGAACACCGTCTCCACCGGGTTGGCCCCGTGGTAGGGCGGGTGCCCGGTCGCCGCGAACACCAGCGTCGAGCCGAGCGAGAACACGTCGCTGGCGCCCTTGACGCTGCGCGAGTCCTTCGCCTGCTCGGGCGACATGTAGGCGGGCGTGCCGACGGCGACGTTCGTCATGGTCAGGCGGGTGTTGGAGACGCCGCTGGCGATGCCGAAGTCGATCACGCGCGGGCCGTCCTCGACGACGAGCACGTTGGACGGCTTCAGGTCGCGGTGGACGAGGCCGGCCCCGTGGATGGACTGCAGTGCCTCCGCGATGCCGGCGGCCAGCCACCGTACGGCCTGGGCGGGCATCGGCCCGCACTCGTTGACGATCTCCTCCAGAGAGGGCGCCGGGACGTACGCGGTCGCCAGCCACGGCACGGCGGCCCGCGGGTCCGCGTCTACGACGGCCGCGGTGTAGAAGCCGGAGACGGCGCGCGCCGCCTCCACCTCACGCGTGAAGCGCACCCGGAACAGCTGGTCCTCGGCGAGCTCGGTGCGCACCGTCTTGATCGCCACCCGGCGTCCGGACGCCGACCGTGCGAGATAGACCAGCCCCATGCCGCCGGCGCCGAGCCGTCCCAGCACCTCGAAGGGGCCGATCCGTCTCGGGTCGTGCTGCGTCAGCTGCTCCACCACTCGCCTCACACCTCCCCGTACGGGCCCTCGCCGGGCCCGTATCCACCTGCACGCGCGCCGGCACGGCGGTCGGCCCCGTGCAGCGTCTCATCCCGGGCGCCGCCCGGGGTCGCGCAACCCCGATTCTGTCAGGCCCGCGCCGAGGCCGTGTCGCCACACGGGAGCCGCGGGGCGCGTCGTGCGGATCAGGGCTCACGGATCAGGACTCACCGATCAGGACTCACCGATCAGGACTCCTGGGCGGACTGCCGGGTGCGGTGCTCCGACAGCAGCGCGAAGACCGCGCCCTGGTTGTCGGCGACGACCGCGATCCGGCCGTACGGCGTGTCGAGGGGATCGGCGGTGACCCGGCCGCCGAGCCGCTGCACCACCGCGACGGACTGGTCGCAGTCCGGGACGGCGAAGTACGCGAGGAAGTGCGCGGGCATGATGTCCGGGAAGGCGTCGGTGATCAGGCTGCGGCCGAGGACGGCGGTCTCGGCACCCGGCGCACTGCCGGGCGGGGACCACAGGCGGTATTCGAAGCCGGTGCCGTCGTCGTCCTGGTCCTCGGGGACGTAGCCGAAGACGTTGGCGTAGAAGACGTCGACGGCGTCACGGGCCCGCGTGTAGAGCTCGGTCCAGCAGTAGGTGTACGGCTCCTGCTGGGCCTCGAAGCCGTGGTGGGTGCCGGGCTGCCACAGGCCGAAGACGGCCCCGCCGGGGTCGGCGGCCAGGGCGGCGGTGCCGTACGGGCCCACGGGCTGCGGATCCATCACCATCTGGCCGCCGGAGGCGCGGATGCGGGCGGCGCAGGCGTAGGCGTCGGACGTGTAGAGGTAGATCCCCCAGACGGTGGGCATGCGGCCGTCGGGCTTGGGGGCGAGGGCGGCGACGTTGCGGCCGCGGCTGTAGGCCTGGGTGTAGTGGCCGTACCGGGCGCCGGCGCCCTCTCCGAAGGTCCACCCGAAGAGCTCCCCGTAGAAGCGCTTGCCCGCTTCGACGTCCGGAAGGGAGGCATCCACCCAGCAGGGTGTGCCCTCCGCGAATGCGGCCATGGCCCGTTTCCTTCCGTTGTGCGGGGGTGCGTACCCTCTCCCTCGGCCATGATCCGCCCGAGGCCTTGTCCACACCCTGTTGATAAGACTAATCGGGGGATACCGAGAGGAAGCGGGCGGGTCGGGCTCCGGAGGGCGGGAGGGGGCCGGGAGGGGGCGGGAGCGGGCCGAGGGGCGGGGGCGGGGCCGGTGTGGGGGTGGTGTGGGGGCGGGCGGGTGCAGGGCGGCAGCGGGGCGGGTGTGGGGCGGTCTCGGGGCGGGCCGCGGGGAGGCCACGGGCCGGGGCGCCTGCGGCACACGATCGGCCGGAATCCGCCGGGAAGCGCCCACGGGTGCGGCTCAGCCCCAGGCCAGGGGCCCCGTCACCCCATTTGCAGGCGGCCGAATCGCGCCCGGATCCCCCCTCGGTAAGCTGACGGCATGACAGGACAAGTACGCACCGTCGACGGCCGCGTTGCCGGTCGGCGCGGTCAGGCGACGCGGCAGAAGCTGCTCGACTGCCTGGGCGAGATGCTCAGCTCCTCGCCGTACCGCGACGTGAAGGTGATCGATGTCGCCCGCAAGGCCGGCACGTCCCCTGCGACCTTCTACCAGTACTTCCCGGACGTCGAGGGCGCCGTCCTGGAGATCGCCGAGGAAATGGCCAGCGAGGGCGCAGAGTTGACGACGCTCGTCGAGGGCCGCAGCTGGGTCGGCAAGGCGGGCTGGCAGGCCGCCGAGGAACTCGTCGAGGGATTCCTGGACTTCTGGCGGCGCAACGACGCGATCCTGCGGGTCGTCGACCTCGGCGCGGCCGAGGGCGACAAGCGCTTCTACAAGATCCGCATGAAGATCCTGAACTCCGTCACCAACTCCCTCACGGAGTCGATGAAGGAGCTGCAGGCGAAGGGCAAGGTCGACAAGGACCTCAGCCCGGCGGCGATGGCCGGTTCACTGGTCGCGATGCTGGCCGCGGTCGCCTCGCACCAGAAGGGCTTCCAGACCTGGGGTGTCAAGCAGGCCGAGCTCAAGCCGAACCTGGCGCTGCTCGTCCACCTGGGCATCACCGGCAAGAAGCCGACCAGGTAACGGCGGACCCCGCCCGGGTCCGCCGCCGGCCAACCGTTTCCCCTTCGGCCGTTTTCCCTTCGGCTGCCTCCCCTTCGGCCGTCTCCCCTCCTCGGCCGCCCCTCCCTTCCTCGCCTCGCCTCGACTCTCCGCTCCTCCCCTCCCTCCCCTCTCCTCCCTGCGGCCCCGTTCCGGTCATCCGCCGCGATCAGCGACGCTCCAGGCGGAACAACCGGATCTCACGCTCGATGCGCGCCTGGTACGTCGCGTACGGCGGCCAGAACCGCAGCACCCTCCGCCATGCCGCTGCGCGCTCCTCACCCTCCAGCAGCCGAGCCCGTACGGCGATGTCCCGGCCCTTCCAACTGACCTGTGCCTCGGGGTGCTTGATCAGGTTCCCGGTCCAGGCCGGGTGACCGGGACGGCCGAAGTTGGAGCCGATCAGGATCCAGCTCGCGCCCCCTTCCTCGGGCATGCAGGCGAGCGGCGTGGTGCGCGGCTCCCCCGTTTTCGCGCCTTTGGCGGTGAGGATCACGCCGGGGAGCATCTGGGCGCTGAGGATGACCTTGCCGCGGGTCAGCTTGTGCACGGCCTTGTCGAGGGCGGGGATGAAGTGCGGCGCGATCCTGGCGAAGAGCAGGGTCGAGGAGATCTTCTGCATGAGCTTGACGCCGGGAGCCGACCCGGCCATCGGAGTCCTCACGCGATCACCCTTTCGCTGTTGCTTTCGCTGTTGCTTTCGTCGTTGCTTTCGTCGTTGCTGTCGGTTGCGCTTGCGTTTTCGCCGTGGTCGGTGGGGGCGGCGGTGAAGAGGCCCGCCCGGTGAGCGGCGTGCGCACGCAACCGGTGGACCGGGCCGAACAGGAGCTCGTCGCCCGCCGCCCGCTTGAAGTACAGGTGGGCGTCGTGCTCCCAGGTGAAGCCGATGCCGCCGTGCAGCTGGATCGCCTCGCCGGCGGTCAGCCGCAGGGCGTCCAGGGCCTGGGCGAGGGCCAGGGCGCCCTGCTGTGGGTCCCAGGCGGCGTAGTAGGCCGCCGAGCGGGCCGCCTGCACCTGTACGTACAGGTCGGCGAGGCGGTGTTTGACCGCCTGGAACGATCCGATCGCCCGGCCGAACTGCTCCCGCTGCCGGACGTGGTCCACCGTGCGGGCCAGCGCCTGTCCGGCCGCGCCGACCGCCTCGGCGGCCAGGACCGCGGCGGCGGCGCGCCCGGTGGCGGCGAGTGGGCCGAGCACGTCCTCCTCGCCGGTGCCGAGCAACTCGGCCGGAACGTCGCGCAGTTGGATCCGGGCCTGCGGACGGGTCTCGTCCAGGGTGGCCTGCCGTGACCGTACGAGGCCGGGTGCGTCCTCCCGTACGAGGAAGAGCAGGGTCCGGCTGCGGGCGAACCCACCGGTGTGCGCGGCGACGACCAGCACGGAGGCGCTGTGCCCGTCGAGCACCTGGGCCACCTCCCCGTACAGCCGCCAACCGCCGCCCTCCCCCGTACGGGCCTGGACCCCGCCGGCGCGCCCCCCGCCGGACCACTCCCCCGGGGCGTTGTCGCCGGTCAGGGCGAGGGCGGTGGCCAGCGCCGGGCCCGCGACGGCCAGGGCGGCCGTGAGGCCGCCGACGGCGAGCCTGGGAAGCAGGGCGGCGCGCTGCGGGGCGCTGCCGAGGCCTGTGATCAGCGGCACCGCGAGGGACGCGGTGGCGAACAGCGGTGACGGCAGCAGCACCCGTCCGGTCTCCTCACAGGCCAGCGCGAGGTCGGCGGGGGTGCAGCCGACTCCTCCGTACTCCTCGGCGATGGCGAGGCCCGGCAGGCCGAGCCGCTGCGAGAGCTGCTGCCACAGCTCGCGGTCGTAGCCGGCGGCAGTGCGGACGGCGGCCTTGACCTCGTCCGGTCCGCAACGTTTGCCCAGGATCTCGTGCAGGGTGCGGCGTACCTCGTCCTGCTCCGCGGTGAAGGCGGCGTCCATCGGCTGGCTCCTCCTGGGGGCACCACCCCAGCGGCGGCTGGGACGGTATCTGACGGACCGTCATGTTAGGGCGAGTAGTCAGAGATGCACAGGGGGCGGGGTGCGGGGATCCGGGTCCTGCGGCCGTGCGCGCTCTAGCATCTGACGCAGCGTCAGATGTACCGTCGGGCCATGCCTGGACCCCTTACCGGACCCGCCCCCGCCCCCGCGCGCCGCCGCAGGGTGGCGGTCGTCGGCGTCGCCCTCTCCGACTGCGGCCGCGTGGACGGCCCCACCCCGTACGCCCTCCACGCGCAGGCCGCCCGGCGCGCGCTGGCCGACTCCGGCCTGGACCGCGCGGTCATCGACGGCTTCGCCTCGGCGGGCCTCGGGACGCTCGCGCCGGTCGAAGTCGCCGAGTACCTGGGACTGCGCCCCACCTGGGTCGACTCCACCTCGGTGGGCGGCTCGACCTGGGAGGTCATGGCGGCCCACGCGGCGGACGCCATCGCCGCCGGGCACGCCGACGCGGTGCTGCTGGTCTACGGCTCCACCGCCCGGGCGGACATCAAGGCCGGGCGCCGCACCTCGAACCTGTCCTTCGGCGCGCGGGGACCGCTGCAGTTCGAGGTGCCGTACGGGCACACGCTGGTCTCCAAGTACGCGATGGCCGCGCGGCGCCACATGCACGCGTACGGGACCACGCTGGAGCAGCTCGCCGCGGTGGCCGTCCAGGCACGGGCGAACGCGGCCGCCAACCCGGACGCCATGTTCCGCGACCCGATCACGGTGGAGGACGTGCTGTCCGGGGAGATGATCGCCGACCCCTTCACCAAGCTGCACTGCTGCATCCGCTCGGACGGCGGCTGCGCGGTGCTGCTGGCGGCGGAGGACTACGTCCCCGACACCGCGAAGGCCCCGGTCTGGATCCTGGGCTCGGGTACGTCCGTCTCCCACACCACCATGTCGGAATGGGAGGACTTCACCGTGTCACCCGCGGCGGTCTCGGGCCGCCTGGCCTTCCAGCGGGCGGGTCTCACGCCGGCGGACGTGGACATCGCCGAGATCTACGACGCCTTCACGTACATGACGCTGGTCACCCTGGAGGACCTCGGCTTCTGCGCGAAGGGTGAAGGCGGGGCCTTCGTGGAGAAGGGCCGGCTCCTGCGGGACGGCGAGCTCCCGGTGAACACCGACGGCGGCGGCCTCTCGGCGTGCCACCCCGGCATGCGCGGCCTGTTCCTCCTGGTGGAGGCGGTCCGCCAACTCCGCGGCGAAGCAGGCCCCACCCAGGTCACCAAGCCGAACGCCCGCCTCCCCCACATCGCCCTGGCCTCGGGCACGGGCGGCTGGTTCTGCTCGTCGGGAACGCTGATCCTGGGGCGGGGGTAGGGGGCGGGATTCGCACACTCGGCATCAGGGGAGGTCCGGGGGCGTCCCGTCAGTCGACTGTCCTTCCGTGTCGGTCCGGCCCGTCAAGGGCGCTCCTCCTCGTTCCTCGTCGTCGCGTCGCTTCGCGATGGCCTTCGGCCACCCTTGACTGCCCGGCCCGCCCCGGAAAGACAACAGACTGCCGGGAAGCCCCCGGGGAATGGCCGGGGGGTTCGTGTTCAGGGGCGGGCCCGTCAGCGATCCACGGGCCGATCCCGGCTGCCATGTCCCCATCCGGGGCCGATAGATCCCCCTTCCCGAGCCCAGGTCGGGTCAAGCCGCAGCCGACGCCAATCAGATGGGCAATCCGGGGCCCGCAGGGGCCACCATCGCGTCAGATCGCTACACAGCCGGTCTCGGCATAGCGTCTCCGGCCCGTCCGGGGGTGCTCACAAGCCGCCACAGATGCCACAGGGCGTTCAGGGCTGTGATCTGCGGGCTGAACAGTGCGCCGATCAGGCGGCGGATCACCGGGACGGCTTCGGGGGGCTCGCATCCGCACGTCTGGTCCACTCGCGTCGTCGACTGCCGCGGCAAGGAACGCGTCGCGTCGGTGCGCGTTGCTTCGCTGGCTGAGTGGCGCCTCTGTCACACCAGTGCCGCGCCGCCGTCTATCGCGAGCGTGGTGCCGGTGACGTAGGCGTTGGCCAAGACGAAGAGATAGGCCGCCGCGGCTTCCTCGGCAGTGCCGACACGCCGCGTGAGCAGCTCGGACCCGGCGCCCTGGAGGAAAGCCTCCGGGTCCGGGACACTGCCGTCCCACAGCTCGGTACGGATCACACCGGGCTGGATCACGTTGACGCGCAGAGGGGCGAGTTCGACGGCGAGTGCCCGGGACAGGGCCTCGATGCCGCCGGTGATACCTGCCGTGAGCGCGGTTCCGGACAGGGGGCGGATCGCGAGGACGCCGGAGCTGAAAGTGATCGAGCCGCCGTCGCGCAGTCGCGGTGCCGCGTACTTGGCGGAGAGGAACGCGCCCCAGAACCGGCGCTCGAAGACGGCCCTGGCTTCCTGCGGGGTGGTGTCGACCAGCGGCTTGATCAGCAGAGATTCGCCCGCGGTGTAGACGAGGTGGTCGAAATCCCCGACCTGCTCGAAGAACGCGGCGATGGCGTTGCCGTCGGCGACGTCCAGGCGGCGACCTTCGGCCGGCTCGCCCAACCGCTTCGTCGCGGCGTCCACGCGGTCCTGGTTGCTGGAGGCGACCACGACGTCCGCGCCGGCCGCCGCGGCCTGTTGGGCTACCGCGAAGCCGATGCCGGAGGTTCCACCGATGATCACGATCTTTTTGCCGGCCAGAGACATGGGAGCCATTCCTTCGTCGATGCAGTGCGGTTCGGCCACCGCCATGGCAAGAACGTACGCCTCCACATCGAGACGGTGAATGACTTAAGATCTCGATTTCCTGTCCTATCGTCTCGTCATCCAGGCACTGGAGTGCCGTTATGGACATCCTGAGCGACACACTCGAAGTCCTGCGCACGGGACGCCCGATGGTGACGCGCACCGACGCGCACGCCCCGTGGGCCCTGAAGTTCCAACCCATCTCAGGAGCCGGATTCCACGTGGTCGTGGAAGGGCACTGCCACCTGCTGCCACCGCACGGCCAACCGCTCGCGCTCGGACCCGGCGACATCGTGTTCCTGCAGCGGGGCAGCGGACACACCCTGTGCGACGTGCCGGACCGCGATCCGGTGGACTTCGTACCGGACCGCGTGGACCGTTCCTCGCCGATCGGCCAGGTCACCGTGGACGGACCAGGGCCGCACACGGTGCTGGTGTGCGGGGCGTACGCGATCGACGTTGATCGCCCGCATCCGCTGTTCAGCGATCTACCGGAGGTCATCCACCTCCCCGCGGTTCCAGGCCGCCACCCCGTGTTGCGCTCGGCGGTCGATCAGCTGTGCGCCGAGTTCCACGCGCCGCAGCCGGGCTCGGACGCGGTCGTCACGGCGCTCGTGGATCTGCTGCTGCTGTACATCCTCCGGTCGTGGTACGCCGAACTACCGAAGGAGCGGGCCCGGGGCTGGGCGGCCGCGCTGACCGACCCGGCAGTCGCCCCGGCCCTGAAGGCGATCCACGACGATCCCGGCCATCCCTGGACCGTGGAGTCTCTGGGCACCCGCGCCGGACTGTCCCGCGCGGCGTTCGCCCGCCGCTTCGCCTCGGTGGTCGGCGAGCCGCCGTTGACCTACCTGACCAACTGGCGGATGGCCACCGCGGCGCGATTGCTGCACCAATCGCCGACCCCGCTGAGCACAATCGCGCAGCGCACGGGGTACACGTCGGAGTTCGCCTTCGCCAAAGCCTTCAAACGACACTTCGGGTCGCCGCCGGGGGCCTACCGCAAGCAGGTCAAGACGGCAGGCGACTGTTCAGCCCGCCGATCCCAGCCCTGAACGCACTCTTGCAACCACTACCGGCAGTGGCTCTTCGGCCCGATGCCTTTGATCCTGGTCGGAGTTCCGTCCGGGGCGAATGAGTGGTGGAAGGTGAAGGCGTGTGGCGCGGAGCCGTGGTCGTGGAGGTGTTCCAACCTGGAAACCCCGTCCTGCCAGGTGGGTATCACCCCGTCGGAGACCCACCAGCACACGTAGTTCGGGTGTCCCGTCCTCTCGAACCAGTCGTAACGCCTGTTCAGCGCCTCACGGTGCAGACCGGTGTAGATGGCGTCGAAGGCGGAGCGCAGGTCGGTCCAGAGTGAGAGGGTCGCGGCCAGGGCGGTGGTTTCCACCGTATGGCCCTTGCCGTACCAGGTCGGTACGGCGAACTCTCCCCATGCACCCCAGTCCGCCTCGAAGAGCATGCCCCGGTCACCGTCTGCCGCTTCAGCGCGCGCGAGATATCCGGGGTGCTGACTGATCGTGCGGTAGACGGCCTCACCCCTGTCGTAGAACTCGCGCATGAGAGGTGCGGGATCGACGAGAGGTGACTTCAGGACGCCGAATGTGTACAGCGCGAGATGGGGCATGCGTCTCTCCCTGGTTGCCTGGTGTGGACCCGTTGCGGTGGCTTGCGCATGGGGACGAGGATTCGCAGGCATGACCGACTCACCCCTTCGCGGGTGGCTCAGCCTGAAGGAACTCCTGCGCCGTGGGCGATCGCCGAAGACCAGGTGAAGGTAGCTGCCTCTGCGGGCCATGTCGAAGTTGCGTTTTCCCTCTCCAAGTGGCCTCTTTCACCGGTCATTACGAGGGCTCAGCCGGATAGCCCCGGGTACCGAACGCGTGTGACATCTGGAGGTCCGAAAGGGCACAGAAGGAGCGCGATGCCAGGCTCTTCGTCATCACGCCCGGTCAACGGCCCATCCATCCATCAACCGGCCGCCAAACCGGGACAAACAGACCGCAGGGGCATGGCTGACGTCATGCCCGCTTCGATGGCGCCCACTCCCAGCCCCATACGACCGCCGGACGCCAAACCGCGCCCCGCTGTGTAGCGATCTACCGCGCCTTCCACCAGACGGGCCGCGGACGCTATGCCCACATCGACTGTGTAGCGATTCGTCGCGGCTATGAGCGACCCCAGACGGGCCGGAGACGCTATGCCGAGACGGGCTGTGTAGCGATCTGACGCGATGGTGGGCTGGATGCCCCCCGATGCCCATCTCGTTGGCGTCGGCTGCGGCTTGACCCGACCTGGGCTCGGGAAGGGGGATCTATCGGCCCCGTATGGGGACATGGCGGCGGGGATCGGCCCGGGCATCGCTGACGGGCTCGCTCCTGGACTCTCACCCCCCGGCCATTCCCCGGGGCTTCCCGGCAGTCTGTTGTCTTTCCGGGGCGGGCCGGGCAGTCAAGGGTGGCCGAAGGCCATCGCGAAGCGACGCGAACGCAGTGAGCGCCCTTGACGGCCCGGCCAGCCCCGGAAGGACAGTCGACTGACGGGACGCCCCCGGACCTCCCCTGATGCCGGGTGCGGGCATCCCGCCCACCCCAACCCCGCCCCGCCCTCCGACCCCGGGTACGGGCATCCGCCCCCGAAGCCCCCGCCCCGCCCCCACCCACGCGCCCCACCCCCCTAGCCTCTACCCATGACCCGTGAGATCGGCAAGGCCGAGATGGACCAGATCGACGCGTTCCAAGCCGTCCTGCATTCCTTGCGGGTGTGGGACGGGCCGCTCCCCGGCTTCGATGCCGGTGCCGCGCCCGCCGAGCCCCTGCCCCTGTTCCGGGAGTGGTTCCTGCATGCGGCCGCGGCCGGGCAGGCCGAGCCGCACACCATGAGCCTGGCCACGGTGGACGGGGCGGGGCGTCCCGACGTGCGCACCCTCATGCTGCACGACGCCGACGCGCACGGCTGGCACTTCGCCTCGCACTCCACCAGCGCCAAGGGGCGGCAGCTGGCCGAGCACCCCGACGCCGCGCTCGGGTTCTACTGGCCGGCGGTCGCCCGGCAGATCCGGATCCGCGGGCGGGTCACCCCGTGCGGGCCGCAGGAGAGCCGGGCGGACCTGGCGGTCCGCTCGCGGGGTGCGCTCGCGGCGGCGCTGACCGGGCGGCAGAGCGCGGTGCTGGGCTCCGTGCAGGAGCTGGCGGAGGCTTCGGCGGCCGCCTGGGAGCGGGCCGGTACCGAGCCTGACGCGCCCGCTCCGACCTGGACCCGGTACGTACTGGAGGCCGCCGAGGTCGAGTTCTTCCAGGGCGATGCGGCGCGCCGGCACATCCGGCTGCGGTACCGCCGGACCGAGGACGGTACCGGCTGGACCCGGGAGCTGCTCTGGCCGTGACCGGCGCGGCTCAGTGCGGCCGGAAGACCGCCACCCACACCCCTTCGGCCGCTTCCCGGAAGGTCACCTGCAGGGGCATGTCGATGCGGAGGTCCGCGGCGTGGCAGTCCACCACCTCGGTCATCATCCGCGGCCCCTCCGCCAGGTCGACGACGGCCGCCGTGTAGGGGACGCGGGTCCCGAACGGCGGGAGGTCGTTGCGGTGGACCACCGACCAGGTGTAGAGGGTGGCGCGGCCGCTGGCCGGTTCCCAGGCGACCCGGTCTTCCCCCGCCCAGCAGAACGGGCAGAACTCGCGCGGGTAGTGGTGCGCCCGTCCGCAGGCGCCGCAGCGGCGCAGCAGGAGTCGGCCCTCGGCTGCCGCGTCCCAGTAGGGGCGGGTGAACTCGTCGATCTCCGGGAGGTCGTACCGCACCGTACTCACAGGAAAAGTCCGATCGCCGCGTCGAGGGACCAGGTCTGCCAGCTCATGGCGAGGAGGGCGACGAGCGAGATGAGCGCCATCATCGCGTTCTGGCCCTGCTCCGCCCAGTCGTGGATCATCAGCACCAGGTAGACGAGGTTCAGCAGCAGCCCGCCGGCCAGGGCGATCGGGGTCAGGAAGCCGAGGACCAGACCGAGGCCGAGGGCCAGTTCCGCGTAGACGACGATGTACGCCATCAGGCGCGGGCGCGGCTGGACGACCTTCTCGAAGCCGCCCTTCACGAACGGCCAGCGGTGTTTGCCGGCGACGTCGGCCGCCCAGGCGATACCGGTGCCGCGCTCGAACCAGCCCTTCTTGTCCTTGTGCCGCCAGCTCTCCAGCCACCACAGGCCGAGGCCTGCCCGGAGCACGGCGAGCCACTCGGCCCCACTGAGCCAGATGGTCCGCATCGGCCCTCCCCTCTCTATCTGACGGTACGTCAGTTCAGCGGATCGGGACGGATCCCGCAAGGGCCGCGACCGGCCCCGGTTGCGCCACCCGGCCGCCGCCCGGCTGCCCCACCCGACCGCGCCGCCCGGCCGCCCCTCCCCCGGCCCCACACCAGTCGTGATCGATCCGCAACCGATTCCCTCCTTGTCCGAGACCCATCAACGCTGTGTGTCGATACGCTCACACCTCATGCCCGGAGTCCCCACAGCCCCCGACATGACCACCCAGCCCCGCCCCGTGTACGTGATCGGCGCCGGGCCCGGCGGCCTTGCCGCGGCCGCCGCGCTGCGCGCCCGCGGGGTCCGCGCGGTGGTGGTGGAGAAGTCCGACGCGGTCGGCTCCTCCTGGCGGCGCCACTACGACCGGCTCCACCTGCACACCACCCGCCGGCTTTCCGCGCTCCCGGGCCTGGCGATACCGCGCCGGTTCGGCCGGTGGGTCTCGCGGGACGACGTGGTGCGGTACCTGGAGAAGTACGCCGAGTTCCACGAACTGGAGCTGGTCACCGGCGTGGAGGTGACCCGGATCGAGCGCGCCGCCGACGGGGAGGGCTGGCTGCTGCACGCCTCCGGCGGGCGGACCCTGGCCGCCCGCGCGGTCGTGATCGCCACCGGGTTCAACCACACGCCGGCGCTGCCCGACTGGCCGGGCCGGGACACGTACGGCGGGGAGCTGCTGCACGCCCGCGACTACCGCAACTCCCAGCCGTACGAGGGCCGGGACGTGCTCGTCGTCGGCAGCGGCAACACCGGCGCCGAGATCGCCGTCGACCTGGTCGAGGGCGGGGCCGCCCGGGTCCGGCTCGCCGTGCGCACCGTCCCGCACATCGTGCGCCGCTCCACCGCGGGCTGGCCGGCCCAGCGCACCGGGATCCTGGTGCGGCGGCTGCCCGTACGGCTCGTGGACCGGCTCGGTGCGCTCACCGCCAAGGCGTCCGTGCCGGACCTTGCGGCGTACGGGCTGCCCCGTCCCGCCACCGGCCTGTACAGCAGGGTCAAGGAGGGGGCGATTCCGGTCCAGGACGTCGGCCTGATCGAGGCCGTGCGCTCGGGCCGGGTCGAGCCGGTCGCCGCCGTCGCCTCCTTCGAGGGCGCCGAGGTGGTGCTCGCGGACGGCTCGCGGATCACTCCGGACGCGGTGATCGCGGCCACCGGGTACCGACGCGCCCTGGAGGGGCTGGTCGGGGATCTGGACGTGCTCGACGGGCGCGGCCGCCCGCGCACGCACGGCGCCCGCACCCTCGCGCAGGCTCCCGGCCTGTACTTCACCGGCTTCAGCAACCCCATCAGCGGCATGTTCCGGGAGATGGCCCTGGACGCCGAGAAGATCGCCAGGGCGGTGGCGCGCGGGCTCGGCATCCCGGCCCGGCGGCAGGCCCCCGAGCCCGGCACCGGTCTGCCCCCGGTCGACCCCCTGGCCTGAAAGGCACCCCCGCCGCCCCCTCCCGAACCTCGGCCGAATCCGGTCCTGGACCGGGCCCGAAGGGATCTGCCACCGTTCCACACATCACCTCCACCAGCTTTCCTACGCAGCACTGTTCCTGACGTCACGTCAGTTCAGTAATCTGACTACGCGTCAGTTATTGAGGTTCATCGAGCAGGAGCGGGCGAAGCGATGCTTGGATCTACTCACGGCACCCTCACCACCGACTTCCGCGCACGTGTCGAGGCCTGCGGGGAGACCCCCAGGACGGCCGTCCACTCCACGACGGCGCCCTCTGCCCGGGAGGCGGGCGCGCTGGACGTCAGCGGGCGGCCCCTGCACGCCGATGTGCCCGACCTGGACCGGTTCTTCCGGCCGGAGTCCGTGGCCGTCGTCGGCGCCTCCGACGCCGAGGGCAGACCGAACACCGGTATCACCCGCCGGCTCATCGCCTGGGCGGAGCGCGTCGGCGCCCGGATCCACCCGGTACACCCCACCCGCCCCACCGTCTTCGGGCTGCCCTGCCACGCGTCCGTGGCCGACCTGCCCGAACAGGTGGACCTCGCGGTCCTGCTGGTCGGCGACCCGCTGCCGGTGATCGAGGAACTGGCCGAGGCCAAGGTGAAGTTCGCCGTGGCCTTCGCCTCCGGCTTCGCCGAGACCGGCGACGCGGGCGCCGCCGCCCAGGCCCGGCTGGCCGCCGCGGTCCGGCGCTCGGGCCTTCGCCTCCTCGGCCCCAACACCAACCTCAACGCCTTCGAGCAGTTCCGCGACGACCTCGAAGGCCCGGCGATCGCCCTGATCACCCAGTCCGGCCACCAGGGCCGCCCCGTCTACACCCTCCAGGAACTGGGCATCCGCCTGTCCCACTGGGCGCCCACGGGCAACGAGGCGGACCTGGAGACCGCCGACTTCATCTCCTACTTCGCCGAGCAGCCCGAGGTCGGCGCCATCGCCTGCTATGTGGAGGGCCTCAAGGACGGCCGCTCCTTCCTGCTGGCCGCGGACCGGGCCGCGCGCAACGGGATCCCGGTCGTCGCGGTCAAGGTCGGCCGCACCGAGACCGGCGCCCGGACGGCCGCCTCCCACACCGGCAAGCTGACCGGGGCCGACACCGTCGTGGACGCGGCGATGCGGCAGTTCGGCGTCATCCGCGTGGACGGCCTGGACGAGCTCCAGGACACCGCGGCCCTGCTCGCCCGCGCCCGCAGGCCCCGGGCCGAGGGGGTCGTCGTCTACTCCATCTCCGGCGGCACCGGCGCCCACTTCTCCGACCTCGCGTCGGAGGCGGGGCTGACGCTCCCCACCCTCTCGCCGGCCAAGCAGGACGAACTGCACCAGTGGATCCCGCCGTATCTGAACGTCGCCAACCCCGTCGACAACGGCGGCCACCCCGTCGGTGACTGGCGCGGCCGCAAGATCATCGACGCGATCCTCGCGGACCCGTCCGTCGGCGTCCTGATCTGCCCGATCACCGGGCCCTTCCCGCCCATGAGCGACAAGCTCGCCCAGGACCTGGTGGACGCGGCCGAGCAGACGGACAAGCTGATCTGCGTGGTCTGGGGCTCTCCCGTCGGCACCGAGGAGGCCTACCGCACCACCCTGCTCGGCTCCTCCCGGGTGGCCACCTTCCGCACCTTCGGCAACTGCATCACCGCCGTACGCGCCTACCTCGGCCACCACCGCTTCACCGCCGTCTACCGCTCCCCCTTCGAGGACGCCCCCCGGACCCCCTCCCCCTCCTACCGCAAGGCGCAGGCGCTGATGCGCCCGGGCCAGCAGCTCAGCGAGCACGCGGCGAAGCAGCTGCTGCGGGCCTACGGGATACGGGTCCCGCGCGAGCAACTGGTGACCAGTGCGGCGGCCGCGGTGCGGGCGGCCGGACTGGTGGGCTACCCGGTGGTGATGAAGGCATCGGGACCGCAGCTGGGGCACAAGACGGAGCTGGGCCTGGTGAAGATCGGCCTGACCTCGGCGAGCCAGATCCGCGATGCGTACCGGGAGCTGACGGACATCGCGCGCTACGAGAACGTCCCGCTGGACGGCATCCTGGTCTGCCAGATGGTGGAGCGGGGCGTCGAGATGGTCGTCGGCGTCACGCAGGACGACCTCTTCGGCCCGACCGTGACGGTGGGACTGGGCGGGGTCCTGGTGGAGGTGCTGCACGACGCGGCGGTACGGGTGCCGCCGTTCGGCGAGGACCAGGCCCGCGCGATGCTGGCCGAACTGCGCGGCCACGCCCTGCTGGAGGGGGTCCGCGGGGCGCCCCCGGCGGATGTCGACGCGCTGGTCGAGGTCGTCCTGCGGGTCCAGCGGATGGCGCTGGAGCTGGGCGACTCCCTCTCGGAGCTGGACATCAACCCGCTGATGGTGCTCCCGCGCGGCCAGGGCGCGGTGGCGCTGGACGCCCTGGCCATCTGCCGATGAGGCCGCCGCCACCGCTGCCACCGCCGCGACCACCGCTGCCACCGCCGCCGCCGGGCGACACGACCTCGTCCCGTAGCCCGGCTTCCGTCGGCGCGGGACGCCGGCCCGGGCGGCCCGCACCCTGCGCAGGTCCCCTACAGCGCGAGGTCCCTTCCCCGTCCCTGACTGGAGCAGTGCCCCCATGACCGACTCCCCCCGTGTCGAACCAGCCCCCGATCCCCTCGCTTCCTTGGTACTGCACCGCACCGACAACGGCGTCTCGTGGATCACCCTCAACCGCCCCGAGGCCATGAACGCCGTCACCTGGGACCAGCGGGAGCGGATCATCGCCCTGCTCGGCGAGGCCTCCGCCGACCCCGCCGTGCGGGCCGTCGTCCTCACCGCCACCGGCAAGGGCTTCTGCGCGGGCGCCGACCTGCGCGGGGGTCCCGCCGCCGGTGACCGGGTGGCGGGCGACATCGCCCGCATGATCCGCCTCGGCGCGCAGCGCCTGATCACCGCGGTCCTGGACTGCGAGAAGCCGGTGGTCGCGGCCGTCAACGGAACGGCCGCCGGTATCGGCGCACACCTCGCCCTCGCCTGCGACCTGGTCCTGGCGGCCGCATCGGCCCGCTTCATCGAGGTCTTCGTACGCCGGGGCCTGGTGCCCGACGGCGGCGGCGCCTATCTGCTGCCGCGGCTGCTCGGCCCGCAGAAGGCCAAGGAGTTGATGTTCTTCGGCGACGCGGTCCCGGCGGCGGAGGCCGAGCGGCTGGGCCTGGTCAACAAGGTGGTCGCCGACGCGGAGCTGGAGGCCACGGCCCGGGGGTGGGCGGAGCGCCTGGCGCAGGGCCCGACCCGCGCCATCGCCCTGACGAAGCAGCTGGTCAACGCCTCCCTCGACGGTGGCCGGGCGGCCGCACTGGCCGCCGAGGCCACCGCTCAGGAGATCAACATGACCACCGCCGACGCGAACGAGGGCGTGGCGAGCTTCGTGGAGCGCCGTACGCCCAAGTACCTCGGCCGCTGAGCCCTGACACCGCCCTGCCTCGCCCTGCCCCCGCCCCGCCCTCCCTCCCTCCGGTCCTACATCCGGGGGTTGGGCTTCAGCAGCGCGAACCGGGCCCCGAAGGGGTCGGCCAGCCACGCGATCCGCCCGACGTCCGGCACGTCCGCCGCCGGCATGAGCACCGAGCCGCCCTTCTCCTGGGCGGACCCGACGGTGGCGTCGACGTCGGTGACGTGGAAGTACGGCACCCAGCGCGGCTTCTCGACGCCGCCGCTCGCGCCCTCGCCCATCGGGGCGACCCCGCCGAACGAGGCCTGCTGCTGGTCGCCCTCCTTGGTGCTGAGGACGCGGTACGTCATGCCGGGCGCCTCCATCTCCTGGCTCCGCCAGCCGAACAGCCTCTCGTAGAAGGAGATGGCCGCGGTGGGGTCGGGCACGTGCAGTTCCACCCAGAGCAGTGAGTTCTCGGCGGAGGCCAGTTCCAGGCCGGAGGTCTTCCCGGGCTGCCACACGGCGAACTCGGCGCCCTGCGGGTCGGTGGCCTGGGCGAGCCAGCCTTCGCCCATGACGTCCATGGGCTCCATCCGGATCTTCCCGCCGCCGTCCCGGACGGCCTGGACGGTGGACTGGATGTCCGGGCTCATGAAGTGCACCATCCAGGCCGACTGCGCGCCTTCCTCGGAGAGCGGCCCGAGTCCGGCGACGGTCTTGCCGTCGCGCTGGAACATCCCGTACCCGCCGGCCTCGGGACCGGCGGAGACGAAGTCCCAGCCGAAGACGGAGCCGTAGAAGCCGGTGGCGGCCGCGGTGTCGGGGCTGCCGAGGTCGAGCCAGTTGGGTGATCCGATACGGAAGTCGGTGCCGAGCATGGGGATCCTCCTGGGGGGACGGGGCCGGCGGGCCGCAGGCCACGATGCCGACACCGCCCGGGACAGCACCGCCGTGCACGTCGCTGCACGGCGCGGGTCCACCCGTACGGCGCAGCGCGCCGCGTCCGCCGGGCTCGCGGCCGGGCTGCGTACGCCGCCTCCCGGGTCCCACCCCGGGCGGCCGAAACCCTTCCCATCTGACGCACCGTCAGTTCTAATCGGGTACGTGATGGGACACGCAGGGATGGCGGCCACCGTCGTCCGGTACCTCAGGTCAGTCGGCTCCGCCACCTCCGCCGCGCCGGAGACGGAGCCGGAGCCGGTCGAAGTCCTGCCGCGGCCCGATCTGCGGGCCGTCGGCGAGGACGAGCGCGCGCCCGTCAGTCCCGCCGAGTTCCGTGCCGTGCTCGGGAACTTCGCCAGCGGCGTCACGGTCATCACCGCGCCGCCCGGCGCGGACGAGGACGGTCCGGCCGGCTTCGCCTGCCAGTCCTTCGCCTCACTGTCCCTGGACCCGCCGCTGGTCACCTTCATGGTGGCCCGTACGTCGACCACCTGGCCCCGCATCGCCCGCGCCGGGGTGTTCTGCGTGAACATCCTGGGCGCCGAGCAGGGCGAGCTGTGCCGGGCCTTCGCGGTCAGCGGCGCCGACAAGTTCGCCGGGGTCGCCCACACGCCCGCCCCCGTGACGGGATCCCCGCAGCTCGACGCGGTGCCCGCCTGGATCGACTGCCGGATCCACGCCGTGCACACGGGCGGGGACCACCTGATCGTCGTGGGCCGGGTCGAGGCGATGGGCGCCGCCGGCGAGGGCGATCCGCTCCTCTTCCACAAGGGCCGCTTCGGTCGTTTGGCCCCGTGAACCCCGGCCGGCCCACCCCCGGCCGGCCCACCCCGGCCGGTCCGCCCACGGCGCCCCACGGCCGAGGGGCCCCGGCCGAAGCCGGAACCCCCCGCACCACGGCGTGCCTCAGAACGTGAGCACGCCCCGGGCCACCCGGCCGTGCCGGGCGTCGTCCACCGCCTTCGCGAAGTCCTCGACCGGGTAGGTCTCCGTCACCAGCTCGTCCAGCAGCAGCCCGCCCTGCCGGTAGAGCTGCGCGTACAGCGCGATGTCCCGCTGCGGACGCGAGGAGCCGTACCGGCAACCCATGATCGTCTTGTCCAGGTAGAGGGACGAGACCTGGAAGGACGCCTCCTGCGTGAAGCCCGGCACCCCGAGCAGGACCGCCTGCCCGTGCCGGTCCAGCAGGTCGATGGCCTGGCGGATCAGCCTGACGTCGCCCACGCACTCGAAGGCGTGGTCCGCGCCCGTCGGGAGGATCTCGCGGACCGCCGCCGAGGAGTCCGGCACGGCCGAGGCGTCGATGAAGTGCGTGGCGCCGAACTGCCGGGCCACCGCCTCCTTCGCCGGGTTCGCGTCCACCGCGACGATGGCCGTCGCGCCGGCGATCCGGGCCCCCTGGATCACGTTCAGCCCGATGCCGCCCGTGCCGATGACGACCACCGACTCCCCATGGCCGACCCGCGCCCGGTTCAGCACCGCTCCGACCCCGGTCAGGACCCCGCAACCGATGAGCGCCGCCGAGGTCATCGGCAGCTCGTCAGGGATCTTCACCGCCTGTACGGCCTTGACGATCGTCCGCTCGGCGAAGGCCGAGTTCGAGGCGAACTGGAACAGCGGCTTCCCGCCGCGCGAGAACGGCTGCCCCGGCATCCCTATCGCCTTGCGGCACATGGTCGGCCGCCCCCGGTCGCAGTCCGCGCACGCCCCGCAGTTGGCCAGGGTGGACAGGGACACGTGGTCACCGGGCGCCACGTGCGTCACGCCCGCCCCGATCGCCTCGACGACGCCCGCGCCCTCGTGCCCCAGCACCACCGGCGAGGGGAACGGGATCGTCCCGTCGATCACCGACAGGTCGCTGTGGCACAGCCCCGCCGCCCGGATCCCGACCAGCACCTCCCCGGGCCCCGGCTCCCGGAGCTCCAGATCGTCGACCACCCGGACCTGCTTGCCGTCGAACACGACGCCCCTCATGTGGACCTCACCTGGACTCCTTGGGCAGGCCGAGCACGCGCTCGGCGATGATGTTCCGCTGGATCTCGTCCGAGCCGCCGTAGATGGTGTCGGCGCGGGTGAACAGGAACAGGCGCTGTGCCTCGTCGAGTCCGTGCTCGTACGGGGTCCCCGGCGCCCAGTCGGCCGGTCCGGCCGAGGCCGCCGCGCCGCGGACGGCCACCGCCAGCTCACCGAGCCGCCGGTGCCATCCGCCCCACAGCAGCTTGGCCACGCTCGGCGCGCCCGGGTCGGGCGAGGTGCCCAGCGTGCGCAGGGCGTTCCAGCGCATGGTGCGCAGTTCCGCCCACTGCCGCACGAGCCGGTCGCGCAGTACGGGGTCCTCCGCACCCGAGGCCGTGTACGAGGCCAGGACGCGTTCCAGTTCCGCCGCGAAGCCGATCTGCTGGACCAGCGTCGAGACGCCGCGCTCCAGGGCGAGCAGGCCCATGGCCACGGTCCAGCCGTTGCCCTCCCCGCCGACGACCTCCGCCGCCACCGCCCCGTCGAAGAACACCTCGTTGAACTCGCTGGTCCCCGACATCTGGCGGATCGGCCGCACCTCCACCCGCCCCGGCTGGTCCATCCGCACGAGCAGGAAGGACAGCCCTCGGTGGCCCCGGGAGCCCGCTTCCGTGCGGGCCAGGACGAAGCACCAGTCGGCCTCCCGGGCCAGCGAGGTCCAGATCTTCTGCCCGGTGACGCGCAGCAGCCCGGCCGCGCCCCGACGGGGCTCGCGTACCGCCGCCGTACGCACGCCCGCGAGGTCCGATCCGGCGCCCGGCTCGCTGTACCCCTGGCACCACAGCTCCTCGCCGCGGGCGATGGCGGGCAGGAAGCGGTCCCGCTGCTCCGGCGAACCGTAGGCGATCAGCGTCGGGGCGAGCAGGTTCTCGCCGATGTGGCCGACCCGGGCGGGGGCGCGCAGCGCCGCGTACTCCTCGGCCCACACCACCTGCCCGGTCAGGGAGAGCCGCCGGTTGCCGTAGCCCTCGGCCTCCCAGCCCTGTCCGATCCAGCCGCCCCGGCCGAGCTCGCGCTCCCACGCGCGGCGCGGGGCGACCGCCTCGTGCTCGCTGCCGGGGCCGCCGAGGCCGCGGATGTCCGCGTACGGGCCCGCCAGGTGTTCGGTGAGCCAGGCGCGGGCGCGGGCGCGCAGCTCCTCGTCCTCGGGTCCGAAGCCGAAGTCCACGTCGCCGCCCCCTAGGCGTTGGGGCGGTCCTTGACGGCCGCCGCCTTGGCCATGGCCTCCAACTGCGCGAGCAGCGGCATCGGGTCGGTGCCCACCGTCCCGGGCAGGAAGTCGGCGATCTTCTCGGGGGTCCAGGAGCCTTCGGCGTAGCCCGCGCGCAGCTCGCGGGGCTGCGCCCACACGGCGATCTTGGGGCCGGCGATCGTGTAGACCTGGCCGGTGATCCTTTCGCCGCCGACGGCGACGGCCCGGTCGGAGAGCAGGTAGGTGACGAGCGCGGCCACGTCCTCGGGTTCGCCGATCTCCTTGAGCTCCATGGGCACGTTCGCGGACATGCGGGTGCGGGCGACCGGGGCGACGGCGTTGGCGGTGACCCCGTACTTGGCCAGGCCGAGCGCGGCGGACCGGACGAGCGAGATGATCCCGCCCTTGGCGGCGCTGTAGTTGGCCTGCGCCACGGATCCCTGGTGGTTTCCGCTGGTGAAGCCTATGAGGGTGCCGGAGCCCTGGCGGCGCATGACGGCGGAGGCGGCGCGGAAGACGGTGAAGGTGCCCTTGAGGTGGGTGGCGAGGACCGGGTCCCACTCCTGTTCGGACATGTTGAACAGCATCCGCTCGCGCAGGATGCCGGCGACGCAGACGACCCCGTCGATGCGCCCGTACCGGGCGAGCGCCGTGTCGACGATGCGCTGGCCGCCCGCCATGGTGGATATGTCGTCGGCGACGGCGACGGCCTCGCCGCCCGCCGCGGTGATCTCCTTCACCACGGCTGCGGCGACCTCGCTGGTGGGTTCGCCGCCCTCGATGCCGACCCCGTAGTCGTTGACGACGACCTTGGCGCCCTCGGCGGCGGCGGCGAGGGCCACGGCGCGTCCGATGCCCCGGCCTGCGCCGGTGACGGCCACGACCTTGCCTGCCAAGAAGTTCCCCACGCCGACCCCTTCCCGCGGTTTCTGACGGACCGTTAGATTCTATGGGCAGTCGGATGCGGCTGCACAAGCCCTCGTGCGCATCTCCAGGAGCTGATGAGGTCATGGGCCTGCCCGCCGAGTTCCACGACATCGCCAAACGCGTCAACAACTGGGGCCGTTGGGGCGCCGAGGACGAGATCGGCACCCTGAACCTGATCACCGACGAGGTCGTCAGGGCCGCCGCCGCCGAGGTCCGTACGGGCCGGCGGGTCCCACTCGCGCTGCCGCTCAAGGAGGACGGGGTGCAGGCGGGCCTGATCCCCGGCCGGATCAACCCGCTGCACACGATGGTGCAGATCAACCAGGAGCTCTTCGGACCGGGCACCGTGGCGTGCAGCGACGACGCCGTGACGATGGGGCTCCAGGCCGGCACGCACTGGGACGCGCTCACGCACGTCTCGCACTCGGGGAAGATCTACAACGGCCGGCCGGCCGTCACCGTGACCGCGCACGGGCGCTCGGAGTTCAGCGGGATCGACAAGGCGGCCCCGATCCTCTCGCGGGGCGTCCTGCTGGACGTGGCCCGCGCGAAGGGCCTGGACCGGCTGCCCGGGGGGCATGCGGTCACCCCCGAGGACCTGGCCGAGGCGGAGGAGTTCGGCCGGGTGACCGTACGGGCGGGCGACGTCGTGCTGGTGCGGACCGGGCAGGTCCAGGTCTACCTGGCGGGCGACAAGCACGGCTACGGCTTCCCGTCACCCGGGCTCTCGGTCCGTACGCCCGAGTGGTTCCACGCGAGGGACGTGGCGGCCGTGGCCAACGACACCCTGACCTTCGAGATCTTCCCGCCGGAGATCGACGGCCTGTGGCTGCCGGTGCACGCGCTGGACCTCGTCGAGATGGGCATGCACCAGGGCCAGAACTGGAACCTCGAAAACTTGTCCACAGCCTGTGCAGAAGTGCGGCGCTACGGCTTCCTGCTCTCCGCCATGCCGGAACCCTTCGTCGGCGGCACGGGCACGCCGGTGGCCCCGGTGGCCGTGCTCTGACCCCGGCTCCGGCCCCCGCTGCGGCCCCGGCTCCGGCCCGGCCCCCGGCTTCCGAGCCCTCCGGGCAGGCGCCCGTACGGTGGCCGCCCCGGGGGTCCCGTCAGTGGAAGCGGGCCGCGGCCGCCGCGAAGGCGGTCGCCTCGGCGGGAGTGGCGGCGAGGAAGGCGACCCAGGACAGGTCCGCGAACTCGATGTCCATCCGGCCCTTCTGCAGCAGGCCCGTCGGGTTGGCGCGCAGCGCGACGACCGCCGAGCGCGGGGCCTCCCAGTACTGCTTCATCACCGGCGTCGACTGCCACAGCGGTGACACGTCGGTCAGGCCGAACCAGCGCCGGTCCGTCACCACGAGGACGTCCGGCACCGAGCCCCGGGCATTGGCGCGGCTGATCAGGAACTGTCCGGCCGAGCTCTGCCAGCCGCCCTCCATGCTCTTGCCGTGCATCAGGCGCGTGCCGAGGTCGTCCGCCAGGTCGGGGAGCCGGTCGGCCGCCTCGGCCGCGGCGGCCGGCCTGGACCGGCGGGAGTCGTGGGTACGGGCCTTGAACAGGCCGTGGAGGGAGCGCGGGAGCTTCTCCTCGATCTTCTGGCCGAGCCCCGCGGGCTCCGGCGGCGCGAGCAGCGATTCCGGCGGGCTCGGAACGCCCGGAGCCGGTTCACAGGCGCACACGGCGATCAACCGCTCACCGGAATGCAGGAAGCTCTCGGCCTGGTGACGCCTGTCCTGGTCCAACGTGGTGCTCCTACTGCTGAGTAACCTGTGGTGCGTTCCCGATTGTTCCTGAGGCGGATTCCCTCGTGATCACCGGGGGGCACACCGGCCCCCGGGATGCATCCCGCAGGCCGATGCCGGTGCCCAGTACGGTCGTTAGGGTCGCGACATGGACACCTCATCAGCGCCCTCGGCCGACGGGCGGACTCCACTTCGGTGGCAGACCGTCGGGCTGTGGGCCGGCGCCGGACTCGTGACCCTCGCGCTCTCCAACCTGGCGCTCCGCGTGCCCCTCGGCTTCGGTGACCGCATCTTCGAGGTGGGACCGCTCCTCGCGGTCCTGGGCCTGGCCCTCGCCGCCGTGCTGGTGCGGCGGGCGCCGCTGCTCACGCTGGGCCTGATGCTGCTCGGCGTCCACCTCATGCTGTTCCTGGCGAACGCGCCCGCGCTCACGCCGGCCCTGGTGCTGCCCGCCGCGGTCGCGCTCGGCCTGGTCGCCGCCCGGCGCCCGCGGCGGACGGCCCTGACCGCCGTGGTCCTCACCGTGCTCGCGCTGCTCCTCGCCCAGTTCGCGCGGCCCGGCGCGGACACGGTCCCGGTGCTGATGCAGGCCCAGTTGCCGATCGTCGTCCTCGGGTGGCTGATCGGCGACTCCGTACGGCGCGGCCGCGAGGCCGCCGCACAGGCGCACGCCCAGGCCACCGAACAGGCCCTGACGGAGGAACGGCTGCGGATCGCCCGCGAACTGCACGACATGGTCGCCCACAGCATCGGGATCATCGCCATCCAGGCGGGCGTCGGCAGCCGGGTCATCGAGACCCGGCCCGCCCAGGCCCGCGAGGCGCTGCAGGCCATCGAGGCCACCAGCCGCGAGACCCTGGCCGGCCTGCGCCGCACCCTGGTGGCGCTGCGCCGCAGCGAGCCCGCCCCGCTCGCCCCCGCGCCCGGACTCGACGGCCTCGACCGGCTCGCGGCCACCGCCTCGGCCGACGCCGGGGTACGGGTGGAGCTGGTGTGGTCCGGGGACCGGCGGCCGCTGCCGCCCGACATCGAGCTCGCCGCCTTCCGGATCGTGCAGGAGGCGCTGACCAACGTGGTGCGGCATGCGCGCGCCGCGCACTGCCGGGTGGCCGTCGCGTACGCGCCGCAGGAGCTGTCGCTGGAGATCACCGACGACGGCCGTGGGACGGCCGGCGGCGGGGGCGGCTTCGGGATCACCGGCATGCGGGAGCGCACCGCCCTGCTGCACGGCGGCTTCGAGGCCGGGCCCGGGCCCGGGGGCGGCTTCCGGGTGGCGGCCGTCCTGCCGCTGGAACCGGATCAAGGGCAAGGGCCCGAACGGCCCGTACGGCCCGTACAGGAGGAGGAGAAGTGACGGACAGCGGCATCCGCGTCCTGCTCGCCGATGACCAGCCGCTGGTGCGCTCGGGACTGCGCGTCCTGATGGCCGACACCCCGGACCTGCGGGTGGTGGGCGAGGCCGCGAACGGCGCGGAGGCGGTCCGGCTCGCCGCCGAGCTCGCGCCCGACGTGGTCGTGATGGACATCCGGATGCCGGAGATGGACGGCATCGAGGCCGCCCGCCGGATCACCTCGGCCGGTCCCGGCGCGGCCCGGGTGCTGATGCTGACCACCTTCGACGAGGACGACCTCGTGTACGGGGCGCTGCGCGCCGGCGCCAGTGGTTTCGCCGTCAAGGACATGGCGCTGGACGACATCCTCGCGGCGGTACGCGTGGTCGCCGCAGGGGACGCCCTGATCGCGCCGGGGGTGACCCGTCGCCTGATAGCGGACTTCGTCGACGGTTCGGCTCCGGCCCCGGAGCGGACACCGGCGATCACGGCGCGGGAGCAGGAGGTGCTGACGCTGGTGGGGCGCGGCCGGTCCAACAGCGAGATCGCGCAGGACCTCTTCATCACGGTGGCGACGACGAAGTCGCACGTGGCGCGGCTGCTGACGAAGCTCGACGCCCGGGACCGGGTCCATCTGGTGATCAAGGCGTACGAACTGGGGCTGGTCGCGCCGCCCCGGTGACGCACGCCGCCACGCGTGGTGGCGGCGGCGCGGTCCAGCGGGTGGCGGCGTACGGTCGTGCACGCCCCGAGCGCGGCACGGCAGCCGCCACCCCACGACCCGCACTCGTCAAGGCCTGCCCTTGGCGTCCCCTCGCGACGAATCGTTGAACACAAGAGTGATCAACCGTTGACGGTCCGTCAACACCTCGTTAGAGGTACACGCGCGGTTCCCGGATCGATCCAAAATTTTCGTTCGGCCTGCCGGCACCCCGGGCGAGGCCTCCGCCGGGACCGTCCGCGGCGGCCTTCTCCGCGCGGTCGATCTCGCACCAGATCCGTTTGCCCGCGCCCTCGCGCTGCCAGCCCCAGCGGTCGGCCAGGCCGTCCACCAGCTCCAGCCCCCGCCCGCCCGTGTCGTCCCCGGCGGCCTGCCGCCGGGCCGGCGCCCGGTCGCTCGCGTCGGCGACCTCGACCCGTACGCCCGGACCGCCGAACAGCATCCGCAGCACGGCCGGAGCGCCCGTGTGGACGACGGCGTTGGTGACCAGCTCGGAGATCAGCAAAATCAGCGTCTCGGCGAGCGGTTCGTCGTCCCCTATGCCGGACCCCGCCAGCCGGGACCGCGCCCACCTGCGGGCCCGGCCGACCTCGGCGGGGTCCGGTCCTACCTCCAGCTGCACCTGAAGCACCTGCACCGCTCACACCATCCGAACCGGCGGACACTTCGCCTCGCGACAGGATGGGATCACCGACCGTGACCCCCTTGCGGAGCAGCATGGTTGACATACAGTCACGACAACAAGCGCTTCGGGCATATTCCAGCGCGAAGTAGTAGGCGTGGTGCATACTGTGCGACGCTCGCGCCGCTCAACCGCTCGCATTCCCGGGAGCGTACCGGAGCAGTCCCCCGAGTACAGGCTGCAATGAGCCGGGACAAGGACACAAACCGATATCAACTCTCTGTAATCGGACATGCGTCCCGCTCCGTCCCTCCCGTGCCCGTCCCGTGACAGCCCGCTACTCCGGGTCCGCGGGCGCACCCGCCGCCAGCAACTCCTCCGCGAGCCGTTCCTCCGCCTCCGCCGCCCTCAGCCACTGCCGGGCCCGCACCCAGGCCCGCTTGAGGTGAAGGTGCACATCGGCCTCCCACGTGAATCCCATTCCCCCGTACACCTGGAGGCAGTCCCGCGCATTGCGCACGGCCGCCTCGTCGGCCAGCAGCTTGGCTCCCGCGGTCTCCCCCGGGTCGGCCGTGACCGCCGCCGCGTAGACCGCCGTACGGGCCACCTCCGCCCGTACCAGCATCTGCGCGCACAGGTGCTGGACCGCCTGGAAGGCGCCGATCGGCTGCCCGAACTGCTCGCGCTCCTTCGCGTGGCGCACCGCCAGCTCCACCGTCCGCAGTGCGCTGCCGAGCTGGAGCGCGGCCGTCAGCAGCGCCCCCTCGTCGCGGTACGCCTCGGGGTGCCCCGGGGCTGCGGCGGCCGCCACCCGGTACAGCGGGGTCAGCGGGTCCACCGAAGGCACCGGCTCCCCCGCCGGAAGCTCCGAGGCGCCCGCGGGGCCCGCTGCACCCGCGGCTCCCGCCGGGCCTGCTGCGTCCGCGGCGCCCAGGATCGCGTCGGCCTCGGCCAGGTGGGCCACCAGCGGCCCGTCCAGGTCGAAGGCGGTGACCACCGCGGTCCCCTCCGCCGCTCCCGGGACCGTCCCGGCCGCCAGGTGGGTGGCGACCAGCGGGCCCGGCAGCAGGGCCCGGCCCGCCTCCTCGAAGAGGAGGACCGCCTCCGGCAGTCCGAGCCCGACCCCGAGCCCGCGCTCCCCCTCCGGGAGCCGCAGGGCGAAGAACCCGGCCTCGCCGAGCTCCCGCCACAGCTTCCGGTCGAGACCGCCGCCGCCGTCCACCGCCGCCCGCAGGGCCTCGCGCCCGTACCGCCCGGCCAGCAGGTCCCGTACGCCCGCGCGCAGGTCCCGCTGCTCCTCGGTCGGCTGGAAGTCCATGTCCTCACCGGCCCTTCGGCAGGCCGAGGATCCGCTCGGCGACGATGTTGCGCTGGATCTGGGAGGTGCCCGCCGCGATGGTGTACGAGAGGGACGAGAGCCGGTCGAGCATCCACGGGCCGTCCAGCACGAGGGCGTCCGGGCCGAGCACCTCGGCGGCGGTGTCGTACAGCTCCTGCCGGGCGTGCGAGTAGGCCAGCTTGAACACGGAGCCGCCGATGCCGGGGACCCCGCCGGAGCGCTGGGCCCCGCTCACGTTCCACTGGGTGAGCCGCCACAGGGCGCCGAACTCCGCGTACAGCCGCCCGAGCCGGCGCCGCAGGACCGGATCGTCCCAGCGGCCGTTGGCCTTGGCGGCGCGGGCGAGTTCGCCCAGGGTGCGGCGGCAGGCCACCACCTCGCCGACGAAGGCGGTGCCCCGCTCGAAGGACAGGGTCACCATGGTGACGCGCCAGCCGTCGTTCTCCGCCCCCACCCGGTGGCCGGCGGGGACGCGCACCTCGTCCAGGAACATCTCCGCGAACTCGGTGGACCCGGCGAGGGTGCGCAGCGGCCTGACCGTGATGCCCGGGGCGTCCATCGGCATGGCCAGCCAGGAGATCCCCCGGTGCCGGGGCGCGGCGGGGTCCGTGCGGACGAGCAGTTCGCACCAGTCGGCGACCTCCGCGTGCGAGGTCCAGATCTTCGAGCCGGTGACCACGTAGTCGTCGCCGTCGCGGATCGCGCGGGTGCGCAGGGAGGCCAGGTCGGATCCGGCGCCGGGCTCGCTGAAGCCCTGGCACCACACCTCGTCCCCGCGCAGGACGGGCGGCAGCCAGCGCGCCCGCTGCTCGGCCGTCCCCTCGGCGGCGATGGTGGGTCCGGCGTGCAGCAGCCCGACGAAGTTCGCGCCGACGTAGGGGGCGCCGGCGCGTTCCGTCTCCTCCAGGAAGATCAGGTGCTGGGTGGGGGTGGCTCCGTGGCCGCCGGCGTCGACGGGCCAGTGCAGGCCCGCGTACCCCGCGTCGTACAGCCTGCGCTGCCAGCCGAGGTCGTAGGCGCGCCGGCCCGGCCAGTCGTCGGGCGACGGCCTGGGGGGCAGCCCGGGCAGCACCTCGGCGAGCCAGGCGCGCAGCCCGGCCCGGAACTCCTGCTCCCGGGGCGTGTAGGTGAGGTCCACTAGGCGGCCCGGCCCCGGTCCAGGCCGCGGTCCAGGTCGAGGTCGAGGTCGAGGCCGAGCATGCGGATGGCGTTGCCGCGCATCAGCTTGTAGACGGTCTCCTCGTCGAGGCCCTTCACGTGGTCGAGGGCGACCTCCTTGGTGTGCGGGAAGGTCGAGTCGACGTGCGGGTAGTCGGTTTCGAAGGTGGCGTTGTCCCGTCCGACGACGTCCAGCGAGGCGATGCCGTGCTTGTCGCGGAAGAAGCAGCAGAACATCTGCCGGTAGTAGTAGGTGGACGGCGGTTCGGGGATCAGGTCGCGGACCCCGCCCCAGGCCCGGTGCTCCTGCCACACGTCGTCGGCGCGTTCGAGGGCGTACGGGATCCATCCCATCTGCCCCTCGCTGTAGGCGAGCTTCAGCGTCGGGAACTTCACGAGGACCCCGCTGAAGAGAAAGTCCATCATCGAGGCCATCGCGTTGTTGAAGCTGAGCGAGGCCTGGACGGCGGGCGGCGCGTCGGGGGAGGCGGCGGGCATCTGGGAGGAGGAGCCGATGTGCATGTTGACGACGGTGCCGGTCTCCTGGCAGACGGCGAAGAAGGGGTCCCAGTACCCGTAGTGGATGGAGGGCAGGCCCAGGTAGGTGGGGATCTCGGAGAAGGTGACGGCGCGCACTCCGCGGGCGGCGTTGCGCCGGATCTCGGCGACCGCGAGGTCGATGTCCCACAGGGGGATGATGCACAGCGGGATCAGCCGGCCGCCGCTGTCGCCGCACCACTCCTCGACCATCCAGTCGTTGTAGGCGCGCACGCAGGCAAGCGCGACCTCCTTGTCGTGGGCCTCGGCGAAGGTCTGGCCGCAGAACCGGGGGAAGGTCGGGAAGCACAGGGAGGCCTCGACGTGGTTGAGGTCCATGTCGGCGAGGCGCGCCGCGGGGTCCCAGCAGCCGCGGCGCATCTCCTCGCGGGTGATGCCCTCCAGCGTCATGTCGTCGCGGTCGAAGCCGACGGCGGCGATGTTGCGCTTGTACGGGAACTTCAGGTCCTCGTAGATCCACCAGTCGGTCGGCGGGCCGTCGGGGTCCATGGAGATCACGTACTTGCCGCCCGTGTACCGGAGCTCGCCGATGCCCGCGGTGAGCGGTTTGGGGCCGCGGTCGCGGTACTTGGCCGGCAGCCAGACGTCGAAGAGGTGCGCGGGCTCGATCACGTGGTCGTCCACGCTGATGATCCGAGGCAGTTCCATGGTGTCCCCTCGCGGCAGGCCCAAATATCTGATGGATCGTCAGAAACAAGCTAGCCCCGCCACCCCTGGACCGACAAGCGCCCGAGGCCTACGCTCTGCCCTTGACCTGACTCACCGTCAGCTAGCGGGAGGTCTGCGATGCCGTACGCGGCGGACACCACGGTCACGGCGAGGGAGCTGGGCGCGTCCCCCACCCTCTGGGAGCTGGTCGCCCGGCGCGCCGCGCTCACCCCCGACACCCCCGTCCTCGTCCAGGCGGCCCAGGACCCGGCCGAGGACCGGACCTTGACCTTCGGGGAACTGCGCGGACGCGCCGAGCGGGTGGCGGCGGGCCTGTACGGCATGGGCGTGCGCCCGGGCACGGTCGTCGCCTGGCAGCTGCCGACCCGGATCGAGACGGTGCTGCTCTCCGTCGCCCTGGCCCGGATGGGGGCCGTCCAGACTCCCGTGATCCCCTTCTACCGGGACCGCGAGGTGGGCTTCGCGCTGCGCGAGTCCAAGGCCGAGTTCTTCGCCGTCCCGGGCGTCTGGCGGGGCTTCGACCACACGGCGATGGCCGGGCGGCTCGGCGCGCGCGGCGTGTTCGAGGCGTACGGGGACCTCCCGGACGGCGACCCGGCCGTGCTGCCCGCGCCGCCGGGCGAGGGGACCTCCGTACGGTGGATCTACTGGACCTCCGGGACCACCTCGGACCCCAAGGGAGTCCTGCACACCGACCGCTCGCTCATCGCCGGCGGCTCCTGTCTGGCCCACGCCCTGCACCTGGGGCCCGCCGACGTCGGCTCGGTGGCGTTCCCGTACGCGCACATAGGCGGCCCCGACTACCTGGTGATGCTGCTGCTCTACGGCTTCCCCGCGGTGCTGTTCGAGAAGTTCGCCCTGCCGGACGCCCTGGAGGGCTACCGCCGCCACGGCGTCACGGTCGCGGGCGGCTCCACCGCCTTCTACTCCCTCTTCCTCGGCGAACAGCGCAAGTCACCGGAGAGCAGGCTCATCCCCACCCTCCGCCTCCTCGCGGGCGGGGGCGCGCCGAAGCCCCCCGAGATCTACCACGCGGTCGTCCGTGAACTGGGCTGCCAGCTGACCCACGGCTACGGCATGACCGAGGTCCCGATGATCACCATGGGCTCGCCGGACGACACCGCCGACCACCTGGCCACCACCGAGGGCCGCCCGCCCGCGGGCATGTCGATCCGCATCACCGCCCCGGACGGCACCCCCCTCCCGCCGGGCACGGACGGCGAGGTCCGGCTGCGCGGCGAGGCGGTCTGCCGGGGCTACCTGAACGGGGACCGGTCGGCGGAGCTCTTCGACGCCGACGGCTACCTGATCACCGGCGACCTCGGCCACCTGACACCCGACGGCTACCTGGTCCTCACCGGCCGCAGCAAGGACGTCATCATCCGCAAGGGCGAGAACATCTCGGCGAAGGAGATCGAGGACCTCCTCCACCAGCTCCCGGCGGTCGGCGACGTGGCGGTGATCGGCCTCCCGGACGCGGACCGCGGCGAACGCGTCTGCGCGGTGGTGGAACAGCCTCCGGGCGCCGCCCCGCTGACCCTCCCCGCGCTCACGGCCCACCTCCGCGCCCAGGGCCTGTCCCCGCACAAGCTCCCCGAACAACTGGAACTGGTCGACGCCCTCCCCCGCAACGAGATCCTGCGCAAGGTCCTGAAGTACAAGCTCCGCGAACGCTTCGCCCGCTGACCCGTCGCAGGGCGCGAGCCGGCCGCGGCGGCCAGGCGCGCGGCGACCGCACGGCCCGCGGCGACCGCACGCCCGCCGCCGCTGCGGAGCGCCGTGCGGCGCACCGGCCGCACGGGGATCAGGGAAGCGGGCGGGCCCTACGCGTCCGGGGCCTCGACACCGCAGTAGGCGGCGAAGGCCGTCAGGACCTCGTCCTCCGAGATGTGGCCGTCGCCGTCCGTGTCGAGGGCCGCCGCCACCCGGGTCGCCACTTCCGCGGGGGTGCCGAGCACGCCCAGTACGCGGGCCGCCGCCGTCGGGGTCGTGCCCGCGGAGTCGCCGGACGCCACCGCGATCACCGCGCGCAGGAACGGCCGGGCGATCTCCGCGAACCGCTCCGGGTTGTCCCGCAGCCGCTTCGCCGCCCCCGTGATGAACTCCTCGCGGGTCACGCGCTGGTCGCCGTCGACGTCCGCGATGCCGGCCATGCCCTGCCAGAACGCCTCCGCGCCGGCGAAGACCGCCTGGCCCTTGTCGGAGCGGGCAGTGGTGCCGAATTCGGCCAGCACCGCCTTCGCGGCGGCGCTGAAGTCCTCGCGGTCGATATAGCCGTTGCCGTCCTGGTCGAAGGTGGCGAATCGGGCGGCGATCTTGCGCTCGTATTCTGCGCTGTCCATATTCGTGGTTCCGCCTTCACATGTGCGGTGGGGTGCAGTTCAAGACAAGCCAGGAGCGTAAGGCCTCGGTGGCCTGCGCGTTAAGCGAAGCCGTCAAGCCGGTGGCCGCATCGAACCCGCGCACGGGGAGCGCGGCGGGGCGCGTACACCAGTGCCCATGTGCCGTGGCCCGCCGCACGGTTCACCCCCCGCCACCGCCGTATCACGCAGGGCACTCTTCCAGGGGGAGCTTCCCCCAAAACGGGCGCGGACCTGCCACTGCCCATTACATTCGATGCGTCGACACACGGCTGGGGGCACTTATGCCGAAGGACGTACCACCGCGCTGGGACCGGCGCATGCAGCAGCGCCTCGCCCGCGGTGAGGCAGCCGCGCTCGGGGAGTTGTACGACCGCTTCGCCTCGCTCGTGCACAGCCTCGCGCACCGGGTGCTCGGCGACGAGAAGGCCGCGGACCGGATCACCCGCGAGGTGTTCGGCTACATCTGGGAGAACCCGGACGCCTACGACCCCAAGCAGGGCTCCATGCGGTCCTGGGTCGCCCGGATCACCCAGGGCCAGGCCGTCGCCCGGCTGCGCCAGGCCGAACTGGGCCGCGGCTCGCGCGAGGAGCTGGAGCAGAAGGTGCGCAGCGCCAATGCCGCGGCCCGCGCCGACTACATCGTCACGTCGATGCCCGCGCCCCTGCGCGCCGCCCTGGAACTCGCGTACTTCAAGCGCCGCGACTACCGTCAGGCGGCCGCCGACCTGCAGATCAGCGAGGACGAGGCCCGACGCCGACTGAGGCTCGGACTCCAGCTGCTGTCGACCGCCAACGCCCTCCCCCGGGAGGACACCGCCCCGCCCGGATATGGAACGCCCCGATGAACGGCCCCGCCGAGCCAGCCGACGACGGATTCGAGGAGCAGCGGCCCGGAGGCGCCGGCGCCCGGATACCGGGTCCGCGCGAACCGGCCGACGACCTCGACCCGCGGTACGCGCCGGGGCCGCTGCCCGAACCGGTGCCGGAGGCGGAGCCGCAGGAACCGCAGGAACCGCCGCCCTCGCACGCCGTGCTGAAGTCACTGCTCGGCGCATGGGCGCTGTCCGCGTGCTCCGCCGAGGAGACGCAGGCGGTGGAGGACCACCTCACCGAGTGCGCGCCCTGCGCGGAGGAGGCGCTGCGGCTGCGCGACGCGGTGGGCCTGCTGCACCCGGAGGAGAGCCTCGACCTCAAGCCGCTGCTGCGGTCGCGGGTCCTGGAGGACTGCCTGGGCAAGCGGCCGGCCCGGATCCCGGTGCCGGTGTGGGCGAGCCCGTACGACACCGAGACCGCGCGGCTCGACGCGCTGCTGCGGGACTTCGGCGACTCGGAGTGGCACACCCCGGTCCGGCTGAAGTGGTTCGAGGAGGAGCGGCACCAGTCGCGCCGGACCACGGTGGCGGGGGTGATCGGCCATCTGCTGACGGTGGACGGGCTGATCGCGACGGCGCTGGGACTGGACGATCCGCTGGGCCCCGACGCACCGCAGAAGGGCGGCACGACGGCCCGTACGGAGTTCTACTGGGACTCCGCCGCGCACCCCGCCACCCGCCAGGTCCGCGAACCGTGGCGGGAGCAGGGCCACACACTGGTGCGGACGGTGTCGTTCGCCGGTCGGGGCGTGGCGGAACTGTCGGTGGCCTACGGGGCGTTCGCGCTGCCGCTCGGGGACGCCTTCCTGGAGCGGGCCTTCGAGTGCTGGGTGCACGCGTGGGACATCGCGGAGGCGGTGGACTACCCGTACGACCCGCCGTCCGGGCCCCATCTGAACCGGATGATCGACCTGGCGGCCCGGCTCCTGCCGAGCGCCCTGGCCCACCGGCGGCGGGCGGGCCTGGCCGCTCCGGCGCGGAGCCTGGTCGCGGCGGGGGCGCCGGGGCGGACGCTGCACCTGGAGATCGAGGGCGCGGGCGGAGGCAGCGGGGACATCGCCCTGGACTCCCCCGCGGCGAAGCCCTCGCCGGACCACACGGTGGCCCGGATCGCACTCGACGGGGCGGAGTTCTGTCAGCTGGCCGCCGGGCACATCTGGCCGGAGGAGGCGGCGGTGGGCCAGCACGGCGACCGCGAGGCGATCCGCGACGTCCTCTTTGCCGCGGCCTCGCTCAGTCGCCTCTAGGCGGGGCCGGACAGGGCGTGGCCCCGGACCAGGCCCGGGGCCACGACGGAGACGCGACTACGCGAAGACCACCGTGCGGCTGCCGTTGAGGAGCACGCGGTGTTCACTGTGCCACTTCACGGCGCGCGCCAGCGCCTGGCACTCCACGTCGCGCCCGATCGCCACCAGCTGGTCGGGGGTGACCTCGTGGCCCACCCGCTCCACCTCCTGCTCGATGATCGGGCCCTCGTCCAGGTCGGCCGTCACGTAGTGGGCGGTCGCACCGATCAGCTTCACGCCCCGCGCGTGCGCCTGGTGGTACGGCTTCGCGCCCTTGAAGCTCGGCAGGAACGAGTGGTGGATGTTGATGATCCGCCCGCTCAGCTCCTTGCACAGGGTGTCCGACAGCACCTGCATGTACCGGGCGAGCACCACGAGCTCCACGTTCTCGGCGCGCACCAGCTCCAGCAGCTGCGCCTCGGCCTGCGCCTTCGTGTCCTTCGTCACCGGGATGTGGTGGAAGGGGATGCCGTAGGAGCGGACGAGCTCGGCGAAGTCGGTGTGGTTGGAGACCACGGCGGCGATCTCGACCGGCAGCGCGCCGATGCTCGTACGGAACAGCAGGTCGTTCAGGCAGTGCCCGAACTTCGACACCATCAGCACGATCCGCATGCGGTCGTCCGAGCGGTGCAGCTGCCAGTCCATCCGGAACGAGTCCCCGATCGCGGCGAAGCTGGCCCGCAGCTTGTCCAGCGTCACGGTGGCGTCGGCCGAGAAGTGGACCCGCATGAAGAAGAGGCCGGTGTCGTGGTCGCCGAACTGCCGGCTGTCCTCGATGTTGCATCCGGTCATGAACAGATAACTGGACACGGCATGCACGATGCCCTGCTTGTCGGGGCAGGACAGCGTCAGGACGTACTGCTGGGGGGCCTGGGTGTGCGGGTCGTCGCTCATGACCCCACAGCCTTTCACACTCCGTCTTTCACCCCGCGCGGGTGAGGATCCTCAGGAGTTCCAGCGAGCGCGGCGCCTCGTCCGGGTCGTCCCCGTCCGCGGTGGACAGCCGTACGTGGGCCTCGCGGGCCGCCCGTACCGCCTCGGGCCAGGCGTGGTGCTCCAGGTAGGCGGAAACGGGGGCGTCGGGGCCGACCTGGTGCAGGATGCGCAGCACCCGCAGCACCGCGAGGTCCACGAGGGTGGCCTCCTGGGAGTCGCGGAAGATCGTGCCGACGTACTTCTCGGCGGACCAGCTGTCGAGCCAGGTGTCCTCGACGAGGCGGTACACGGCGTCGGTGACGTCCCCGTATCCCTCGACCCCGGCCAGCCAGGTCTCCTCGTGGAACGCCGGATCGGAAAGCATGTGAAGCGCCGAGCGCACGTTGCTGCGCCAGCGCCACCACGGCATGTCGTTGAGGGGCATGCCGCCCATGGTGGAGGAGCGGCCGCCGCGTCGGGAAGAGTTCTTCGAACCTTGGGCGAATGTCACGCATTCGATCGTACGTTCCGGCTCAGCGTGATCTTGAGGCGCCCATCCATGACGCTGGGTGAGCGTGCACGCGGAATTCACCTGGATGTCACCGGGAGTTGCGGGTCCCTCACCGTTCGGTTACCCCTCGGGCGGAATGGTGCATGGACATGACCGATCGGCGACGCACCGCATTCCTCTCCCGCACCTTCACGGCCACGGCGACGGGTGCGTGTCTCGTCGCCGGATGCGGGGTGGTCCCCGGAGGCTCGGGGGGCTCCGGGGACACCATCACGGTCATGACCTTCGCCCCCCAGGACACCAAAGCCACCAACATGCCCGGAATGCCGGGGATGGCGAAGGCGTACGAGGCCTGGGTCAACGCCAAGGGCGGCATCAACGGCCACAGATTGCGCGTCCTGACCTGCAACGAGAAGAACACGACGAACGGCGCCGCCGACTGTGCCCGCAAGGCCATCGCGGAGAAGGCGGTCGCGGTCGTCGGCTCGTACAGCCAGCACGGACGCGCCTTCATGGCTCCCCTGGAGGGTGAGGGCATCCCCTTCATCGGCGGGTACGGGGTCTCCTCGGAGGAGTTCCAGAGCACCCTGTCCTACCCCGTCAACGGCGGCCAGCCCGTGCTCCTCGCCGGGGCCGGACACCAGTTGGGGCGGGCCTGCAGCCAGGTCGCGCTGGTCCGCCCGGACACCCTCGCGGGCGACTCCATGCCGGTGCTGCTCAATGCCGGTCTGAAGGCCAACAAGATGCCCGAGGCCAGCGACATCCGGGCCGCCGAGGACTCGGGGGACTACCTCCCGCAGGCCCGGGAGGCACTGGCCGACCCCTCGGGCGGCAAGGAGAAGCGTTGCGTGACGGCCGTGCTCGGCGAACGCACCGAAACCTTCTTCGACGCCTTCCGCCGGGCCGACGACAAGCACCGGAACCCGCAGATCTCCTCGGTGCTGGGCAGTGTCAGCCAGGCCCTGGTCGACCGCACCGGCGGCAAGGAGAGCCCGTTCGAGGGCGCGTACCTCACGAGCTGGTACCCGGTGTCGGGCGATCCGCTGTGGCAGCCGATGCGGAAGGTGATCTCCGAGTACGCCTTCGGCAACGACGCCGTGGACCCCGACGACAGCGGTACGCAGACCACGTGGATCGCGTACACCGTGCTGAGCGAGACCCTGAAGCGGTTCAAGTCCGGCGAGGACATGACGGGGCGCAAGGTGGCGCGCATGCTGAACCAGTCGGAGCCCGTGCAGACCGGCGGCCTGACCCCGGACCTCAGCTGGCGCTACAAGGACATGCGCGCCGTCGCCGGCCTCCCGCGGATCGTGAACGGGCGGGTCACCTTCCAGGTCGTCCAGGCCGGCCGGCTGGTCGCCCAGCAGGGCGAGCAGTCGATGGACATGACGCAGACGCTGGAGCAGGCCCCGCGCACGGCGTGAGCCTGCACGTGGCGCGGGAGGGCCGGATCCCCGCCGGGCGGGCCCCCCGGGCTACAGCTGGGACTTGTCCCGCTTGGTGAGGTTGTACTTGGCCGCTATCGCGTTCCACAGGGTCGCGGCCGACTCCTTCGCCTTCGTCGCCTCGCCGCTCGACTTGTTGCCCTGTGCGGCGTTGCCGGTCGACTTGGCCTGCCCGTCCTTGCAGCCCTTCTTCTCTCCGGAGACGTCGTCCGCCCAGGCGGCGTAGCTGTTGTCGGCGTCCGCCGACGCCTGCCAGGCCTTGGTGAGGGAGCCGGCCAGCTTCGCGTTGTCCGGGAGCTGGTCGATCTTCAGGTCCTGGAGACGGGTGACGAGCTGCTCGCGCTGACGGGCGGCGTCGCGCAGGTCGTTCGCCGCCTGGCCGAGGTTGCGGCAGCCCTTGATGTCGTCGACGGCCCGGATGACGGCGGCGCGGCTGTCATTGCTGTCCGCGAGGAGCTTGTCCAGCTGGACGGCCTGGGAGCGGGCCGGGTCGACGGGGGCCTCTCCGCCACCGGCCGCGGTCGAGCTGCCGGCGCTGGGGGCGGCCCCGACCGCGCCGGGGTCGTTGTTGCGTGCCTTGCCGTCGCTGAGCAGCGCACCGACGCCGAGCCCGACGACGGCCAGGCCGATGACGACGGCGCCGACGACCACGGGCGACACCCGGCGGCCCGCCTCCGGCGGGGGCGGCGGCGCGGGCGGGGCGTACTGGGGGTGCGGCTGGAACTGCTGGGGCGGGGGCGGTACGGGGCGCTGCCCGCGCGGCGGGTACGCCCGCGGCGGCGGCTGCCGCAGCACCGGTTCCTGGACCGGCGGCAGCTGCTGGGTGTGCCCCTGGGCGGCTGCGCCGGAGTCGCGGAACAGCCCGTCGAAGGCGTCGGGAGCGGCCGGAACGGGCGGGATGTACTGCGTCGCGGCCTCGTCCTGACCGGCGGACGCAGGGACCGGCGGGATGTACTGCGTCGCGGCCTCGTGGTGCCCGGGGGACGCCGGCACCGGCGGGATGTACTGGGTCGCGGCCTCGTCCTGACCGGCGGACGCAGGGACCGGCGGGATGTACTGCGTCGCGGCCTCATGGTGCCCGGGGGACGCCGGCACCGGCGGAATGTACTGGGTCGCCGCCTCGTCCTGCCCCGGAGCCGCCGGGACCGGCGGGATGTACTGGGTCACGGCCTCCGGGAGCGGCGGGTAGCCGTATCCGTGCGGCTCGCCCGGCCCCTCGTACCCGGGCCCGACCACGTGCCCGTAGGCCGGCTCCGCCGGGTCGGGACCCCACGGCGCGCCGGCCTGCGGGGCGGCGTGGTCGCCGCTCCCCTGTCCGCTCTCCGTCACCGGGACTCCTTCACCGACTACTCCGACCTCCGCAACCGTCGCCTCACGCTACCCGGTCACCCACCTCGCCGTCAGACCCCCACGGCTCGCGCGGCCCCCGCGAGCCCCACGGCCCCCGGGCCGCGGAGCCGCGGACCCCGCCCCGCGGCTCAGGCCGCCGCGGTCTCCAGTCGGGCGGTGAACTCCCGGACCGCGGCCTCCTCCCGGTACGGGTCCAACCGGCGGCGGAAGTCGTCCAGGTACTCGCCGCCGCGGTTCGAGCGCAGCCCCGACAGCAGTTCCGCCGCCTGCGCGGCGGTCTGGCACGCCTGCTCCACCTCCCGCTGCTGCACCTGCGCGGCAGCCAGCAGCAGCAACCCGATCGACCGGCGCCGCGCCTTGCCCGCCGGCAGGCCCCGCAGGGCCAGCTCCGCCTGCTGGGCCGCCGCGTCCGCCTGGCCCAGGTCCCGGTGGCAGTGGGCCAGTTCGTCGGCGAGGTACGCCTGGTCGAAATGCCGGATCCACACCGGATCGTCACCCGACTCCGGATCCGCCCGCTCCAGCGCGCCGACCGCCCGCGAGGTCAGGACGGCCGTCGCCCGCGCGTCGCCCAGCAGCGCGTGCCCGCGCGCCTCCGCGGCGTAGAACATCGCCTCCACCCGCGGGGGGACCTGCCCGCGGGTGCCTTCCTGGGCCGCCCGCGCGAGCTGCGCGATCTCGCGGGGGTTGCCCAGCTCGGCGGCCAGGTGGCTCATGGACGCCGCCAGCACGTAGCCCCCGTACGCCCGGTCCCCGGCGGCCTGGGCCAGCCGCAGCGCCTGGATGTAGTAGCGCTGGGCGAGGCCCGGCTGGCCGGTGTCCACCGCCATGTACCCGGCCAGTTCGGTCAGCCGGGCCACCGCCGCGAACAGCGCCCGCCCCACCGGCTCTCTGTACGAGCCGCCGATCAGCCCGGACACCACGGAGTTGAGGTAGTGGACGACGACGGGCCGGACGTGGCCGCTGCCGAAGCGGTGGTCGAGGTCCTTGAGGGCCTCGGTAGTGGCCCGTACGGCCTCCACGTCCGGCATCCCGACACGCGCGCCCCCGTTGCGGGCGACCTGCGCGTCGGCCCCGGTGATCAGCCAGTCGCGGCTCGGCTCGACGAGCGCGGACGCAGCGACGCTCGACCCGGACAGGAAGTCGCGGCGCCCGACATCGCTGCGCCACAGCTCGCTGACCTGCTCGATGGCCCCGACGACGGTCGGGGAGAACTGCAGGCCGATGCCGGAGGCGAGGTTCTTGCCGTTGGCCATGCCGATCTCGTCGATGGTGACGGTCCGGCCGAGTTTGCGCCCGAGCGCCTCGGCGATGATGCCGGGCGCCCGGCCGCGCGGCTGCTGGCCGCGCAGCCAGCGGGCGACGGAAGTCTTGTCGTAGCGGAGATCGAGGCCGTGTTCGGCCCCGCACATGTTGACGCGCCGGGCAAGCCCGGCATTCGAGCACCCGGCTTCCTGGATGAGCGCCTGTAGCCGTTCATTCGGCTGGCGCGCGACGAGAGGCCTGGCTGCCATGAAAACCCCCAGTGGCCGCGGGTGATCGTTGGAATGATCACTTCCCGCCTGAGTTGCGGAGAATCATCCGCTCTGCGTCGTGTCGCTACCCAACTCCAGCGCTCCGGCCTCCCACGCGCCCCCGCGCGTGCATCAGTGCGCCCCGCATGCAGGATCGATGCTCCGTCCACCGCACGGTTTACGCCCGTAACCCCGGGTGACCCCGAGAGTTGTGATGGGCGTGGAAGAGACCATCGGAGTCACGGAGACCGCACCCATCCCCAGGCAGCGCGGCGAGCAGCTGTTGGACCATGCCGTGCGGTACGTGGAAGAGCGGCACTGGGATGTCTTCGCCGGCGCCTGGCTGGAGCCCGGTGACGGACGGGAGCTGTGCTCCTGCGGGGCGGAGGACTGCGTGGCGCCGGGCGCGCACGCCACGGTGAAGGACTGGGCGGCGCAGGCCACCGGCAGCGCCGTACAGGTCCGGCGGCTGTGGGGGCGGCAGCCGGAGGCGTCGATCCTGCTGCCGACGGGCCGGACCTTCGACGCGCTGGACGTGCCGGATACCGCCGGATTCCTGGCGCTGGCGCGGCTGGAGCGGATGCAGCGCACGCTCGGCCCGGTCACCCTCACCCCCGACCACCGGATGCTGTTCTTCGTCCTGCCGGGAGCCGGGGCGAAGGTGCCGGACCTGGTGCGCAAGCTCGGCTGGTCCCCGGCCGCGATCGACCTGGTCGCGCGCGGTGAGGGCGAGTACGTGGCCGCCCCGCCCACCCGCTTCGGCGGCCGGGGCGCAGTGCAGTGGGCGCGGCGGCCCACACCGGCGAACCGCTGGCTGCCGGACGCGGAGGAGCTGATCGACGCGCTGGCCTACGCGTGCGGGCGTGAAGCCGCGTCGGAGCGGTCCCGGCGCAACTCCTGAGCCCGGCCCGGGCGGTGGCGGTCCGCGGCGGAGGTCACGGCACCGGAAGTCATGACATACGTAACTGCCCCTCCTCTCCCCCGGCTCCTATCGTGAGGACCGCACGACCACGGGGAACAGAACGAGAGGCAGGCGCATGCCGCACCAGGGTGATGCGACGGGCGGGACGGACGGTCCGGGCGGTGCGCGACCCGCGCCGTCCGCCGTACCGGCGGCAGTACGGGTCGAAGGGCTGTGGAAGCGCTTCGGCGAGCAGGTGGCGGTGGCCGGGATCGACTTGGAGCTGCCCGCCGGCAGGTTCATAGGCCTGGTCGGCCCGAACGGCGCGGGCAAGACGACCACGCTGTCGATGGTGACGGGACTGCTGCGCCCGGACATGGGGCGGGTCGTCGTCGCCGGGCACGACGTGTGGGCCGATCCGGCCGAGGTGAAGTCGCGGATCGGCGTGCTGCCCGAGGGGCTGCGCATGTTCGAGCGGCTGTCGGGGCGTGAACTGCTCGGCTACATGGGCCGGTTGCGGGGGCTGCCGGGCGAGGAGACCGACAAGCGGGCGACGCAGCTGCTGGAGGTCCTCGACCTCGCGGGCTCGCAGCACAAGCTGGTCGTGGACTACTCGACGGGCATGCGGAAGAAGATCGGGCTGGCCGCGGCGCTGCTGCACAATCCCGAAGTGCTCTTTCTCGACGAGCCGTTCGAGGGCGTGGACCCGGTGTCGGCGCAGACCATCCGCGGGGTGCTGGAACGTTACACCTCCTCCGGTGCCACGGTCGTCTTCTCCTCCCACGTGATGGAGCTGGTGGAGTCGCTGTGCGACTGGGTCGCCGTCATGGCCGCCGGCCGGATCCGCGCCGCGGGCCCGCTGGCCGCCGTACGGGGCGACGCGCCGTCGCTGCAGTCCGCCTTCCTCGAACTGGTCGGTGCGGGCGGGCGCGACGCGGGCGACTCCCTCGACTGGCTCGGCGGCGGGCAGGCGGCCCGGTGAGCGCCTCCGTTCCGGCCGCGACCGGGGTCCAGGAGGCGACTGCGGCGGTGGCCGCGGCTCCGGCGGTGAACCTGACGCGGATCTTCATCCGGCTGAAGCTGTCGCTGCTGCGCAACGGCCTCAAGGGCTCGTCGAAGCGCAAGGCCGCCTACTTCTCCTCGCTGGCGTTCGCCCTGGTGGTGGGCTTCTTCCTCATCCTCGGCCTGACGTTGCTGCACGGTCACGCCCATGCCGGGACGGTCGTCGTCCTGCTGGCCGCGATCCTCGCGCTCGGCTGGTCGGTGATGCCGCTGTTCTTCCCCTCCGGCGACGAGACCCTCGACCCGAGCCGGCTGGTCATGCTGCCGCTGCGCCCGCGTCCGCTCGTCCGGGCCCTGCTGGCCTCCTCGCTGGTCGGCATCGGGCCGCTGTTCACCGTGTGCCTGGCCGTGGGCTCGGTGGTGGCCGTCGCGCGCGGGGCCGCCGGGGCGGTGGCCGCGGTGGTGGCCGTACCGCTGCTCCTGCTGGGCTGTGTCGCCCTGGCCCGTGCCGTGGCCACGGCAAACGTCCGGCTGCTGACCAGCCGCAAGGGGCGTGACCTCGCGCTGCTCAGCGGGCTGGTGATCGGCGTGGGCGCGCAGGTGGCCAACTTCGCCGGCCAGCGCCTGTTCGAGACGGGCGGCCTGGAGCGGCTGGAGCCGGCCGAGGCGGTGCTGCGGTGGCTGCCGCCGGCGACGGCCGTCGGCATGGTCGACTCGGCGAGCGAGGGCGCGTACGGGGTGGCGGCGGCCCAACTGGCCCTGACCCTCCTTGCGCTGGCGCTGCTCCTGATGGCCTGGGAGCGGAGCCTGACGAAGCTGATGGTCACCCCCGACGGGTCGACGATCGCGGCGGCGCAGCCGAAGCAGCGCAGGTCCGCGGCCGGCGGCCCGGCCCGCTCCCTGCTGCCGGGCGGACGCACCGGCGCGATCATGCAGCGCACCCTGCGCTATGTGGTCCGCGACCCGAAGACCAAGGCGGCGTGGGTGACGGCCCTGGTGGTCGGGCTGATCGTGCCGGTCTTCAACGCCCTGCAGGGCACGGGTTCGGTCTATCTGGCCTGCTTCGGCGCGGGCATGCTCGGTGTGCAGATGTACAACCAGTTCGGCCAGGACACCTCGGCGTTCTGGATGGTCGCGCAGACCATCTCGACCCCGCGCGACGCGTTCACGGAACTGCGCGGCCGTGCCTGCGCCCTGGCCCTGGTCACCGTCCCGTACACGGTGCTGGTGACGGCGGTGACGGCCGCCCTGGTGCACGACTGGCGGGGCTTCCCGGCCGCCCTGGGGGTGGCCCTGGCCCTGCTGGGTTCGATGCTGTGCTCGGGCGCGCTGGCTTCGGCCCGTTTCCCGTACTCCGTTCCCACGGACGGCGCCTTCAAGAACGTCGCCCCGGGGCAGGGCGGTCTGGCGTGGGCGGGCATCTTCGGCGGCCTGCTGGCCTCGGCGGTGGTCTCCTCTCCGGTGATCGCCCTGGCGATCTGGTGCAACGTGGCGGACCAGCAGTCCCTCTCCTGGGTGCTGCTGCCCCTGGGTGTGCTGTGGGGCGCCCTGGCCGCCTGGTCGGGGCTGCGCCTGGCCGCGCCGATGGTGGCGCGCAGGCTCCCGGAGATCCTGCTGGCGGTCAGCAAGGGCTGACCGTGTGGGTGTACGGGAGGGGGTGACGGGCCGGGGAGGCCGGTCACCCCCTCCCGACGCTCACGCCGGCTGGCCGGCCCGGACCCGGCGGGCGTTCTCCAGCGTGGCCAGCGGGTTCAGCACGGCCGGGTCGAACGGCGTGAGCGGCACTCCCTCCACCAGCCTGCGCGGCAGGTCGGGGTCGGCCGGCGCCGCCGTGCCCAGGGCGAGCAGTTCGGCATGGCCCTCTTCCAGCACCCGCCGGGCCACGGCGGGATCGCGCAGCCCGCCGTTGGCGATGACCGGCAGGCCGGTCGTGGCCCGGGCCAGCGCGGGGAGGATGAGGGCGTTCCCGCCGTCGAGGGCTGTGCCTTCTGGTCATCTCGGCCGGCACCCGCCAGGGCCCCGGCGCCGCGGAACCTCGCCAGCTGCGTGCCGAACGGTCAGACCGCGGAGGGGCCCGCGGTGCCGTCCCGGTAGCGGTTGCCCTGGGCCAGGGCGCCCGCGTGCATCAGCTGGAGGACGGTCCGCCCCCGGCCGCGTGCACCCGGGTGGTGACCTGCCGCCGGGCCGCCCGGTGCGCGGGGCCGGCGATGCCCGGCTGGTTGGTGTAGCCCTGGCTGAAGGCGGTGTCGGTGTAGGTGCCCTCGGTGATGACGAGCCCGAAACCGCCCTGCGCGTAGCCCTCGTAGTACGCGGCCATGTCCGCGGTGGCCCGGCCGTCGGCGGTGGCCGACACCCGGGTCATCGGGGCGACGGCGAGCCGGTTGGGCAGGTCGAGGTGCGCGAACCGGATCGCGGCGAGGGCGGGGTGTGCCACCGTCATGTCAGCACCCTTCGACCCGCAGGCGGCGCCCTGGACCACGGCCTGTTCGGCCCGGGCGTCGAACACGGCCTTGCGCAGCTGCGCCACGGCGGGGACGCCCTCGATCCGGTGGTTGTCGCCGATGATGATCGTGGGGGCGACGGTGATCCGGTACGCCTGGGCGGTCCGCAGGGCCTCCTGGTGGGTTGCGGTGTAGGTGGAGGTCGCGGGTGGCTTCGTGCAGCGGCCCTGGCAATCAGGGTGGCCCCGGCGGTGGCGCGCAGCCCGTGCCGGGCGGCGGCCTCGCGCAGTGCGACGACCTCGGCGTGCGCGGTGGGGTCGTTGTCCTCGCGCACCCGGTTGAAGCCGGTGCCGAGGATCCGGCCGTTGTTGACGACCAGGCCGGAGAACGGGATGCCGCCGGCCGCGACGTGCTCACGGCTGATCCGTACCGCTTCCCGGACCCAGCCGGTCAGCTCGCTCTGAGGGATCTCGGTGATGCGCAGACGTGCTCCCTCCCGGCTCAGACCGCGGTCAGACGCAGGAGGATGGCACCGCCGATGATCGACGCGAAGGAGATCAGACGGGCGAGCGTGATCTTCTCCTTGAAGAGGATCGAGCCGAGGATGACGGTGCCGACGCCGCCGATACCGGTCCAGATGGTGTAGCCGACGCTGACGTCCAGCTCGCGCAGGGCCAGCGACAGGGTGTAGATGCCGCCCGCGGCGGCGAGCAGGGTGAGCACGGAGGGCCACAGGCGGGTGAAGCCCTTGGTGGCATTGGTGCCGAGCGCGAAGACGATCTCGAAGAGGATGGCGACGCCGAGGAAGACCCAGGTCATGACAGCGGCCCTTCTGTTCTGTGACGGGACGGGACGGGACGGAAGGAGCGGTGTGGGGTGGAGCGCCGGCGGGCGCGGGTGCGGGCGCGGGCGCGGTTGGGCGGGTACGCGGTCAGGCGACGGGAGCGGTCAGGCGACGGGAGCGGGAGCGGGCTCGGCCTGGGCTCCGGGGACGGAGGCCGCCTTCTTGGCCGCGATGTCGTCGGTGATCCGCAGGCCCAGGGCGCCGCCGATGATGAGGATGAAGGCGAGGACCTTCCAGACGGTCATGGGCTCGCCGTAGATGAGGGTGCCGAAGACGACCGTGCCGACGCCGCCGATGCCGGACCAGACGGTGTAGCCGACGCCGACGTCGATGGCCTTGAGGGCCTGGGACAGCGTGTAGATGCCGCAGGAGGCGGCGGCGGCCGTCAGCAGCGAGGGCCACAGCTTGGTGAAGCCGTCGGTGGCGTTGGTGCTGAGCGCGAAAGTGATCTCGAAGACCGAGGAGAACAGCAGCCAGGCCCATCCCTTGGAGGAGCCGGCGGGCGCCGTGTTCGCGGACATGAAGCCTCCATATAGTTGCTTGTACGTGCATATAACTCTTGGCCTCAGAAGTCCCTAGGCAGGGATGAGCGGCAGAACAAAAGCTTGCATGGTCATGTATCTTGTTGTCAACGTTGATCCCGGAGGAGGTTCACCTGATGACCACACGCCCCTTTGCACCGCCTGCCTCCTCCGACCAGGCGATGTGGAGCCGGGTCCTGACCCTGCACAACCAGGTCGAACGCGCGCTGACCCAGGCCCTGCAGCGCCGGCACGGCATCGGACTCTCCGAGTACCGGGCCCTGGAGGACCTGTCCCAGGCCGGCGAAGGCGAGCTGCGGATGCAGGAGCTCGCGGACCGGATCGGCCTCGGCCAGAGCTCGGTGACCCGCCTGGTGGGCCGCCTCGACGCAGCCGGTTTCGCCTACAAGGACCTCTGTCCCGCCGACAAGCGCGGTGTGTACGCGGTCATCACCGAGGAGGGTCGCGAGCGCTACAACGCCGCCCGCACCACCTACGCCGAGGTGCTCAGCTCCGCACTGAACACCATGGGCGCCGACCCGAGGCTCGCCGGCACCGTGCAGGCACTGCGCAGCGCGTACTGAGCAGGCCGGTCGCCTTCGGACCGAAGAGAGCCGCCCGCCGTCCGGGCGGCTTTGACTTGTTTCCGCCCCCATGCGAACACCCCCGGGTGAGCGCGGCGCTTCCTGCGCCCCACCCGGTGTGCCCCGCGGCTCACCTCTGTCGACAGCACCGTTGCGGGTACTTGAACATGCAAGCTCAAGTGACCTGGCTCACCCTTGCTTCGGTTGAGACATGCGTGACTGCGCATAGACCTCGGTGGACACCTTCAGACTGCAACGATCAGGGGGCACGTGAGCCGGGGCCGGGCTGCTGCCGCAGCGCCGTGGCCGGAGCCCGTTCGCAGCCGCCATGTGCACCCCGTGATCCGTATCGGCGACCACTTCGCATCGACGGATGAACGACCGGGGAACCGTGCCTTCATTCCGACCGCTCGACCCGCCGGCCGACCTGGCCCTGCCCCACGACCAGCCGCTGTGCATCCCGGCGCACAAGAGGCCCGAGACGATCGCCCTGCTCATCGGGGCCTTCCGAGCCGGCCACAGCGTCCTCGCCCCGGCGCCCGAACTGGGCACGGAAGCCTCGACACCCTTTGCGCGCAAGCGCGTTGCTCCCGGATCCTGACCGTCGACGAGGACGGTCTGCGCGACCGCCGTCGCACCCGACGCGGCGGCCGCCGAGGGGTTCGCCCGGCGACCCCGCCGGCACCCGCCTGCTACTCACCACGTCCGGCTCCACCGGAACACCGAAGATCGCGCCCATCACCGCCACGGCCCTCGACAACTTCGCGCAGTGGGCCGCCGACCTGCTTCGGGTTGACCGCCGCGGACACCGCGCCGGCGCTGCCGGTGGTACGCGGTCTGCCACAGGTGCGGCGCGAGGGGGGAGCGGGATCCTGGCTGCGGCTGCCGTCCGTTCCCCGCCCCAACCGGCAGGACCTGCTGGCGAGTCTGGCCGCCTACCTGCCGGGCATGACCGGGACTTCGTTCCTGCTCGCCTTCGGCCCGTCCGTGCTGGCGAACCTCCTCGGCACCTCGAACCGGCTCGTCGCGGGCGGCTCCGCCTTCGTGATGTTCGGGGCGTCGACCGGGGTGCAGTTCGCGGTGAGCCGGTGGCCCACGCACCGGCTGCTCGCCGCGGCCGTGCCGGCGGGCGCCGGCCAGGGCATGAGCCGGCTCGGCGGCTTCTCCCTGCTGAACGCGCGGGTCCCGACGCCCCGGCTGGCCGAGTCGAACGCCGCGCTGAACGCCTGGGGTTACCTCTTCGCCGGGATCCTGCCCGTCGCCGCGGGCTAACTGAGCGACGGGCGCGGCGTCGCCTTCAGCGCCACCGTGCTGGGCCTGACGGTGGGGGGCACGGCGGCGATCGGCATGCTGTTCGTCCTGCGGCTCGGCAGGACGGACAGAGCGGAGTAACCCGGGCGGCTTCGGCTTCCTCCGGTCGGGGGCGTCAGGGGGCGGTGGCTCTGATGCGGTCCAGGAAGGGTTCGAGGGCCGCGCGCCAGGCGGTCGGCTGGTCGTAGTGGAGGTAGTGGCCCGCGTCGGGGATTTCGGCATACTGGCCGGCCGGCAGGACGCGGACCATTTCCTGGGCCTCGGCCCGGCCCAGCTCGCCGTCGAGGCCCCGGACGACCAGGGTCGGGCAGCGGACCTGGGCCAACTCCTCCCAGTGCGCGTCGTGGACCCAGGTCTCCCGGGCCGTCAGCATCTGGCGGCGGGAGAAGAGGGGGCGCCAGCCGTCCGCGGCCTCGTGCATCACCTCGGCGAAGAAGGCGCCGCGGCCGGGGTCGGGGCGCTCGACCCGCGGGTCGTCCTCGCCGAACCAGCGACGGGCGGCGTCCTGGGTGGGGAAGGGCAGGGGCCAGCGGCGGAACCATTCTTCCCAGGCGCGCTGGGAGGCTTCGCCGAGGGCGGAGGCCCGCATGTCGCAGATCACCAGGGCCTCGACCAGCTCGGGGCGGCGGGCCGCGAGCTGCCAGCCGGTGAGGGCGCCCATGGAGTGGCCGACCACGGTCACCGGGGCCAGGCCGAGCTGCTCGATGGCCGCCTCCGCATCGGCCACGAAGGCCTCGCGGCCGAGGGGGTACGGGCTGCCGGGGCGGGTCGGCGGGCGCTCGCTCTGTCCGTGGCCGCGCTGGTCGAGGGCCACGACGCGGCGGCCCTCGGCGAGCCAGCGGGCGGTACCGGCCCAGTGGGAGGCACGGCCCATCAGGCCGTGGAGTAACAGCACCCGCGGGCTCTGCGGGTCCGCGGGCTCGTCCTGGGCTTCCCGGAACTCCCAAGCGGCCAGGCGCACGCCGTCGGACCCCGTCACATCAATGCGCTGTACCACCGCAGATGCACCCCCTTCGCTCCCGGCCAGACTATCGAACCCGCATTCGAAAACAGGGTTCTCGCCCCCAACACCCCTCTTTCGAGTGACCTTGCTCAAGGATTGACCACCGCTGCCGATGGAGATCCTTTCCACAGGGAGGACGGGCCGCTCGGGGAAGACGGTCCGAGGGGATGACCCTGAGAGCTCGGGGCTCCGGGTCAGCAAGGGGAGGACCGGTCCCGGCGCCGCAAGGCGCCGGGACCACCCACATCACCACACCCTGGCACCGCATCCCCACCTCACCCGCCACACATCCCCAGGACGAGTGACCGGGACACGTGACGGTGACGCGGGGCGCGGCCCCGGCGCGAGCCGACGAGGCCTCAGCGCTTGGCGACGAAGACGTGCGAGGCGATGTCCGCCTCCAGCTCGGCCGCCTCCCCGCCGCTGCCGACCAGCACCCCGCCCGGCGACTCCGTCACGCTCACCACCGATCCCGGCTGCACGCCGGCCCGCCGCAGCGTGTACATCAGCTGCGCATCCGTCTGGATCGGCTCGCCGATCCGGCGCACGACCACGGTCTTGCCCTCGGTCCCCGGGTCCAGCTCCGAGAGGCTGACCATCCCGTCCTCCAGGAAGGGGTCCGCCTCGGCCTTCTCGCCGAGCTCCTCCAGGCCCGGGATCGGGTTCCCGTACGGCGACTCGGTCGGGTGGCGCAGCAGCTCCAGCACCCGCCGCTCCACCGCCTCGCTCATCACGTGCTCCCAGCGGCAGGCCTCGGCGTGCACCTGCTCCCACTCCAGACCGATGACGTCGACGAGCAGACACTCGGCGAGCCGGTGCTTGCGCATCACGCGCGTCGCCAGCCGCCGCCCCTCGTCGGTCAGCTCCAGGTGCCGGTCGGTCGCGACGGCCACCAGGCCGTCCCGCTCCATCCGCGCCACCGTCTGGCTCACCGTGGGGCCGCTCTGATCGAGCCGCTCGGCGATACGGGCGCGCATGGGGACCACACCTTCCTCTTCCAGCTCCAGGATGGTGCGGAGATACATCTCCGTGGTGTCGATCAGTCCGGACATTCGTGCCCCTCGGATATCGTGCGCTGGCCCTGCCCCCAATTCTGACGCATCGGGCCGACAACCGTCCCGTGCCGGGCGCGGGCCCGGGGATTGACGTCCGTATTGACACGCCCTTGGTACAGACCGCACGGTGAGCGGCGGACACGGACGCACCCCACTTTCGGAAGGGCCTTCGGCGTATGAGCGAGAGCAAGCTGGCCGGTCAGTTCCTCGACGCCGCCATCGGCCTGCTGGAGCGGGTGCGGGAGGAGGAGGGCGGGCGCCTCGCCGAGGCCGGGGCCGTCATGGCCGACGCGGTGGCGGCCGGGAACCGGCTGTTCGCCTTCGGCGCCGGCCACTCCTCGCTGCCGGCCCAGGACGTGGTCTACCGGGCCGGCGGGCTGGCGCTGATGAACTTCCTCGCGGTGCCCGGCACGGTCGGCGTCGACGTCATGCCCGCCACGCTGGGCAGCGCCCTGGAGCGGGTCGACGGCCTCGCCGGGGCCGTCCTGGACAGCAGCCCGGCCACTGCCGGGGACGTCCTCGTGATCATCTCCCTGTCGGGGCGCAACGCCCTGCCGGTCGAGATGGCCATGAACGCCCGCGCCCTCGGCCTCAAGGTCATCGGCGTGACCTCGGTGGCCTACGCGACGCAGACCAGGTCGCGACACGTCTCGGGCACCTTCCTCAAGGACCACTGCGACATCGTGCTCGACAGCAAGATCGCGGTCGGGGACGCCGAGCTGACCCTCGACGGCATCGACGCCCCCTTCGCCCCCGCCTCCACCGTCGTCACCAGCGCGATCATGCAGGCCGTGATGGCGGCCGCGGCCGGCGAACTCGCCGCCCGCGGGGTGGAGCCCCCGCTGCTGCGCTCGGGCAACGTGGACGGCGGCCACGAGTGGAACGGCCGGGTGCTCCAGGAGTACGGCGACCGCATCTTCTTCCGCCACTAGTCCGCCACGGAACGACCGGGGCCGGCCACCAGGCCCTGACGACCGGCCTTCACCACCGGGTCCTCACCGGGGCCCGTGCACTGTCCTGGGCGGTGGGGGAGGCGGAGCGGCGGGTACGGCGCCACCCCGACCGGACCGGCCCCGGGAGCGGGAGCAGGCTGGTCGGTGGTGGGGACCTGCGGGAAGAGGGGGCACTGAGGCGGGCGTTGACAGGCAGCGCCACCCACGGACCGGCACCGGCGCACGGGCCCCCTCTCCTCGCAGGTCCCCACCCCCGCCCCACCCCGCTCCCGGGGCCGGGCGGGGTTGCCGGATGGCGCCCTGTACCGGGTCCTCACGACCGGGTCCTACGGCGCGTCCTTCGGGACGCGGGCCAGGTCCAGGTCGGCGGCGACACGGGCCGCGACCTCCTCCGCGTACGCGGCGTCCGCCTGCTCGAAGGCGGCCCGCGACGGTCCCCGTACGAAGGTCAGCACGCCCAGGGTCCGCCCGCGGCTGCGCAGTACGGTGCACAGCGCGTGCGCCGTGTCCCGCGGCCAGTGGCGGGCCTGCGCCCAGCCCTCGGCCGCTTCCCCGCGCGGCGCGCTGCTGCGCACCGACCCGATCCGGTCCAGGGCCTGGAGCGCCGGGTGTCCGGGCTCGTACCGCACGGGGATCGCCCCGGATCCCGGCAGCAGCGGCGGCGAGGCGGCGGAGCGCACGAGCCGCTGCCGCTCGGGATCGGCCGGCTGGTCCAGAACGTCGAGCAGGGCGTGCTCCGCGAAGCCGGCCAGGGCGAAGTCCATGCGTACGACCGCGGCCTCCGCCGGGTCCTCGCACTCGGCGGCCGCGCGCCCCGCCCGGTGGAGCTGGCTGGAGCGGAACCGCAGCTGGGCCGTGTCCAGCGCGGCCTGGCGGCCCTCGGTGATGTCCTGGAACAGCCAGCCGACGCCGAGCGGTACCGGCTCCTCCGCCAGCGGAGAACCGAGCCGCAGGAACCCGCACCGCCAGCACCGCCGCCGCACCCCCTCGGGGGTGGGCACGGACACCCAGAGCTCGACGGGCTCGGGCGAGGATCCGTCGGCCAGCACGTGCTGGAGGGCGCCTTCCAGCTCCTCGACGCCCTGGCTGAGCAGTTCCCCGAGGGGCCGCCCGAGCAGCGTCGTGCGCCCGGAGCCGAAGGCGCGGGCGGCGTGGGCGTTGACGACGGCGGGGCGCAGGTCCACGTCGACGAGGACGACGCCCCAGGAGGCGTCCTCCATCAGGGCCTCGCTCAGGGCGATGGACCGCTCCAGGTCGATCTGCGTGTGCACCTCGGTGAAGGCGCAGTACACCCCGGCGGGTTTCCCGTCGGCGCCCGGCACCCCGGCGGACTGGGTCCGCACGAGGACGCGGCCGCCCTCCTTGGTGAGGAGCGCGAACTCGTTCACCTGCCGGCCGGGAACCTCCAGGGCGGCCATGAGCCGGTCCTCGACGTCCTGGGCGTCGGCGGCCCGCGCCGCCCACCCGGCGAAGCCCTTGCGCCCCACCGCCTCGGCGGCGCTCCAGCCGAGGATCCGTTCGGCCTCGCGGTTCCAGTGGGTGATCACGCCGTCGGCGTCGAAGGCGCAGAGAGCCGCGTCCATCCCGTCCAGCAGCGCTGCGAGCAGATCGTCGGCGGTCTCACTCCGTCCGGAAGCACTCACCTGGCACCCCCTGCAGGTGTTCGCGTGTGCGGCACGTCAGATCATTGAACTGGAACGTGACGCAGCCCACACCGCATTCCCCGAATTGGGCACGAAATCCGCTCAGGAGGGCCCGGTGAGCACCCCGTGGGCCACCCTCGCGGCCACCCGCACGGCCGCGGTCGGGGGCCGTCACGGCGCAGAGCCTCCGGCGCGTACGGACGTCGCCTGCCGGCCGGAGGCCGTGACGCGGCGCTGCGCGGGGCGGGGGGAAATAAATGGTTGTGGCGCGCGGGGTGCGTGTCTAGGCTCTGCCGTACACGAGAAGGGAGGTGGTTCCGGAAATGTACGGTAACCGGACGCGTGAGGTGGCTGCGGGCTAAAGGCCCGTCGTCGCACGCACCCAGTGCGGTGCCCGGCGGAATCGCCCGGCGCCAATCCCAAGCAGTCACCCGACCCGCGGGCTCGCCGGTACGTCCGGCCGGCTTCTCTTACTGCAGAAGAGAAACCCGAGCCCGCGGGTCGTCTGCGTTCCCGGACGGCGCTCCGGGGCCGGGCGCGGCCGCCCGACCCTCCCGTCAGCGCCGCCGCACGGCTACGGGCAGAGCCGCTCGATGCGCCACTTGCGCCCCTCGCGGACGTAGCGCAGGCGGTCGTGGAGGCGGTTCTCGTGGCCCTGCCAGAACTCCACCTCCTCGGGGACGATCCGGATGCCGCCCCACTCGGGTGGCACCGGGACCTGTTCCCCCTCCGGGTAGCGCTCCTCCAGCTCGGCGTAGCGGCGGTCGAGCTCCGCGCGGGAGGCGATCACCGCCGACTGCTCGCTCGCCCAGGCGCCCAGCTGGGATCCGTGGGGGCGGGAGCGGAAGTACGCGGCGGTCTCGTCGCGGCCCGTGCGGGAGGCGGTGCCGGTGACGATGACCTGGCGGGCGATGGGGTGCCAGGGGAACAGCAGGGCGATGTGCGGGTTGGCGTCGAGTTCGCGGCCCTTGCGGGAGGCGTAGTTCGTGTAGAAGACGAAGCCCCGCTCGTCGAACTGCTTCAGCAGGACCGTGCGGGAGCTGGGGCGGCCGTCGGGCGTCGCGGTGGAGACGACCATCGCGTTCGGCTCGAAGAGGTGCGAGTCGGCGGCCTGCTGGAACCACACGGCGAACTGGCGCATGGGATCCTCGGCGAGGCCGTCCTCGTGGACGATCTCCGAGCGGTACTGCTTGCGCATGGTGGCGGGGTCAATGTCCTGGTCGGTCACGCGGGCCATCCTGCCGCAGGAGGACGCGCGGCAGTGTGCCGTATGTCACGCTTCCGCAGGCCAGCGGGAACCGCCAAAATCTTGGGGCCGGTCCGCGGGTCCCACAACGGGTGACCAGCGGCCGTGCCGGGCATCAACGGGGATGACCGCGCCGGACTGCGAGTCACGCCGGGAGCCGCGCGTGTTCGCACTATCTGAGGAGCCGCCTGATGTCCGACTTCGTACCCGGGCTCGAAGGGGTCGTCGCGTTCGAAACCGAGATCGCAGAACCGGACAAGGAAGGCGGATCGCTGCGCTATCGCGGCGTCGACATCGAGGACCTGGTCGGCCACGTCTCCTTCGGGAACGTGTGGGGCCTGCTCGTCGACGGGGCGTTCAACCCCGGCCTGCCGCCCGCGGAGCCGTTCCCGATCCCGGTGCACTCCGGTGACATCCGCGTCGACGTGCAGTCCGCCCTCGCGATGCTCGCCCCCGTGTGGGGCCTGAAACCGCTGCTCGACATCGACGAGCAGACCGCCCGCAACGACCTGGCGCGGGCCGCCGTGATGGCACTGTCGTACGTCGCCCAGTCCGCCCGCGGTCAGGGCCTGCCGATGGTTCCGCAGAGCGAGATCGACAAGGCCGAGTCCGTGGTCGAGCGGTTCATGATCCGCTGGCGGGGCGAACCGGACCCGAAGCACGTCAAGGCCGTCGACGCGTACTGGACCTCGGCCGCCGAGCACGGGATGAACGCCTCGACGTTCACCGCGCGGGTGATCGCCTCCACCGGCGCCGATGTGGCGGCCGCCCTGTCGGGTGCCGTGGGCGCGATGTCCGGGCCGCTGCACGGCGGCGCGCCGTCCCGCGTGCTCGGCATGATCGAGGAGATCGAGCGCACCGGCGACGCCGTGGCGTACGTGAAGAAGGCCCTGGACAAGGGCGAGCGGCTGATGGGCTTCGGGCACCGGGTGTACCGGGCCGAGGACCCGCGCGCCCGCGTGCTGCGGCGTACCGCGAAGGAGCTGGACGCCCCGCGCTACGAGGTGGCGGCCGCGCTGGAGAAGGCCGCGCTGGAGGAGCTGCACGCCCGCCGCCCCGACCGCGTGCTCGCCACCAACGTGGAGTTCTGGGCCGCGATCATGCTGGACTTCGCCGAGGTCCCGGCGCACATGTTCACCTCGATGTTCACCTGTGCCCGCACCGCCGGCTGGTCGGCGCACATCCTGGAGCAGAAGCGCACGGGCCGCCTGGTGCGCCCCTCGGCCCGCTACATCGGCCCGGGCCGGCGCGACCCGCGCGAGATCGAGGGCTTCGCGGACATCGCCAAGACGGCCTGACCCGTCCCCTCCGCTGGAGGCCGCAGGGCGCCGCACCCCCAACGGGGTGCGGCGCCCTGTGCCGTGTGCGCCCCGGCTTGCCGGGTACGGCTCGGGTGGCGTACGGCTCAGGCGAGGACGGTGTCCAGGATGCGGGTCCACTGGGCGACGACGCGGGCGCGGCGGGTGCCGTCGTCGGTCAGGACGTTGGCGAGGCCGAGGCCGCGGGCCATGTCGAGGAAGCCCTGCACGGTCTCCCTTACGCCCGGGACGGATTCGTCGGCGCCCAGGAGCTCGACGGCGATGCGGTGGGTCTCGCGGCCCACGCGCGCCTCCAGTTCGACCACCTGGGGGCGCAGCTGTTCCTCGTTGGAGGCGGCGACCCACAGTTGGAGGGCGGCCCGGAAGAGGGCGCCGGTGTAGAGGTCGACGAGGGCCCTGACCACGGCGGGGCGGGCCGCCGGACCGGCGTGGAAGAGCTCGCGCAGGGCGGTGGAGCGTTCCTCGGCGACGTAGGCGACGGCCGCGGTGAACAGGGCCTCGCGGGTGGGGAAGTGGTACTGGGCGGCGCCGCGGGAGACACCGGCGCGTTCGGCGACGACGGCGACGGTGGAGCCTGCCCAGCCCTGTTCGGCCAGGCAGGAGACGGCCGATTCCAGGAGGTGGCGGCGGGTGACGCGGCTGCGGGCCTGCTTGGGGCCGGTCACGGGCTTCGCGTCGGTCACAGGGCCCATGAGGGGTCCCGGCGCTCGAAGCGGGCGGTGATGCCCTCGCGGGCCTCGTCCGAGGCGAAGTGGCGGGCGGACAGCTCCGCCAGCGCGTCTCCGTCCCGGTCCAGAGCGGCCCGCAGCGGCGCGGTGACCAGGCGCTTCGTCTCGGCCAGGGCCTGCGGGCCGGCCTTGCGCAGCCCGGTGAGCACGGGCGTGAGCACCTCGTCGACGTCCTCGCCGTGCAGGGTGAGCAGCCCGATCCGGGCGGCTTCGGCCGCGTCGAAGACCTCGGCGGTCAGCAGGTAGCGGCCGGCAGCGCGCGGGTCCAGGCGGGGCAGCAGCGGCGCGGAGATGACGGCCGGGACGACCCCGAGGTGGGTCTCGGTGAAGGCGTACGAGGACTGCGGCCCCGCGGCGGCGATGTCGCAGGCGCCGAGCAGGCCGAGCCCGCCCGCCCGGACGTGACCGGTGACGCGGGCGACGACCGGCCGGGGCAGTTCGGCGATCTCGCGGAGCAGGGCGAGGAAGTCGGCCGGCTGGCACGGGGACTTGAGGTCGGCGCCCGAGCAGAAGGTGCTGCCGGTGTGGGTGAGGAGGACGGCCCGGACCGCGGGGTCGGCGGCCGCCGCGGCGAGGGCGGCGCGCAGCTCGCCGACGAGGCCCGCGGACAGCGCGTTGCGGTTGCCCGGGGAGTCCAGGGTGAGGGTGGTGATACCGGGCGGATGCGCTGCCGGCTCGACGCGGACCAGGGGGGACATGCCGTTCTCCTCCGGAGGGTTGTACGGGTGGTGCGGGGCGTCGGCCACCGGGCGGCGGCCGACGCCCGGGGCTCAGTACGACTTGGGCAGGCCCAGGGTCTGGTGCGAGACGAAGTTGAGGATCATCTCGCGGCTGACGGGGGCGATGCGGGCCACCCGGGAGGCCGTGATGAGGGAGCCCAGTCCGTACTCGCGGGTGAGGCCGTTGCCGCCCAGGGTGTGGACGGACTGGTCCACTGCCTTCACGCAGGCCTCGGCGGCAGCGTACTTGGCCATGTTCGCCGCCTCGCCCGCGGCCGTGTCGTCGCCCGCGTCGTAGAGGTGGGCGGCCTTCTGCATCATCAGGCGGGCGAGTTCCAGGTCGATGTGGGCGGCCGCGAGGGGATGGGCGATCGCCTGGTGGGCGCCGATCGGCTCCTTCCAGACCTGGCGGGTGCGCGCGTAGTCGACGGCCTGGGCGAGCGCGTACCGGCCCATGCCGATGGCGAAGGCGGCGGTCATGATGCGTTCGGGGTTGAGCCCGGCGAACAGCTGGAGCAGGCCTGCGTCCTCGTCGCCCACCAGGGAGTCGGCGGGCAGCCGTACCTCGTCCAGGACGAGTTCGAACTGCTTCTCGGCTGCCTGGAGTTCCATGTCGATGACGGAGCGGGAGAAGCCGGGGACGTCGCGGGGGACGATGAACAGGCAGGGCTTGAGGCGTCCGGTGCGGGCGTCTTCGGTGCGGCCGACGATGAGGGTGGCGTCGGCGATGTCCACACCGGAGATGAACACCTTGCGGCCGCTGAGCACCCATTCCTGTCCGTCGCGGCGGGCGGTGGTGGTGATGCGGTGCGAGTTGGAGCCGGCATCGGGCTCGGTGATCCCGAAGGCCATCGTGCGGCTGCCGTCGGCGAGGCCGGGGAGCCAGGCCCGCTTCTGCGCCTCGGTGCCGAAGCGGGCGATGACCGTGCCGCAGATGGCCGGTGAGACCACCATCATCAGCAGGGGGCAGCCCGCGGCGCCCAGTTCTTCGAGGACGATGGACAGTTCGGCGATGCCCCCGCCCCCGCCGCCGTACTCCTCGGGGAGGTTGACACCGAGGTAGCCGAGCTTGGCGGCGTCGGCCCACAGCTCGTCGGGGTGGCCGCCCTCGCGGGCGACACGGGCGAGGTAGTCGCGCCCGTAGCGCCGGCCGAGGGCGGCGACGGCGGCCCGCAGGGCCTTGTGGTCTTCGGATTCCATGACGGGGCTGGCGGCGGGGCTCATGCTGGCGGTTCCTCCTGGACTACGGCGAGCAGGGCGCCGAACTCGACCTGGTGGCCGACGGCGGCGTGGAGCGCGGTGAGCGTGCCGGAGGCGGGCGAGACGATGCGGTGCTCCATCTTCATGGCCTCCAGCCACAGCAGGGGCTGCCCGGCGGTGACGGGCGTGCCGGGGGTCAGGCCCTCGGCGACGCGGATGACGGTGCCGGGCATGGGGGCGAGCAGGGAGCCGGGGTCGGTGCGGGCTCGGGGGTCGGCAAACCGGGGGACGGGGGTCAGGGTGCGCGCGCCCGGCGTGGGGGTCCCCCCGCCGAAGGCAGGGGCGGAGTCCACGTAGGTCTCCTCCCCTCCCGGTCCTTGGGTGTTCGATTTGCGTTTCACGTGGAACGTCCGCCGGACACCGTCGACTTCGAGGGTGACGCGTTCCCGTTCGACGGAGAGGACGCGAACGCCGGGCTGGTCCACGAGCTCCGGGGGGCCGTTACGAGCGGGGCGGTAGCGAACCTCGTACGGGGTTCCGCCCGCGCTGTAGCAGCGGCTCTGCGGCTGGGAGCGGAGGTTGCGCCAGCCGCCGAGGCGGGCGGCGAGCGGGGCGCCGGGGGCGGGCGCGGCATCGGCGAGGGCGGCGGCGACGGCGGCCAGGGCGGTGGCCCGCTCGGCGCCCGGGGCGGGCGCGGTGAGGGCGGCCAGGTGCCGCTCGTAGAAGCCGGTGTCGACGCGGCCGGCCGCGAACTCGGGGTGGTGCAGGGAGCGTACGAGCAGTTCGCGGTTGGTGAGGAGCCCATGGATCCGGGCTCCGGCCAGGGCGTGGGCGAGGGCCCGGACCGCCTCGGCTCGGGTCGGGGCGTGTGCGACGACCTTGGCGAGCATCGGGTCGTAGTGGATGCCGACCGTGTCGCCGTCGGTGAAACCGGTGTCCACGCGGACGTCGCCGGAGACGGCGAGGGTGTGCAGGACACCGGTCTGGGGCCGCCAGTCGCTGCCCGGGTCCTCGGCGTACAGGCGGGCCTCCACGGCATGGCCGGCGGGCTCCGGAGGCGTGAGGGGCAGCGGCCTGCCCTCGGCGATCCGCAGCTGGAGGGCGACCAGGTCGAGGCCGAAGACCGCCTCGGTGACGGGGTGTTCCACCTGCAGGCGGGTGTTCATCTCCAGGAAGTACGGGCGCCCGTCGGCGGCGACCAGGAACTCGACCGTGCCCGCGCCCTGGTAGGAGACGGCCCGGGCGGCGGCCACGGCCGCCTCGTGCAAGGTGGCGCGCAGGGCTTCGGGAAGGCCGGGCGCGGGGGCCTCCTCGATGACCTTCTGGTGGCGCCGCTGCAGGGAGCAGTCCCGGGTGCCGAGCGCCCAGACCGTGCCGTGGCCGTCGGCGAGGATCTGCACCTCGACGTGGCGGCCGCGCTCGACGTAGGGCTCGGCGAAGACCTCGTCGTCGCCGAAGGCGGACCGGGCCTCGGCAGCCGCGGCGTCCAGCTCGGCCTTGAGCTCGGACAGCTCGCGGACGATGCGCATGCCCCGCCCGCCGCCGCCCGCGGCGGCTTTGAGGAGCAGCGGCAGGTCCGCGGCGGTGGCGTGCGCCGGGTCCACGGGGTCGAGGAGCGGGACCCCGGCGGCGCGCATCAGCTCCTTGGCCCGGGTCTTGGAGGCCATGGCCTCGATGGCCTCGGGCGGCGGGCCGATCCAGACCAGGCCCGCGGCGAGTACCTCGCGGGCGAAGTCGGCGTTCTCGGAGAGGAAGCCGTAGCCGGGGTGGACGGCGTCCGCGCCCGCGGCGAGAGCGGCTTTGACGACCAGGTCGCCGCGCAGGTAGGTATCGGCGGGGGCGGCCCCGGGCAGGCGTACGGCCGCGTCCGCCTCCCGTACGTGCAGGGCGCCCGCGTCGGGGTCGGAGTGCACGGCGACGGTCGCCAGGCCGAGGGCGCGGGCGGTGCGGAAGACGCGGACGGCTATCTCGCCGCGGTTCGCGACGAGGACCGAGGTGATCAGCTGGGTCATGTGCGGGCTCACATCCGGAAGACGCCGAAGCCGCCGCGGGCGCCCTCGACGGGGGCGTTGTGGACGGCCGACAGGCACAGGCCGAGGACGGTACGGGTGTCGCGCGGGTCGATGACCCCGTCGTCGTACAGCCGCCCGGACAGGAACATCGGCAGGGACTCGGACTCGATCTGCGCCTCCACGAAGGTCCGCATCCCCGCGTCCGCCTCCTCGTCGTACGGCTGTCCCTTCGCGGCGGCGGACTGCCGCGCGACGATGGAGAGCACGCCGGCGAGCTGCTGGGGCCCCATGACGGCGGATTTGGCGCTGGGCCAGGCGAAGAGGAACCGGGGCTCGTAGGCGCGGCCGCACATGCCGTAGTGGCCGGCGCCGTAGGAGGCCCCGATGAGCACCGAGAGGTGCGGGACGCGGGAGTTGGAGACCGCGTTGATCATCATCGCGCCGTGTTTGATGATGCCGCCCTGCTCGTACTCCTTGCCGACCATGTAGCCGGTCGTGTTGTGGAGGAAGAGCAGCGGGATGTCGCGCTGGTTGGCGAGCTGGATGAACTGGGCGGCCTTCTGCGACTCGGCGCTGAAGAGCACGCCCTGCGCGTTGGCGAGGATGCCGACCGGGTAGCCGTGGAGGGTGGCCCAGCCGGTGACCAGGCTGGTGCCGTACAGCGGCTTGAACTCGTCGAAGTCCGAGGCGTCGACGATGCGGGCGATGACCTCGCGGGGATCGAAGGGGGTCTTCAGGTCGGCCGGGACGATGCCGAGGAGTTCCTCCGGGTCGTACGCCGGCTCCTGGGCGCGCGGCGGATCCGGGTGCGGCTTGCGGTGGTTGAGGCGGGCCACGACCCGGCGGGCCTGGCGGATCGCGTCGTGCTCGTCGAGGGCGTAGTGGTCGGCGAGGCCGGAGGTGCGGGCGTGCATATCGGCTCCGCCGAGGGACTCGTCGTCGCTCTCCTCGCCCGTGGCCATCTTGACCAGGGGCGGACCGCCGAGGAACACCTTGGACCGGTCCTTGATCATGATGGTGTGGTCGGACATGCCGGGGACGTACGCGCCTCCGGCGGTGGAGTTGCCGAAGACGACGGCGATGGTGGGGATGCCGGCGGCCGAGAGCCGGGTGAGGTCCCGGAAGATCGCGCCGCCCGGGATGAATATCTCCTTCTGGGAGGGGAGATCGGCGCCGCCGGACTCGACGAGGCTGACGCAGGGCAGGTTGTTCTGCCGGGCGATCTCGTTGGCCCGCAGGGCCTTCCTGAGGGTCCAGGGGTTGGACGCCCCGCCGCGGACGGTGGGGTCGTTGGCGGTGATCAGGCACTCGACGCCCTCGACCGTGCCGATGCCGGTGACCATGGAGGCGCCGACGGGGTAATCGCTGCCCCAGGCGGCCAGCGGGGACAGCTCCAGGAACGGGGTGTCCGGGTCGAGGAGCAGCTCCACCCGCTCGCGGGCGAGGAGTTTGCCGCGGGTCCGGTGGCGGGCCGTGTACTTCTCGCCGCCGCCGAGGAGGGCCTTGGCGTGTTCGGCATCGAGCTCGGCGAGGCGTTCCCGCGCGGCCGCGCGGGCGGCGGCGAACTCGGGGGCGTGGGGGTCGACGGTGCTGGTGAGACGGGTCATGGGCCGGTCCCCTCCGGGGCGGGCAGCAGGTGGACGGGGATGTCGAGGTGGCGGGCGCGCAGCCATTCGCCCAGGGCTTTGGCCTGGGGGTCGAAGCGGTGGGCGGAGGCGACGCCGGCGCCGAGGATGCCGGTGACGGTGAAGTTCAGGGCCCTGAGGTTCGGCAGGGCGTGCCGCTCCACGGGCAGGCCGCGGGTCTCCGGGAGCAGTTCCTGGAACACCTCTGCGGTGAGGGTGCGGTGGAGCCAGTCCCAGGCCGGGTCGGTCTCGACCCAGATGCCGACGTTGGCGTCGCCGCCCTTGTCCCCGCTCCGAGCCCCGGCCACCGCCCCCAGGGGGGCGCGGCTCACCGGCCCTGCGGGGATCGCCCCCTCCCCGCCCTTCCCCGGAGCCGGGGGCTGCGGCCCCGGGCGCCGCTCCGGGGGCTCCGCCCCGGGGCCGACGGGGGCTCCGCCCCCGGACCCCCGCGCTTCACCCGCCGGCGGGGCGGAGGCGGAGGCTCGGGCAGCCGGGATCATCCGGCGGGTGCCGTCCGGGAGGACCGCCACGTGCGGGACCTCGTCGGCCGGGACCGGGGCCGAGGTGAAGACCCCGTACGGCTGGGCCGGGCCCGGCGGGGCCGTGACGTGGAACCCCGGGTAGCTGCCCAGGGCGAGCTCGACGGCCGCCGAGGTCAGCTCGCGGCCCACCCGCTCCGGCGAGGGGTCCCGGACCACCAGCCGCAGCAGCGCGCTCGCCGTTTCCTGCGTCGGGGCGTCCTCGTGGTCCGTGCGGGCCAGGGTCCAGGCGACCGAGGAGACCGGTGCCAGCGCCTCCGCCATCTGCGCCCGCACGAGGGCCGCCTTCGCCTCGATGTCGAGGCCGGTCAGGACGAAGACCACCTCGTTGCGCCAGCCCCCGATCCGGGTGACCCCCACCTTCAGGGTGGAGGGCGGCGGCTCGCCCACCGCGCCCGAGATCCGCACCCGGTCGGGACCCGCCTGGGTCAGGCGGACCGTGTCCAGGCGCGCCGTCACGTCGGGGCCGAGGTAGCGCACGCCCTGGGTCTCGTAGAGGAGTTGGGCGGTGACGGTGCCGACCGAGACCACCCCGCCCGTACCCGGGTGCTTGGTGATCACCGCCGTGCCGTCCTCGGAGATCTCCGCCAGCGGGAAGCCTGGCCGACGGACGTCGTGCCCGGCGAAGAAGGCGTAGTTCCCGCCGGTCGCCTGGGTCCCGCACTCCAGGACGTGGCCCGCGACCACCGCCCCGGCCAGCCGGTCGTAGTCGTCCGGCGCCCAGTCGAACCACCAGGCCGCCGGCCCGCTGACCAGGGCCGCATCCGTGACCCGGCCGGTGACGACCACGTCCGCGCCCTCCCGCAGGCAGGCGGTGATGCCCGCGCCGCCGAGATAGGCGTTCGCGGTCAGGGCCCCCTCCGCCCCGGCATAGGGCATCAGGTCGTCGCCCTCGACGTGGGCGACCGCGACCGGCACCCCGACCTCGGCCGCCAGCGCGCGGATCGCCCCGGCCAGCCCCGCCGGGTTCAGTCCGCCCGCGTTAGCGACGATCCGTACGCCCCGCTCGTGCGCCAGGCCGAGGCCTTCCTCCAGCTGGCGCAGGAAGGTCTTCGCGTAGCCGAGGTCCGGGTTCTTCAGCCGGTCGCGTCCGAGGATCAGCATGGTCAGCTCGGCCAGGTAGTCCCCGGTCAGTACGTCCAGCGGTCCGCCGGTCAGCATCTCGCGCAGGGCGTCGAAGCGGTCTCCGTAGAAGCCGGACGCGTTCCCGATCCGCAGCGGACGACCGGGCACCGGGCGACCGGGCAACAGGCGACCGGGCACCGGGGGACGGGTCACCGCGCGTCTCCCGGTGCGCGGCCCGGGCCCGCCGGCCCCGCGAAGGCCTGGGCGATGTCCAGCCAGCGGTCGGCGTCGGGGCCGGTCGCCGTCACGCCCAGGTCGCCGCGGTGGGCCCGCTGGGTCACCAGGAGGCAGAAGTCGAGCGCCGGGCCGGTGACCCGCTGCGCGGCGTCCTCCGGGCCGTACGACCAGAACTCCCGGCCGTCCGGGGAGCGCAGTTCCACCCGGAACTCCTCGGCGGGAGCGGGCAGTCCCCGTACGGCGAACGCGTAGTCCCGGGCGCGTACGCCGATCCTGGCCACGTGCCGCAGCCGCGCGGTCGGGGTGCGGCGGACGCCGAAGGCGTCCGCGACGTCCTGGCCGTGCGCCCAGGTCTCCATCAGCCGGGCGCTCGCCATCGAGGCGGCCTTCATCGGCGGCCCGAACCAGGGGAAGCGGATGTCCGGCGAGGCTGCGGCGAGTGCCGCGTCGAGCGCCGTACGGGTGGCCCGCCAGCGCTCCAGCAGCTCGCCGGGCGGCAGCGCCGCGCCCTGCGCCGCGCCCTCGTCCACGAAGGTGTCCGGCGCCGCGAGGGCCGTCTCGGTCAGGCGGGCGAAGCCGGGGGCGTCGGTGAGGGAGAGCAGCGCGGCCCGGTCCGTCCAGTGCAGGTGGGCGATCTGGTGGGCGACGGTCCAGCCCGGGGCGGGGGTGGGGCGGGTCCAGTCCTCCTCCGGCAACCCCCCTACGAGGCGGTCGAGTTCGAGGCTCTCCTCGCGCAGATCGGCACGGACGGCGACGGCGGACGGATCGGGCACTGCGTGCTCCCCTCTCGGCGTGAGGGAAGACTGGCAGCCCGCCGTAAAACAATCAAGCATGCTTGCATGATTTGGCCGCCCAACCGCCGCCTTCCCGCCACCCGCCCCCACCGGCGCCCTCGGACGCCCGCTTGCCGTCCGGCCGCGGACCCGGCAGGTCCGACCCCCGGTCGCCCCGCTCACCATGCCGGGCGCTTCAGGCCGTACCTCCCCAACTCGCCAGGGATCACCGGATGTCGCACCGATACTGAACGCTTCGTCCCCCCACCCCGGGCAAGCCGACGAAGAGGATGAACCGACGTGACTGACGTGACCGGCAGGAACCCAGCCGCCTTCTCCCTCTATCCCGAGCTCGACGCGACCACCCTCACCGCCTTCCTCACCGCCTTGGAGAGCGGCGACGTCACCGGCCTCGCCCCGGCCCGCGCCGCCGAGATCGCGGACGTCCGCTCCGTCGCCGTCTTCGGCCGCGTCAAGGTCGCCGGCGCCGACGGGGACCTGCTCGACGCCGCGCTGTGGCGGCACACCGGGGTCCAACCGCGGCCGGTGATCGTGATGCCCTCGCCGTGGACGCACCACGGCTGGCTCCCCTACGTCGTCCAGGCGAGCATCTTCGCGGCCCGCGGCTACAACGTCCTCGCCTACAGCGCCCGCGGCTTCGCCGGTTCCGAGGGCCAGGTCGACGTGGCGGGCCCGCTCGACGTCGCCGACGGCAGCCGGGCCCTGGACCACCTCATCGAGCGCACCGCCGGGCCGGTGACCAGGATCGGCTTCGTCGGTGACTCGTACGGCTCCGGCATCGGCCAACTGGTCGCCGCGCACGACACCCGCGTCGACGCGGTGGTCGCCCTCAGCACCTGGGGCGACCTCGGCGAGGCCTTCTACGAGAACCGGACCCGCCACGTCTCCGCCGTGGAGGCACTGCTGCGCGCGGCCTCGAAGGCACGGCTGAGCCCGCAGACCCAGAGCGTGTTCGAGAACGTCCTCGCCAACCGCGACGTCCGGGGGACCCTGCGCTGGGCCGAGCAGCGCTCCCCGTACAGCCACGTCAAGGAGCTCAACCGCCGCCACGTGGCCGTCTACTTCGCGCAGGCGTGGCACGAGACGCTCTTCCCGAACAACCAGTCGCTGAAGATGTTCAACGAGCTGACCGGCCCCAAACGCCTCGACTTCTCCATCGGCGACCACTCCGGGCCGGAGATGACGGGCGTGATCGGGCTGCCCAACCGGATCTGGACCAACGCCCACCGCTGGCTGGACCACCACCTCAAGGGCATCGACAACGGCATCGCCGACGAGGGCCAGGTGCTCGCCGAGGTCATGTGGAGCCGGGCCCTGGAACCCCGCCCCACCTGGCCCTCCGTCACCGAGGACGTACGCCGTCTGCACCTGGCCGGGACCGGCGAGCTCACCGACGCCGCCGACGCCGGCTGGAGCGCGAGCGTCCTGTGCGGGGTGGACACCCCCGCCACGGTCGCCGACGCGGTCGTGCTCTCCGGGTACGACGAGATCGCCGGCCGCCCGAAGACCTACCGGACCGGTGACATCGACCGCTCCGTCGCCGCCGTCTGGGCGGCCGACCCGGAACCGGAGACCACCCGCCTGCGCGGCATACCCCGGCTGCGCGTGACGTACCGGGCCGCGAACTCCAAGTCCACCTTCGTCGCGTACCTGCTCGCCGTCGCACCCGACGGCACGGGCCACCTCGTCACGCACGCCCCGTACACGGACCTCGACTCACCGCCCGACAGCCTCGTCCGCGCCGACATCGAGCTCCAGGCCACGGCGTACGACGTCCCGCGCGGGCACCGGCTGATGCTGGTGATCGACGCCCGCGACCCCTTCTACGGCGACGCCAACCTGCCCCGCGCGACGCTCGCCTTCACGTCCCCGGAGACCACCCCGTCCTACCTGGACCTGCCGCTCGGCTAGGCCGGGCCCCCGTCCCGCCGGCCCCCCGTACCGGCGGGACGGAACTCACGACGTACGGGCCAGGTCCATCGTCCAGTTGAGGAGCCAGCGGTCGTCCTCGTCCACGGAGAAGTACTGCTCCCACCGGGCGGAGTCCGCCGTGATGTCCCGCCACACGAACCGCACCCGGACCGCCTTGCCCTCGTAGGTGTCCTCGCCCTCGAAGACGCCGGTACCACCGCGGAACCCGCCGACCACCGGCGGGAAGAGGGTGCCCGTGCGCCCACTGGCCCAGTACAGCGACCACTGCTCCCGCTCGGGGTCGTAGAGGCGCAGGGTGAGCCCGGCGAAGCCCTTCGTCGGGAACTCGATCTCGTCGAAGCTCGCGTGTCCGTCGAAGTGGCGCGATGCGCGGGACACCGCCGGGAACTCCTCCCACGCACTGTCCGCGTCGAGGGGGTCGGTACGGCGGCGGTTGGTGACGTCCCAGGTGCCGAGCAAGAAGTCGAAGTCGTTCATGCCGCGAACCTAAGAGCCCTCCCCTGACATCCTGTGTCAGTGAAGTCCAGCCGACTCCTCTCGATGCTCCTCCTGCTCCAGACCCGCGGGCGGATGACCGCCGCCGAACTCGCCGCCGAGCTGGAGGTGTCCGTACGCACCGTCTACCGCGACGCGGAGGCGCTGGCCGCGGCGGGCGTACCGCTGTACGGGGACGCCGGCCACAGCGGCGGCTACCAGCTGCTCGCCGGCTACCGGACCCGCCTGACCGGACTGAACTCGGGCGAGGCGGAGGCCCTGTTCCTGACCGGCATGCCGGGCCCCGCGGCGCAGCTCGGCCTCGGGCCGGCCCTGTCGGCAGCCCAGCTCAAGCTGCGCGCCGCCCTGCCGCCCGAGCTGCGGGAGCAGGCCGACCGGATGCGCCTGCGCTTCCACCTGGACGCCCCGGGCTGGTACGCGGAGCACGAGGACACCCCGTACCTCGCCCAGGTCGCGGACGCGGTCTGGCGCGGCCGGGTGATCGAGGTCCGCTACCGCCGCTGGAAGGAGCCGCGGGAGGTCGACCGGCGCCTGGCCCCGTACGGGCTCGTCCTGAAGGCGGGCCGCTGGTACCTGGTGGCCGCACCCGCCCAGGCCGAGCCGCGCACCTACCGCGTGGACCAGATCCTGTCGGTCACCGAAACCGAGGAACGCGCCGAGCCGCCGCACGGCTTCGACCTGGCGGCCCACTGGCACCGCACCCAGACCGACTTCCACGCCCGGCTGTACCCGGAGGAGGCCCTGGTACGCCTCTCCCCCCGCGCCGCCGCCCGGCTGACCGGCGCCCAGGCCCGCGCCCTGACCGCCACGGCCGAACCGGACCCGGACCTCCCGGGCTGGACCCGCGCGGTCCTCCCGATCGAGTCCCACACCCAGGCCCAGGAGCAGTTCCTGTCCCTGGGCCCGGACGCAGAGGTCCTGTCCCCGCCACCCCTGCGAGCCTCCATCCGCGCAGCCCTCACCACCATGACGGCCCGCTACACCTGAGGCGCCCACGGGCGGGGCAGGTGGTGCGTCCGTCCCTGCGGGTGGGGTCAGGCGTCTGCCGGGCGGGGCTGGGAGCGGACCGCGCCCATGGAGGCTGCGATCACCAGGGCGATCGCCGCCGCGTCCAGGGCGGACAGTGCCTGGTGGAGGAGGAGGAAGCCAGCCGTGGCGGCGATGGCCGGCTCCAGGCTCATCAGGATCGCGAAGGTCGGGGCCGGCAGCCTGCGCAGGGCCAGCAGCTCCAGGGTGTACGGCAGGACCGACGACAGCACGGCGACCCCGACGCCCAGCGCCAGCGTGCTCGGCACCAGCAGCGCCGAGCCCGCTTCGTACACGCCCAGCGGCAGCGACAGCACCGCCGCCACCGCCATGGCCAGGGCGAGGCCGTCCGCCTGCGGGAAGCGGCGGCCGGTACGGGCGCTGAAGAGGATGTACGCGGCCCACATCGCGCCCGCTCCCACCGCGAGGGCCGCGCCCAGCGGGTCGAGGCCGCCGAAGCCGCCTCCGCCGTGGCCGGCCAGCAGCCCGACTCCGCCCAGCGCGAGGACCGCCCACAGCAGGTTCACCAGGCGTCGCGAGACGAGCACCGACAGGGCCAGCGGGCCGAGCACCTCCAGGGTGACGGCCGGGCCGAGCGGAATGCGGTCGATGGCCTGGTAGAAGAGGCCGTTCATCCCGGCCATGGTGATGCCGAAGGCCACGACGGTGCCCCAGTCGGCCCGCGAGTACCCCCGCACCTTGGGGCGGCACACGAGCAGCAGGACCAGCGCGGCAGCGGCCAGCCGCAGGGTGACCACGCCCGCCGCGCCCGCCCGCGGCATCACCAGCACGGCGAGGGCGGCCCCGAACTGCACCGAGACCCCCGCCGCGATCACGAGCGCGACCGGACCGAGCCGGGACGGGCTCACGGCAGGCTCCGCGGAGGCGGAACCGGAACCGGTGGAATCGGACGCCGAAGCGGACGGCGAACGGGTCGCAGAAGCGGAAGCGGAGGGAGCGGGCACGGGTGCGGGCATGAATCCAGACTAAGGGGTCTGTAAGACCCGTTCACCGATGTCCTGCCTTACAGCCCCTCCGCCAGCACCTCCGCCAGGTGTGCACCCCGGCCCCCCGCCAGCTGGGTGATCTGCGTGCGGCACGAGAAGCCGTCCGCCAGGACCACCGCGTCGGGCGGCGCCCCGCGCAGGGACGGCAGGAGCTGTTCCTCGGCGCAGGCCACCGACACCGCGTGGTGGCCCGGCTCGAAGCCGAAGTTCCCGGCGAGGCCGCAGCAGCCGCCGCTGAGCTCCCCCGTCAGGCCGGCCCGTTCGCGGAGCCTGCGGTCCGCCGCATCACCGAGCACGGCGTGCTGGTGGCAGTGGGTCTGGCCGACCACCGGCCGGTCCAGCCGGGGCGGCTGCCAGTGCGGGGCGTACTGCTCCAAGGTCTCCGCGAAGGTTCGGACGGCCGCCGCCAGGCGGGCTGCCCGGGGCTCGTCGGGCAGGAGGGCGGGGAGGTCGGTGCGCAGGGCGGCCGCGCAGCTGGGTTCGAGGACGAGGACGGGCGCCTCGACCTCGCCCACCGCGTCCAGTGTGCGGGTGAGGACCCGGCGGGCCCGGTCGAGGCGGCCGGTGGACAGGTAGGTCAGCCCGCAGCAGACTCCCGCCGGGGGTACGGCCACCTCCAGTCCCGCCGCGGCCAGGACCCGGACGGCCGCCCGTCCGGCCTCGGGGGCGAGGTACTCCGTGAAGGTGTCCGGCCAGAGGGTCACGGTGGCGGCGGGGCCCTGCGGGCGGCTCTCCCCACCCCGCCGCTCCCCGAAACCGGGGCCGCGCCCCGGACCCCGCGCCCCGCCCGTCCGCGCGACCGCACGGCTGCGCCGCCACCACCGCGTGAAGGGCTCCGCCGCCAACGGAGGCAGCCGCCGCTCCGGCGCCAGCCCCACCAGCCCCGCCAGCCATGCCCGCCCCGCCGAGCCCACCGACCGCCTCCCGGTCACCAGCTCCGCCTGCCCAGCACCCACGCCCCCCGACCCGGCATCCCCAGGCCCCGCACCGCCCGGCTCCGCACCGCCCGACCCCCCACCCCCCGGTCCCGGCACCCCGCCGGCCAGCCGCCCCAGCCCGTTCACCAGCCCCGCCGCCCGCACCGCGGAGATCGCCCGGAGCCAGCGCGGCAGGCCGCCCAGCGTGTAGTGGGAGAGCGGCCGGATGCGGCCCGCCCAGTGGCGGTGCAGGAACTCCGCCTTGTACGCCGCCATGTCCACGCCCACCGGGCAGTCGCTGCGGCAGCCCTTGCAGGCCAGGCACAGGTCCAAGGCCTCGGCGACCTCCGCCGAGCGCCAGCCGTCCGGCAGGATCTCCCCGGCCAGCATCTCGTGCAGCAGCCGGGCCCGGCCCCGGGTGGAGTGCCGCTCCTCCCCCGTGACCCGGTACGAGGGGCACATCACCCCCGGCCCCCCGACCTCCGTCGTACGGCACTTCGCGACGCCGACGCACCGGGCCACCTCCGCCGCCTGCGGCGCGGCCATCGGCAGCACCGCGAAGCGGAGGTTCTCGTCGAGCCGGGCCGGCCGCACCAACATCCCCGGGTTCATCCCGCCCGCCGGGTCCCACACGTCCTTGTACGCGCCGAACAGCCGCACCACCTCGGGCCCGTACATCCGCGGCAGCAGCTCCGCCCGCGCCTGCCCGTCCCCGTGCTCCCCCGACAGCGAACCGCCGTGAGCCACCACCAGCTGCGCCAGTTCCTCCGAGAAGGCCCGGAAGCGGGCCACCCCGCCCGCCGTCACCAGGTCGAAGTCGATCCGCACGTGCACGCAGCCCTCCCCGAAGTGCCCGTACGGGGTACCGCGCAGCCCGTGCACCGCCAGCAGCGCCCGGAACTCCCGCAGGTAGGCGCCCAGCCGGGCGGGCGGGACCGCGCAGTCCTCCCATCCCGGCCAGGCCATGCCGCCCCCGGGCAGCCGGGTCGCCGTGCCCGCCGCGTCCTCCCGGATCCGCCACAGCGCCCGCTGCCCCGCCGGGTCCGCGACCACCACCGCGTCGAGCGCGTCCGCCGCCCGTACGAGGGCGCGCGCCGCCCCCTCGTCCCGCATCTCCGCGAACAGCCAGGCGCCGCCGCGCGGCAGGGCCGACGCCGCGCCCCGCACCAGGTCCTGGGCCATGCCCTCCACCGTGAGCGGGGCGTAGCCGAGCAGGCCCGCGGCCGCGTCGGCGGCGGCGCTCTCGTCGGCGTACCCGAGCACCGCGAGCACCGGCGCGCGCGGCGCCTCCACCAGGCGTACGACCGCCTCGGTCACCACCCCCAGCGTGCCCTCGCTCCCGCAGAAGGCCCGGGCGAGCTGCACGCCCCGCTCGGGCAGCAGCGCGTCCAGGCCGCCGTATCCGGAGATCCGCCGGGAGAACCCCCCGGACATCCCCGTCCGCAGCACCGCCAGGTTCCCCGCGACCAGCTCGCGCAGCCCGTCGGGAGCCCCCGCCCAGCCGGTGCCGATCCGGTGGACCGCTCCCCCGTACGCGGCCACCTCCAGCTCCGCCACGTTGTCCGCGGTGGTGCCCCAGGCCACCGAGTGGGCGCCGCACGCGTTGTTGCCGATCATCCCGCCGAGCGTGCAGCGGGAGTGCGTCGAGGGGTCGGGGCCGAAGACCAGCCCGTACGGGCGCACCGCCTCCTGCAGCCGGTCGAGCACCAGCCCCGGCTGGACCACGGCGGTCCGGGCCGCCGGGTCCACCGACACCACCGCGTCCAGGTGCCGCGTCAGGTCCAGCACCACCCCCACCCCGGTGGCCTGGCCGGCGATGGAGGTGCCGCCGCCGCGCGGGACGACCGGGACCCCGGCCTGCGCGCACACCCGCAAGGCCGCCGCCACGTCCTCGGCGTCGCGCGGACAGACCACCCCGAGCGGGACACGCCGGTAGTTCGACGCGTCCATCGTCACGAGGGCGCGCGCCGCCGCGCCGAAGTCCACCTGCCCGCGCAGCTCGGCCCGCAGGGTCCGCTCCAACTCCCCGGAATCCGTCACCCGTCCACCTTGCCCCGGACACGCGCGTCTCATCCGGTGGACGCGCCTCCGGGCCGCGGACCTGGACCGGATACGCTCCGCTCGTGGCTGAGATCCAGATTCCCGCTGACATCAAGCCCGCCGACGGACGCTTCGGCGCGGGCCCCTCCAAGGTGCGGACCGAGGCGCTGGACGCCCTCGCCGCCACCGGTACCTCCCTGCTCGGAACCTCGCACCGCCAGGCCCCGGTCAAGAACCTGGTCGGCTCGGTACGCCAGGGCATCCGGGACCTCTTCTCGCTGCCCGAGGGATACGAGGTGATCCTGGGCAACGGCGGTTCCACCGCCTTCTGGGACATCGCGACCGCCGGGCTCATCGAGCGGAAGTCCCAGCACCTGACCTTCGGCGAGTTCTCCTCCAAGTTCGCCAAGGCCGCGAAGCTCGCGCCGTGGCTGGAGGAGCCGTCCGTGATCTCCTCCGAGCCGGGCACGCACCCCGAGCCGGTCGCCGAGGCGGGCGTGGACGTGTACGCGTACACCCACAACGAGACCTCGACGGGTGTCGCGGCCCCCATCAAGCGGGTCGCGGGCGCCGACGCCGGTTCCCTCGTCCTGGTGGACGCCACCTCGGGCGCCGGCGGTCTGCCGGTGGACATCACCGAGACCGACGTCTACTACTTCGCCCCGCAGAAGTCCTTCGCCTCCGAGGGCGGTCTGTGGCTGGCGGCGTTCTCCCCGGCCGCCCTGGAGCGTGCCGCACGCGTCCACGCGTCCGGCCGGCACGTACCGGAGTTCTTCTCGCTGCCGACGGCGATCGACAACTCGCTGAAGAACCAGACCTACAACACCCCCTCGCTGTCCACCCTCTTCCTGCTGAACGAGCAGCTGGAGTGGATCAACGGCCAGGGCGGCCTGGACTGGGCGACGGCCCGTACGGCGGCCAGCGCGCGGAACCTGTACGGCTGGGCGGAGGCGTCGAAGTACGCGACCCCCTTCGTCGTGGACGCCGACAAGCGCTCCGCCGTCATCGGCACGATCGACTTCTCGGACGACATCGACGCGGCGGCCGTGGCCAAGGTGCTGCGCGCGAACGGCATCGTGGACACGGAGCCCTACCGCAAGCTCGGCCGCAACCAGCTGCGGATCGCGATGTTCCCGGCGATCGACCCGGCGGACGTGCAGGCGCTGACCGCCTGCATCGACCACGTGATCGAGAAGCTCTGACCGGGAAGTCCTGAAACCCCGGCGCGACCCCCGGCGCAGCCCCTGACCGGAAGGCCCTGACCGGTCGGGACCCGCGTACGCAGCCCCCGGCGACCTCGGTCACCGGGGGCTCCGTCGTTCCCGGACCGCACGCGATACGGTCAAGACCTCGGCATTCGGTGAATGCAGTACAGCTTGGAGGCAGCGGCGTGAGCGTGCGAGTGACGGCGGCCCAGGGCGGCGCGGACCCCTTCGGCACGGCCCGGTTGCGGCGCGGGGTGCTCGACGCGTGGGGCGCGGGCCCGGCCCGGTTCCGGGAGGACGCCAACGCCGAGGAGGACCTGGCCCTCGGCGGCTACCGCGACCGGCTCGTCGTGGAGCTGGCGCAGAACGCCGCAGACGCCGCCGCCCGGGCCGAGGTGCCCGGCCGGCTGCGGCTGACCCTGCACTCCGGCGAGGTCGGGCATGCGGTGCTGGCCGTCGCCAACACCGGTGCCCCGCTGGACGCGGCGGGTGTGGAATCGCTGAGCACCCTGCGGGCGTCCGCCAAGCGGGAGCCCTCCGCCCCGGGCGGCGCCGCGGACACGGTGGGCCGCTTCGGCGTCGGCTTCGCGGCCGTGCTGGCGGTCTCCGACGAGCCCGCCGTACTGGGCCGGCACGGCGGGGTCCGCTGGTCCCTGGCCGAGGCCCGTGAACTGGCCCGGGAGGCCGCCAACGGCAGCCCCGGACTCGGTGACGAACTGCGCCGCCGCGACGGCCACGTGCCGCTGCTGCGGCTGCCGCTGCCCGCCGAGGGCAGCGCGCCCGAGGGCTACGACACCGTCGTCGTCCTCCCGCTGCGCGACGCCGCCGCCGAGGACCTGGTGCAGCGCCTCCTCGACGGCATCGACGACGCCCTGCTGCTGACCCTGCCCGGCCTGCACGAGATCGTCGTCGAGACCCCGGCCGACGGCACCCGCACGCTCCGCCGCCGCACCGAGGGCGCGTACACCGTCGTCGAGGACTCCGCCGGCGGCACCCGCCGCTGGCGCACCGTCCGCCACACCGGCCCCATCGAGCGGGCGCTGCTCGCCGACCGGCCGGTGGAGGAGCGGCTGCGGCCCGTCTGGACGGTGTCCTGGGCCGTGCCCGTCGACGCCGAGGGCGAGCCCCGCCACCCCGCCACCGCGCCCGTGGTGCACGCGCCGACGCCGACCGACGAGCCCCTCGGCATCCCCGCGCTGCTCATCGCGACGCTGCCGCTGGACACCGCCCGCCGCCACCCCGCGCCGGGGCCGCTGACCGACTTCCTGGTGGAGCGCGCGGCCGACGCGTACACCGAACTGCTGGGCTCCTGGGACCCGGTGACCACCGCGCTCGTCGACCTCGTACCCGGGCCGCTCGGCAAGGGCCCGCTGGACGGGGCCCTGCGCGCGGCCATCCTCCGGCGGCTGCCGCGCACCGCCTTCCTCGAACCGGCGGCCCCCGCCGAGCATGCCGAGGAGCGCACCGCCCTGCGCCCCTTCGAGGCCGAGGTCGTCGAGGGCGCGGGCACCGACACCGTACGCGTCCTGGCCGAGGTGCTGCCGACCCTGCTGCCCGCCGGGCTGGAGCGCCGCGCCGAACTGCGGGCGCTCGGCGTGGGCCGGCTCCCGCTGGGCGACGCCATCGAGCGGATCGCGGGCATCGAGCGCACCCCCGACTGGTGGCACCGGCTCTACGACTCGCTGGCCGGGGTGGATCCGGACCGGCTCTCCGGCCTCCCGGTGCCGCTGGCCGACGGCCGGACCACGATCGGCCCGCGGCACGTCCTGCTGCCCGACGCGGACACCCCGGCGAACCTGGCCCGGCTCGGCCTGAAGGTGGCGCACCCGGACGCGGCGCACCCGCTGCTGGAGAAGCTGGGCGCGCTCCCGGCGACCCCGCGCGCGGTGCTGACGACCCCGCAGGTCAGGGCCGCCGTCGCCGCGTCCCTGGACGCCGGGGAGATCTGGGACGAGGACGCGCTGGATCCCGACGAGCTGGCCGAGGTGGTGCTCGGGCTGGTCCGCGACGCCGATCTCGCCCCGGGCGACGAGCCGTGGCTGGGCGCGCTGGCCCTCCCCGACGAGGACGGCGAGCTCACGCCGGCGGGCGAGCTGCTGCTGCCCGGCTCCCCGCTGGCCGCCGTGATCCGCGAGGACGAGGTCCCGTACGTGGACGCGGAGTTGGCCGAGCGGTGGGGCGCCCAGCCGTTGACGGCCTGCGGGGTGCTGGCCTCCTTCCAGCTGGTCCGCGCCACCGACGTGGTCCTCGACCCGGACGAACTGGAGCCCCGCGAAGGCGACTTCGCCGAACCGGACGACGTCGGCCTGCTCGACGCGGTCGACGTGTGGTGCGAGGACGTGCTCGACCAGCTCCCGGACACCCCGCTGCCGCCGGTCGCCACCGAGATCGTCGCCGTACGCGATCTCGACCTGGTCGACGACGACTGCTGGCCGCAGGCTCTGGCCATGCTCGCCCAGCCCCCGCTGCGCGACGCCCTGACCCAGCCCGTACGGGTCCTGCTGCCGGACGGCACCACGCAGTCGGTGCGCCCGTACACCGCCTGGTGGCTGCGCGACCACCCCGTGCTCGACGGCCGCCGCCCGGCCGGCCTGCGGGCTGCGGGCGGTGACCCGCTGCTGGCCGGTCTCTACACCTCGGCGGACGCCACCGGCTTCGAGGACGAGCAGGTCCTGCGGGCGCTCGGCGTACGCACCACCGTGGCCGCCCTGCTGGACGAGCCCGGCGGCGCGGCCGAGCTGCTGGGCCGGCTGGCCGACCCGGACCGGGAGGTGACCGACCGCCAGCTGCACGCCCTGTACGGGGCGCTGGCCGATCTGGACCCCGAGCAGGTCACCCTGCCCGACGAGCTGCGGGCGGTGGTGGACGGGGGGATCCGGGTGGTGGACGCGGTCGACGCGGTGATCGCCGACGCCCCCGACCTGCTGCCGCTGACCGCCGGGCTGCCGCTGCTGCCCGTCGCCCCCGACCGCGCGGCCGACCTCGCGGACCTGCTGCAGGTGCGCCGCCTGTCGGATTCGGTCCCGGCGGAGGTCACCACCCCGGGTGAGGAGCACGAGGTCCCCGATTCGGTCCTGCTCCTGCTCGGCCCGGCCACGCCCCGGACGTACGTCGAGCACGAGGAGCTGATCGCGGGCGGCGTGGAACTCGACTGGCGGCTCACCGGGGACGGTGTGCTGCACGCCTCCACCCTGGAGGGCGTGGCGGCGGGCTTGGCCTGGTCGGCGAGGCAGTGGCCGCGCCGCTTCGAGGTCGCGGCCCTCCTGGAGGACCCGTCCCGCACGGCCGAACTGGCCCGCGACCGCTGGTTCGACTGACCCGTCCGGGGCGGGCGGGCCCTACGGGGCCTCGGCCGGGGTGAGCAGGGCGTCGGCCACCGCGGTCCGCGCGTAGAGCATGGAGCGACCGTTGCGGTGCGCGGTGACCAGGCCCGCGTTCCGCATCGCCGTCAGGTGCTGGGACACCCCGGCCGCCGACAGTCCGCACTGCCGGGCGAGCTGGGTGGTCGAGGCCGGGGTGTCGAGTTCGGTCAGGAGCAGCGCACGGGAGCGGCCGATGACGGCCGCGACGGCTTCGGCGGCGGCCCCGCCGGCGCGCGGCTCCCACAGCGTGCCGATCCCGCGGGCGGGATACGCCAGTTGCGGCGCCTCGCTCACCACCGTCCGGGTCAGCACGCGCGGCCAGGCGAAGACCGAGGGCACCAGGAGCAGCCCCGGCCCCGCCTGTTCCCGGGTCGGGTGGCAGTGCCGGCGGAGCAGGCGCAGGGTGCCCTCGTCCCACCGTACGGAGGCGTGCAGTTCGTTCAGGACGTGCGCGGAGCCGTGCTCGGCGACCTGCCGGGCCCGGTGGAACAGGTCGGCCTCCAGGAGCCGGCGGATGCGGGCCCAGTAGGGGGCGAGCGCGAGCTCCCAGTACGTCTCGATCTCCGCGGCCACCTTCTCCAGCGCCGCCTCCGGCTCCTCGTGAAGCTGCTGCAGACGGACCCGGCCGGCTCCCCCCTTGGCCTCCAGGGTCCGCAGGTCCGCGCGTACCCGGTCGGCGGGGGTGCGGCGGATGACGGCCAGCTCGGCGGAAACGTCGGGGAACGGCCCGGCCGGAGTGGGGGTGAGGAAGTCGGCCAGGTATCCCCGGCCCGGGATCAGATCGGCCAGCCAGCCCCGGTCCAGACCCGCGCGCAGCAGCCGGGGCCGCACCTGCGCGGCCCAACGGCGGTGCAGCGGCGGCTCGGCGGGGTCGCCCAGCAGACGGAAGCTGGTGACGACCTCCCACATCGGCGAGACCGCGAACCGGGTCTGCGCCAGGTCCGTCGCCGAGAAGCTCAGTCCCGATTCCCTGTCCACGGGGTCCCCGCCCTTCCATGTCCCGGGCTGCCGATGCCCGTTGGATTCGGTCTGAGCTTAATCACTACGGTGCAGGGGAGGCCGGGACGCAGGCTCCTCGCATGCCCACCTCCTTCCGCGGACTCCCGCGCACCGTCTGGACCGTCTTCGCCGGCACGATCGTCAACCGCCTCGGCCATCTGGTCACCCCCTTCCTCGTGTTCCTCCTGGCCGACCGCGGGGTCACCGGGGCGCAGACCTCGTACGTGCTCGGCGCTCTGGGGGCGGGCAATCTGCTCGGCCCGGCGGTCGGCGGGCTGCTCGCCGACCGGATCGGCCGCCGCCCGACCATGCTCATCGGGCTGCTGGGGGCCGCGGCGGCGCAGGCTGCGCTGTTCCTCGCGCCGGGGGTGGCGACGATGGCCGCCGCCGCGCTGCTGCTGAGCACGGCATCGGCGACGGTGGGCCCCGCCGCGTACGCGCTGATGGCCGACGCGGTGGACGCGGAGCGCAGGCAGCGGGCGTACGCCCTGTTCGGCTGGGGCGTCAACATCGGCACGGCCGTCGCCGGGGTGCTCGGGGGCTTCCTCGCCGCACACGGCTACTGGCTGCTCTTCGCGGTGGACGCCGCGACCCTGCTGGTCTACGCGGGCATCGTGGCGACCCGGCTGCAGGAGCCGCGGCGCACGGCGGCGGGCTCGCCCGGGGAGTCGGGCCCGGGGTACGGGGTGGTCTTCCGCGACCGGCTGCTCCTCGCGCTGCTGCCGCTCTTCGGCATCCAGCTGTTCGTGTACTCGCTGACGGAGGTCGCCCTGCCGCTCGCCGTCCACGGCAGCGGGCTGCCGCCCGCCGTCTACGGGGCGATGGCGGCGGTCAACGCGGTCCTGGTCGTGGGGCTCCAGCCGTTCGTCACGGGCCGCCTCGCCCGGCTGCCGCAGCTGCGGGTCCAGGCGGCGGGCAGTGCGCTGATCGCCGTCGGGGTGGCGCTGACCGGCCTCGCGGACTCCGTCGCCGGATACGCGGCCTCGGTGGTCGTCTGGTCGCTCGGTGAGGTGGTCGTGGCCGGTATCGCGGCCTCGGCGGTCGCCGCCCTCGCCCCGGCCTCCGCCCGGGGCCGCTACCAGGGCGCCTTCAGCTGGACCTGGGGCCTCGCCCGCTTCGGTGCGCTCACCCTGGGCATCACCGTGTACGCGGGGATCGGCCCCGCGGCCCTGTGGTGGGGCGCCCTGGCCGCGGGCCTGCTCAGCGCGGCGGCGACCCTCGCCCTGAGCGGCCGCATCCGCGCCCGGGCCGAGCACGACCTCGCCGCACCGGCTCTGGCCGCGTAGCAGACGGCTCAGGCGGGGAACCTGCGGTCCACCCGGCGGAAGACGAACTCGATGAGGGCCGCCGCCGCCGCGGCGGCGGCCACCGCGATCCAGGGCATCTGCGTGCCCACCAGCCTCAGCTGGAAGAAGTCCTGGAGCCACGGGACGACGAGGACGACCAGGAACGTCCCGCCCATCGCCCCGACCAGGGCGATCCGCCACCACGTGTACGGGCGGGCGATGATCGCCAGGATCCATGTGGAGACCAGGAAGAGGGTGAGCGTCGCGGCGCTCGTCTCGGCCTTGAGGGCGTCGGCTCCGGTGTAGTGGTGGCGGGCGAGCAGGTACGTGACGAAGGTGGCCACCGCCGCGATCGCCCCGCCGGGCACCGCGTAGCGCATCACCCGGCGCACGAAGTGAGGGCGCGCCCGCTCCTTGTTCGGGGCCAGCGCCAGGAAGAAGGCCGGGACGCCGATCGTCAGGGTCGACAGCAGGGTCAGGTGGCGCGGCAGGAACGGGTAGTCCACGCCCCAGCACACCACGAGGACCGCCAGCAGCACGGAGTAGACCGTCTTCGTCAGGAAGAGGGTGGCCACGCGCGTGATGTTGCCGATGACCCGGCGGCCCTCGGCGACCACCGACGGGAGGGTGGAGAAGCTGTTGTTGAGGAGGACGATCTGGGCGACGGCGCGGGTCGCCTCGGAGCCCGAGCCCATCGAGACGCCGATGTCGGCGTCCTTGAGGGCGAGGACGTCGTTGACGCCGTCGCCGGTCATCGCCACCGTGTGGCCCTTGGACTGGAGGGCGCCGACCATGTCGCGCTTCTGCTGCGGGGTGACCCGCCCGAAGACGGCGTTCTCGTCGAGGACGGCGGCCATCTCGTGCGGTTCGGGGGGAAGCCGGCGCGCATCGACCGTGTTCTCGGCGCCCGGCAGACCCAGCTTGCCGGCCACCGCGCCGACGGAGACCGCGTTGTCGCCGGAGATGACCTTCGCGTGGACCTTCTGGTCCTCGAAGTAGCGCAGCGTGTCGGCGGCGTCGGGGCGCAGCCGCTGTTCCAGGACGATCAGGGCGGTCGGCCGGGCCCCGACGGCGACGGACGCGTCGTCGAGTTCGCGGGAGGCCCGGGCTAGCAGGAGGACGCGCAGGCCCTGTTCGTTGAGGTGGTCGATCTCGTCAAGAGCGGGGTCGCCGGCCGGGAGGAGGACGTCGGGGGCGCCGAGCAGCCAGGTGGAGTTCTCGCCGTCGCCCTCGCTGAAGCTGGCGCCGCTGTACTTGCGGGCCGAGGAGAACGGCAGCGACTCGGTGCAGCGCCACTCGGCGCTGTCCGGGTAGGCGTCGATGATGGCCTGGAGGCTGGCGTTGGGGCGCGGGTCGGACTCGCCGAGCGCCCCGAGCACCTTCTTGACGTACGGGGGCTCCGCGCCGCCGAGCGGGCGCAGTTCGGTGACGTCCATCCCGCCCTCGGTGAGGGTGCCGGTCTTGTCGAGGCAGACGACGTCGACGCGGGCGAGGCCTTCGATGGCGGGCAGCTCCTGGACCAGGCACTGCTTGCGGCCGAGCCGGATGACGCCGATGGCGAAGGCGACGGAGGTGAGCAGCACCAGCCCCTCGGGGATCATCGGGACGATGCCGCCGACGGTGCGGGCGAGGGAGTCCTTGAGGTTGGAGTCCTTCACGACCAGCTGGCTGATGACGAGGCCGACGGAGGTCGGGATCATCATCCAGGTGACGTACTTGAGGACGGTGGAGATGCCGGAGCGCAGCTCGGAGTGGACGAGCGTGAAACGCGTGGCCTCTTCGGCCAGCTGGGCGGCGTAGGCCTCGCGGCCGACCTTGGTGGCGGTGAGGGCTCCGCCGCCGGCGACGACGAAGGAGCCGGACATGACCGGGTCGCCGGGCTTCTTCAGGACGGGGTCGGCCTCGCCGGTGAGCAGCGACTCGTCGATCTCCAGGCCGTCGGCCTCGCCGACGACCCCGTCGACGACGACCTTGTCGCCGGGGCCGAGTTCGATGACGTCGTCGAGGACGATCTCGGAGGTGGAGATCTCGGCGGTGCTGCCGTCGCGGCGGACGCTGGGTTTGGCCTCTCCGATGACGGCGAGGCTGTCCAGGGTCTTCTTGGCGCGCATCTCCTGGATGATGCCGATGCCGGTGTTCGCGATGATCACGTAGCCGAACAGGCTGTCCTGGAGCGGCGCGACGAACAGCATGACCACCCACAGCACGCCGATGATCGCGTTGAAGCGGGTGAAGACGTTGGCGCGGACGATGTCCACGGTGGAGCGGGACGAGCGGACGGGGACGTCGTTGACGTCGCCGCGGGCGAGGCGTTCGGCGACTTCCGCAGTGGTCAGGCCGCCGGGCCTGAACCGGGGGGCGGGCGGGCGGACCGGGTGCACCGGGTCCAGCTCCGCGCCCGCGTCGATGGCGGCGGAGCCTGCGCCACGGCCCGGCTCCGGACCGCCCGGTTCGATCCCTGCCCGCTGCGTCATGCTTTCGACGGTAAAGGGGGTTCCGCCCGCTCACCCGCCGAGATGGACGGATGTCCGACCTCAGGATGAACCGGATCGTCCCGTGACCGGGGGGCCGGGCGTCCGGCCGGGCGGTCAGCCGGCGTGGGGCTTCGGGGCCGCCGGGCCGGCGTGGGGCTCCTGGGGCGTCGGGCCCGCCCCTTCCTCGTCCTGCGCGGCCAGCGCGGCGGCGTGCCGCTTGAGCGCCGCGTCCCGGCCGCGGACGTACCAGAGGCCGATCAGCCCGAGGAAGCCGCCGGCCGCGCAGCACCACACCCACCACAGCAGGTCCCGGTCGGCGAACCAGCCGTAGAACGGGAGCTGGACGACGAACAGGGCGAACCAGAGGATCGTGCCGCCGGTGACGGTCGCGACGACCGGGCCCTCCAGGGGCTCCGGCGCCTCGTGCTTCGCAGTCCATTTCGCCATGGCCCCAGTTTAGGCGGGTCGTGGACACCCACCCCCGCCTCCCCCGGCCGCCGGTGTCTACGCGCGGAGATGGACGGGCTTTCGCTCATGTGTTCATACTGAAACGGTTTGGGCTTGGCCCATTTTCCTCGTAGGAACCACCCAATGAGCGTTGAGGACCGTATGAGCACGTCGGCCCCCGCCCCCGCGGACACTCCCCACGCCCCCACCCCCCGGGGCGCCTCCGGCCTCGACCGCTACTTCAAGATCTCCGAGCGCGGCTCCACCGTCGCCCGCGAGGTGCGCGGCGGTTTCGCCACCTTCTTCGCGATGGCGTACATCATCGTGCTCAACCCGATCATCCTGGGCAGCGCGAAGGACATGTACGGGCACCAGCTCGACGGCGGCCAGCTCGTCACCGCCACCGCCCTGACCGCGGCCTTCACCACCCTGCTCATGGGCGTCATCGGCAACGTCCCGATCGCGCTCGCCGCGGGCCTCGGCGTCAACACGGTCGTCGCCCTCCAGCTCGCCCCGCGCATGAGCTGGCCCGACGCCATGGGCATGGTTGTCCTCGCCGGCTTCGTGGTGATGCTGCTGGTCGCCACCGGCCTGCGCGAGCGGGTCATGAACGCGGTCCCGCAGGGCCTGCGCAAGGGCATCGCCATCGGCATCGGCCTGTTCATCATGCTCATCGGCCTGGTCGACTCCGGCTTCGTCTCTCGCATCCCGGACGCCGCCCACACCACCGTGCCGCTCCAGCTCGGCACGGACGGCCACCTGCACGGCTGGCCGGTGCTGATCTTCATCGTCGGCGTGCTGCTGACCCTCGCCCTGCTGATCCGCAAGACCCCCGGCGCGATCCTGATCTCCATCGTCGCCATGACCGTCGTCGCGGTGGCCGTCCAGCTGGTCGCCGAGCTGCCCGACTCGGGCTGGGGCCTGACCGTGCCCGAGTGGCCGGGCAACCCGGTGGCAGCGCCCGACTTCGGCCTCGTCGGCCAGGTCAGCCTGTTCGGCGGCTTCGGCAAGGTCGGGGTGCTGACCGGCATCCTCTTCGTCTTCACCGTGCTGCTGTCCTGCTTCTTCGACGCGATGGGCACGATCCTCGGCGTCGGCGACGAGGCCAAGCTCATCGACAAGGACGGCAACTTCCCCGGCATCAACAAGGTCCTGCTGATCGACGGCCTGGCCGTCGCCTCCGGCGGCGCGACCTCCTCCTCGGCCACCACCTGCTTCGTGGAGTCCACGGCCGGTGTCGGCGAAGGCGCCCGCACGGGCCTGGCGAACGTCGTGACCGGCGCCCTCTTCGGGGTGGCGCTCTTCCTGACGCCGCTCGCCACCATGGTTCCCTCCCAGGCCGCGACGCCCGCCCTCGTGGCGGTCGGCTTCCTGATCCTGGCGGGCTCGGTCAAGGACATCGACTGGAGCGACTTCACCATCGCCGTCCCGGCCTTCCTGGCCATGGTGATGATGCCGTTCACCTACTCGATCACCAACGGCATCGGCCTCGGCTTCATCAGCTTCTGCGTGCTGCGGGCGGCGACCGGCCGCGGCCGGGAGGTCCCGGTGGCCATGTACGTGGTGTCGGCCGTGTTCGTCTTCTACTACGCCATGCCGGGGCTCGGCCTCACCTGAGCCCCTGCCTCACGTCACCCCGTAGAACTTCTCCGTCTCGTCGACGGCCGCCTTGAAGCGCTCGTCGAAGTCATCGCGAATGAGCGTCCGGACCACGTAGTCCTGGACGCTCATTCCGCGTTTGGCGGCGTGAGTCCGGAGGCGTTCGAGCAGCTCCCCGTCTATGCGCATGCTCAGCACATGTGTCCCCATGCACGAAAGGGTCGTGCCACGGGCCGTGGACGCGTGTCACTTTCCGCGGCCGACTCACCCGTATGAGTGATGCCCGCGTGACACGGAAACCGGTGTTTCTTAGCGAGAGTAATGAGTTATTCTAAGTACATGCCCGACCTTGCCCATGGCGACGATGCTGCCGCCGTGAACGACCTCCGCTCCGCCGTCATGCGGCTGGGCCGACGCCTCAAGCACCAGCGCGTCGACGAATCGCTGAGCCCGACCGAGATGTCGGTCCTCGGCACCCTCGCCCGCTGCGGCCAGGCCACCCCGGGTGAGCTGGCCCGGCGCGAGCACGTCCAGCCGCCGTCGATGACGCGCATCGTGGCGCTGCTGGAGGCCAAGGGGCTGGTCCGGCTGGAGCCGCACCCCGACGACCGCCGCCAGAAGGTGGTCAGCCAGACCGCGGAGGCCGAGGCGATGCTCGAAGAGAGCCGCCGCAAGCGCAACGCGTTCCTGGCCGGGCTCGCGGCCGAGCTCACCGAGGACGAATGGGCCAAGCTGCGCGAGGCCGCGCCCGTCCTGGAGAAGCTCGCGCACTTGTAAGGAACGACGCCAGGAGGCGAACGCTTTTGAGTACGGGAAACGGAGCAGACTCCGCACCCGGCCACATATCCACCTCTACCACTCGCTCCGCGGGCAGGAACCCGGCAGCCCCTCCCGGCGGCAGCCGGGGGATGTTCAGCTCGCTGAAGATCCGGAACTACCGGCTCTTCGCCATGGGACAGGCCGTCTCGAACACCGGCACCTGGATGCAGCGCATCGCCCAGGACTGGCTGGTCCTGTCCCTGACCGGCTCGGCCTCCGCCGTCGGCATCACCATCGCGCTGCAGTTCCTGCCGATGATGCTCTTCGGCCTCTACGGAGGCGTACTCGCCGACCGCCTCGCCAAGCGGCCGCTGCTGCTCGCCACCCAGAGCGCGATGGGCCTGACCGGCATCGCCCTCGCCGCGCTCACCCTGGCCGGACACGTCCAGGTCTGGCACGTGTACCTGGCGGCCTTCCTGCTCGGCCTCGTCACCGTCGTGGACAACCCCGCGCGGCAGACGTTCGTCTCCGAGATGGTCGGTCCCGCCCAGCTCGCCAACGCGGTCTCGCTGAACTCCGCGAACTTCCAGTCCGCGCGGCTGGTCGGCCCGGCGCTGGCCGGTGTGCTGATCACCGCCGTGGGCTCCGGCTGGGCCTTCCTGCTGAACGGGCTGTCCTTCGCGGCGCCCCTCGCCGGCCTGCTGCTGATGCGTACGAACGAACTGCACCCGGTGCAGCCGCAGCCGCGGGCCAAGGGGCAGCTGCGGGAGGGCCTGCGGTACGTCGCGGGGCGGCCCGAGCTGATCTGGCCGATCGTGCTGGTCGGCTTCATCGGCACCTTCGGGTTCAACTTCCCGATCTGGCTGTCGGCCTTCGTGGAGGACGTGTTCCACGGGGACGCGGGCACGTACGGCCTCTTCAACACACTGATCGCGGCGGGCTCCCTGGCCGGCGCCCTGCTGGCCGCCCGCCGCGGGCACTCGCGGCTGCGCCTGCTGGTGGCGGCGGCGCTGGTCTTCTCGGCGCTGCTGCTGGTGACGGCGTTCGCGCCGGGGTTCTGGCTGTTCGCGGCGCTGCTGGTGCCGATCGGGATCTTCGGCCTGACGGTCAACGTCACGGCGAACTCCAGCGTCCAGATGGCCACCGATCCCGAGATGCGGGGCCGGGTGATGGCCCTCTTCATGATGGTGTTCACGGGCGGCACCCCGATCGGCGCACCGCTGGTCGGATGGGTCACGGACACGTACGGGGCGCGGATCGGCATGGCGGCGGGCGGAGCGGTCTCGCTGGCCGCCGCCGCGGTGATCGCGGTGGTCCTCTCCCGGGTGGGCAACCTCCGCCTGAGCGTGAGCCGCCGCGGGGTGGCCTTCGTCCCGTCCCGCCAGACCCTGACGACGGCGGCCTGACCGCCGCACCGGGCCGGCCCCTCGGGCCCGGCCCGGCCCCGGGCGGGGCCCGGTGGGGGCCCGGTCAAGACGCCGGGCTCCCGGTCAACGACGGCGGCGGGACAGCAGGCGCTTCCCGGCCAGCACCAGCACCGTCCCCACCACCAGCACCGCCGCGCCCTTGGGGAAGCTCCCGCCCTGGGGGAGGCTCCCGCCCTGGCCCCCCGGAGCGGCGGTGGCCCCGGCCGACGGGCCGGCCGAGGGGCCGCCGGCGGCGGGCGGCTTCACCGGGACCGCCACCACCCGGCTACCCTCCCCCTCCGACCCGAACAGCAGCGCCGACCCGTCCGCCGCGTACGTCACCGACTCCGCCTGCCCCTGCCAGGGCGCGTCGACCCGCTCCCCCTCACCCTGCGGCCGCCCGTCCTTCCACGGATAGGTGCGCGCCCAGAAGTACCCGCGCAGCGCGAGGCGCCCGCCGTCCGGGGAGAACGCCCCGTCCGTCACCCAGGGGACGTCCGCCACCCGCCGGAACACGTTCGCCCCCGACGCGGACAGCTGCTCCGGACCCTCGTACAGGCCGCCCTTGTCCTCGCTCTTGCTCGCGATGTAGACCCGCCCGGTGACCGGATGCACCATCAGCGCCTCCGCGTTGCGCGGCCCGTCCGCGTAGCGCACGGTGAACTGCTCCGCCCTGACGGTGGCATCGGCGAGCTGCTTCGGCTCCGGGAAGCGGTAGATCCACACGTGGTCCCAGCTGCCGTTCAGGTTGTCGCCGATGTCGCCGACGTACAACTGCCCGTCCGGCCCGAGCGAGATCGCCTCGACGTCGCGCGGTGTCCCGATCCCGGTCAGCGTCACACGGGCCACCGTCTTGCCGGTCACCGCGTCCACGGCGTACACGTACGGGCCGTCGTCGCTGTCGTTGTGGGTCCAGTACACGCCCGGGTGGACCCGGCTGGCCGCCAGCCCGCTCGACTCCCTGATCCGCGGATCGGTGATCGTGAAGCCGGTGGCTCCCGCCCCCGGGGACTGCGCCGCCACCGCCGAACCCGGCAGCACGGCAAGGACGGTGGCGGCACACAGGGCAACGGTCGACGGCAACAGGCGCATGCCCCAAGCCTGCCAGCCCTCCGTGCGTGTCCGGCATCACAGGGGCTCATGCCGCACGATCCGCGATGATGACCGGATGCGTTTCATGTTCGTCGGCGACTCCATGACCATCGGACGCGCCGGCGACTACACCTGGCGCTACCGGATGTGGCAGCACCTCAATGCCACCTTCGGCGGCCCCTACAAGATCGTCGGCCCGCGCAGCGAGGTCTACGACACCTTCGCGGGCACGCCCACCAGCCACGAGTACGCCGATCCCGCCTTCCCCGAGCACGCCCGCCGCCACCTGGCCGGCTGGGGCGAGGGCTGGCAGCACATGGCCCCGCTCATCGGGCCCGCGTGCCGCTCCGGCAAGGCCGACGTCCTGCTCGTCTCCCTCGGGCTGATCGACCTCGGCTTCTACACCGCGGCCACCGAGACCGCCGCCAACGCCCGCCGCTTCATCGCGGAGGCCCGCGCCGCCCGTCCGGGCATCCGGATGGTGCTGCTCCCGGTCATACCCAACGTCCGGGCCGAGTCCGACGCGCCGTTCGCCGCCGAGGTCGCGGGGTTCAACGAGCTCCTGGCGAAGGCGGTCGCCGACCTGTCCACACCCGCCTCCCCGATCCTGCTGGGCGCGCGCCCGCAGGCGTACGAGATCCACCACGACACCTACGACGGCACCCACCCCAACGCCTCCGGCGAGCACCGGCTGGCGGGCGAGTTCGCGGCGGTCCTCCACCAGGCCTGGGGCATCGGCGCCCCCTACCGCCCGGCGCCGTAGACACGTAACACGGCCTTCACCGGGGGGCCTTGCCTGGAGTGCACTCCAAGCAGTTGGCTAGTGCCCCATGAAGTACACACAGCTCGGACGCACCGGTCTCAAGGTCAGCCGACTCGTACTCGGCACCATGAACTTCGGCCCCCTCACGGGAGAGCCCGAGAGCCACGCCATCATGGACGCGGCCCTGGACGCCGGCATCAACTTCTTCGACACCGCCAACGTCTACGGCTGGGGTGAGAACAAGGGCCGGACCGAGGAGATCATCGGCACCTGGTTCGCCCAGGGCGGCCGCCGCCGGGACAAGACGGTCCTCGCCACCAAGGTCTACGGCGGCATGGCCCCCGAAGGGGAGTCCTGGCCCAACTACGACCGCCTGTCGGCGCTGAACATCCGACGGGCCGTCGAGGCCAGCCTCAAGCGCCTGAACACCGACTACATCGACCTGTACCAGTTCCACCACGTTGACCGGAACACCCCCTTCGAGGAGGTCTGGCAGGCCGTCGACGTCCTGGTCCAGCAGGGGAAGGTGCTGTACGCCGGATCGTCGAACTTCCCCGGCTACAAGATCGCCCAGGCCAATGAGACGGCCGCCCGGCGCGGCTCCCTCGGGCTGGTCAGCGAGCAGTGCCTCTACAACCTGGCCGAGCGGCGTGCCGAGATGGAGGTCATCCCGGCCGCCCAGGAGTACGGGCTCGGCGTCATCCCGTGGTCCCCGCTGCACGGCGGGCTGCTCGGCGGCGTGATCAAGAAGGAGGTCGAGGGCGGGCGCCGGGCCTCCGGCCGCTCGGCGGACGCGCTGGCCGACAGCGAGGTACGGGCGCAGGTGCAGGCCTACGAGGACCTGCTCGACAAGCACGGCCTGGACCCGGGCGAGACGGCGCTGGCCTGGCTGCTGAGCCGGCCGGGGGTCACCGGGCCGATCGTGGGGCCGCGTACGGCGGAGCAGCTCGCCTCCGCTCTGCGGGCGGTCGAGCTGGAGCTCTCGCAGGAGGTGCTGACGGGCCTCGACGAGGTCTTCCCGGGGCCGGGGCCGGCGCCGGAGGCGTTCGCCTGGTAGCCGGTGGCCGGGCCGCGGCGGCTACGGCGGCTACGGCGGCTGTCGCCGGTACGGCGGCTGTCGCCGGTACGGCGGCTGTCGCCGGTACGGCGGCTGCGGCGGGTCGGCTACTGGCCGACGGCCGCCGCCACGGCCACCACGACGAACATCAGCACGAGCACACCGGCCATCACACGGTTTCGGGTCTTGGGATCCACCCGTCGAGCCTAACCTGTGGCCGGCGGCTCGCGGTCAGCGGCCGAGCGGCCAGGCGGCGACGACCTCGTAGCGGGGCTGCTCGCCGGGGATCCCGCTGGTCGGCAGGTTGCTGCGGACCAGGCTCAGTTCGCCGACCTGCCAGGGACTGCCCTCGAAGCCCTTCAGGGCGTCCAGGTACGGGCGCAGGTCGGCCCCGCCGTGGCTGCGGCCCAGGGTGAGGTGGGCGGTGTACCGGCGGTGCTGCTCCATCGGCACCCCGGCCCGGCGGGCGGCGGCGTCGGCCCGCTCGGCGAGCATCCGCATCGTGTCGATGCCGCCGGCGGCGCCGATCCACAGGGCCCGGTCGCCGAAGTGTCCGCAGCCGTGCAGGCGCAGCGGGAACGGGTCGGTCCGCTCGGCGGCCCGGGCGAGCCGGGCCCGCAGGTCCGGCAGGACCGGGTCGGCCACCTCGCCCATGAAGGCGAGCGTGAAGTGCCGGCCCGCTTCGGTGGTCCAGCGGATCCGGTCGTCCCGGCCGGCCCGCTCACCCCGCACGGCCTCCACGGCCCTGCGCAGCTCGTCCAGCGCCTCCGGGGGCGGCAGCACCGCGGCAAACAGCCTCATGCCTGCGGAGCCTAGCCGCCCCCGGGAGCCGGGGCCCGGCGGTCACGCCTCCGCGATCGGGATCTGCTGCGGCGGCGGGGACGGCTTCGCGCCGTTCACGGCAGCGCCGGGCGCAGCTGCGGGCCGGGGCTGCGCGGCGTCGGGCCGGGACATCGACGCCAGCAGTTGGCGGGCCAGGCCGAGGCCCGTGCCGCCCATCGTCAGCGCCTTCGCGAACATCTCCGACATGCCCTCTGCGCCGTTCAGCAGCACCATGTGCTCCACGTTCCCGAAGGCGCCCGCGCCCGCCTCCACGATCGCCGGCCAGTTCTCGGCGAGCTGCTGCGCGACCACCGCTTCCTGGTTCTCCGCCAGGGCCGCGGCCCGCGCCTTGATCGCCTCGGCCTCGGCCAGGCCCTTCGCCTTCGCGGAGGCCGCCATCGCGAGCCCCTTGGCCTGCGTCGCCGCCGCCTCGGCCTCGCCGGTGGCCCGGGTCGCCTTCGCGGCGGCGAGCCCGCGGGCCTCCGTCGCCGCGGCGTCCGCGGTCGCCGCCGTCGTCACCCGGGTCGCCTCGGCCGCCGCCGCGAGCTCCGTCTCCTTCGCCTTGGCCTGCGCCGCGGAGATCCGGGCGTCGCGTTCGGCCTCGGCCCGGGTCCGGGTTTCGTACGCCGCCGCGTCGGCGGGCTTGCGTACGTCCGCCTGGAGCTGCTGCTCGCGCCGGTGCGCCTCCAGCTCCGCGACCCGCGTCTCCTGGACGACGACCTCCTGCCGCGCCGCCGCCTCGGACAGCGGTCCGGCCTGCCGGGCGGTCGCCGCGGCCTTGTCCCGTTCGGCCTGGTAGCCGGCCTGGAGGATCTCGCTGTCCCGGGTGGCCTCCGCCATCCGGGCGAAGGCGGTCTGCTCGGCCTCGGTGGCCAGCCGGTTCGCCTCGGCCTGCGCGATGCGCGCGTCCCGCTGGACGGCCGCGGCGTGCGGCATCGCCAGGTTCTTGATGTAGCCGGTCGGGTCCTCGATCTCGTGGATCTGCAACGAGTCGACGATCAGGCCGAGCTTCTCCATCTCCGTACCGCAGGCCGCGCGGGTCTGCCCGGTCAGCTTCTCCCGGTCGCGGATCATGTCCTCGACCGTCAACCCGCCCACGATGGACCGCAGATGGCCGGCGAAGACGATGTGCACCCGCTCCGGCATCATCTTCTGCTGGTCCAGGAAGCGGCGTGCGGCATTGGCGATCGACACCAGGTCGTCGCCGATCTTGAAGATGACCACGCCCTTCACCCTCAGCGGGATGCCCTGGTGGGTGACGCAATCCACGTTCAGCTGGGTCTCGTTGAGGTCCAGCGACAGCTTGCGCACCGCCTGCACCCCGGGCAGTACGAGGGTCCCGCGCCCGGTGACGATCCGGAACCCCATGCCCTCGCCGAGGCCTTCGGTCTTGTGCGTGGAACCGGAGATGACCAGTGCCTCGTTCGGTTCGGCCACCCGCCACATGAGCTTGAACAGGCCGATCAAGGCAAGAACTGCGGCGAGAACGATTCCCGCCACGACGCCGACAGACATCGGCAACGCCCCCTTATCGCGGTGCCGTTCGACACCGACGAGGGTGAGTTTGCGCCTGCGCGGGCGCGTGAAGAAGACGTCAGGGGATTCTTGTCGCCATCTTGATACGTACACGTCGGAGGCGGCGCGGGGCACGCCTCAGTTGTCGTAAGCCGCCATCACGTACACCGTGCGCGGCGGCAGGTGTTCGACCACCGTCACCACCGTCCCGACCGCCAGCCGGCCCGTCCCCGGCGCCGGGTACGCGAGGAAGTGCTCGGCGCCGCCCCGGATGCGCACGATCACCTCGCCGACGAGCCCCGGCCCCACCGTCCCGGTCACCCGGCCGTCCAGCCCCACCATGCCGCTCTCCCCCATGCGGCGAGCGTACGCCGCCGCATGGGGGGAGGGACCGGCCGTGCGGGATCAGGAGTGGCCGAGGTCCGCGGACGGGAGCTCGCCCGCGGGTACCGAGCCCGTGTCGGGCGTCGGGCGCAGCGAGAACTCGTCCGCGGCCATCGAGTCGAGGACCGGCGGCGCGGGCCGCAGCGGCTTCGGCATGACCGCGGCCTCCGAGTGGCCGCCGCAGCCGTACGACAGGGAGACCAGCCGGCCGTCGGCCGGGCTGAACTCGTTCGCGCAGACACCGAAGGCCTGGCCCAGGGAGCCGCCGATCGCCACCAGGAAGCCGCAGCTCACGCAGGAAGCGGGCGCGGCCTGGGCCATCGGGGTCTTCGCCCCGAAGGACTCGTCCCAGCGGTCGGCGGCGGTGTGCAGCCCGTACCGGGACAGGACCCGGGCGCGCCGCATGCCGAGCTCCTCGGCGACCGAGGCGATGGTGCCGCGGGCGGGCACGACGGTGCGGTCGGTGACGTCGGCGTCCTCCGCCTCCACCAGTTCGGCCATCTCGGCGGAGACGACCGAGTTGGGCGGCGGCGCGTCCTCGCCCGTCCAGCCCGGCTCCAGGCGCAGGTCGTCGGCGTCGGTGGGCAGCAGGTCGCCGGGGCCGAGGTCCCCCGGGCGCAGCCGCTCGCTCCACGGCACCCACTCGGGGGCGAGGAGCGCGTCGGAGCCGGGGAGGAGCACCGTTTCACTGAGGGTGACGTTCTTGGCGCGGGAGGCGCGGGTCACGGTGACGGCCCAGCGCCAGCCGCGGTAGGCGAGGTCCTTGCACTCGAAGAAGTGCGTGACGACCCGGTCGCCCTCGGCGACGGCGGAGACGTGCTCGCCCACCACGCCGGGCGCGGCGGCTTCCTCTGCCGCCGCACGGGCGAGGTCTACCGCCTCGGCGCACAGGCGGTCGGGGGTACGGCTTCGCGTCGTCGCAGCACTCACAGGTCTCGTTCTCTCCTACGCCGTCTCACGAGTGCGCCGTCCGTACTGTCGTCCTGAACGACCCGTCGGTCCTGTCCGTACGTGGCGCGGGCGGAGCGGACCAGAGGGCCGCGTCGACGTCCGCACCCGATCGGCCTCGGGCGCACCTACCTGCTATCCATTCTGCGGGATGGCGAAGAGGCGCGCGGCCAAGAGCAACCGCCGGTGGCGCGCTACGCACGCTACCTCCTTCGACGCCCTGGGCCCACATGCAAGGTCCGATTCGCGGACAACCCCGCGCCCCGGCGGCGACCCGACCGGGGCGGAACGCGCCGGGACGGGACCGGGGCGGAACGCGCCCGGGATGGGACGGGGACGGGACCCGGACGTGTCCGTGGGGCACTATGTCGAGTGTGGCACCCGTTCGGTCGTCCCGTGACGGCTCGGGACCGGCCAGGCGGGCCGGCCGGGCCCTGGGGCGTGCCCTGCACTTCCCGATCACCGGGACGGCGCGCGGGATCAGGCGGGCCACCCATGCGCACGGGGCCGGTGAATCGGGCCTCGGCAAGCTGATCGAGCTGCACGCCATCAACGGCGCCGGCGATGTGATGATCACGGTGGCGCTGGCGTCGACGGTGTTCTTCTCGGTACCCACGGACGAGGCACGCGGCCGCGTCGCCCTGTACCTGGCCATCACCATGGCCCCCTTCACCCTGCTGGCCCCGGTGATCGGCCCGCTGCTGGACCGGCTGCCGCACGGGCGGCGGGCCGCGATGGCGGGCGCGATGCTGACGCGGGCCCTGCTCGCGGTGACGATGTCGGGCGCGGTGGCCACGGGCGGACTGGAGCTGTACCCGGCGGCGCTGGGGGTGCTGGTCGCGTCCAAGGCGTACGGGGTGGTCCGCAGCGCGGTGGTCCCCCGCCTCCTCCCCCCGCGGTTCTCACTCGTCAAGGCGAACTCCCGGGTCACGCTGGCGGGCCTGCTGGCCACGGGCGCGGCGGCGCCCGTCGCGGCGGGCCTGCACACCATCGGGCCGCCGTGGCCGCTGTACGGGGCCTGCGTGATCTTCCTGTGGGGCACGGTGGCGGCGGCCACGCTCCCGCACAAGGTGGACGAGGCGAAGGGCGAGCGGCGGGCCCGGCTCTCCACGCACGAGCCGCGCTCGCGCAAGCCGGGGCTGCGCACGGTGAGCCGGTCGGTGCTCTGCGGTTTGCTGGCCAACGCGTCGATGCGCGTCCTGTCCGGCTTCCTGATCTTCTTCCTGGCGTTCCTGCTGCGCGAGCACCCGCTGGCCGGGCAGAGCGCGGCGGTGTCGCTCGGCATCGTCGGCGTCGCGGCGGGCGTGGGCAACGCGGGCGGGACGGCGGTGGGGGCGTGGCTGCGGGCCAGGGCCCCCGAGGGCATCATCGCGTCCGTCCTCGCCCTGACCCTCGGCGTGGCGATCCTGGCGGCGGTCTTCTTCAGCGGGCTGTTCATGGCCGTACTGGGCGCCACCGCGGGCTTCTGCCAGGCGCTGGCGAAGCTCTCCCTGGACGCGATGATCCAGCGGGACGTACCGGAGGCGGTGCGGACCTCGGCGTTCGCCCGCTCCGAAACGCTGCTCCAGGTGGCGTGGGTGCTGGGCGGTGCGATCGGCATCGCGCTGCCGCTGAACGGGGCCCTCGGCATGGCCGTCGCCGCAGCCGTGGTCGCGGCGGGCACGGCCATGGCGCTGCGGGGCCTGCTCGCCTCCCCCCGCCACCACCCGGGCTCCCCGCGCCCCCGGGTGGCGTAGCCCGTCCCTGCGGCGCGCCGCAGGTCGGCGGGACCCCGTGCTGCGGCGCAGGCAAGCGGCCCGATAGCCTTCGGCTCATGACCGCACGCCTTTTCTCGGGTAAGGGCCGCCGCAGCGTCGCGGCCCTCGGAGCCGTGTCCGCCGGCCTCCTCCTTCTCTCCGCCTGCGACAAGCCGACGCCGCTGGCGACCGTGACGGTCGGCAGCACGTCGGTTTCCAGCGAGGCCGCCTGCCACGACAACAAGGAGCTCTCCATGGACAAGGTCCAGGAGTGCCTCACCGATCTGAAGGACGCCAAGACCCTCAAGTACGGGCGCGGGGACACCCTGCGCCTCGGTGTCGAGCCCGACGTCGTCGAGGACGGCAAGCGCTGGCAGGCGGTCCTGGACGGTCAGCCGATCACCGAGCCCTCCTCCAACACCTACCGCAGCTTCCCCGGCGCCGACCTCTTCGCCACCGGCGGCCAGGGCGAGGCCCCGGCCTCCAAGAAGCTGAACATCGTCCAGGTCGCCGAGGACGGCAAGCCCCTCGCCGTCTGGGCCTTCAACATCAAGCTCAAGTAGTCACGCAGCCGGTGCGCGCGCTCATCGTGACCGCGGTGGCGGCGGAGGCAGACTCCGTCGCCGCAGGTCTCACCCCTCATCCGGACCCGGCCACGCCGGAGCCGCGCACCCTGCCCGGCGGGTATCCCGTCCACCGGCGCGATCTGCCCGGACTCGCCGCCGACGTGCTCGTCGGCGGCGTGGGACCGGCCGCCGCCGCCGCGGGCACGGCCACCGCACTCGCCCTGGCCGAGTACTCCCTCGTCGTCTCGGCCGGCATCGGCGGCGGCTTCCAGCCCGCCGCCCCGCCCGGCTCCCTCGTCGTCGCCGACGCGATCGTCGCCGCCGACCTCGGGGCCGAGACCCCCGACGGCTTCCTCGACGTCCAGGCACTCGGCTTCGGGCACAGCGTGCACCTGCCGCCCGCCGAGCTCGCCGCCCGCGCCGCCGAGGCCACCGGGGCGCTGCTCGCGCCCGTACTGACCGTCTCCACCGTCACCGGCACCGCCGCCGGCGCCGCCGGGCTCGCCGCCCGCCACCCGCTCGCCGGGGCGGAGGCCATGGAGGGCTTCGGCGTCGCCGAGGCGGCCGCCGCGCACGGGCTGCCGGTCCTGGAGATCCGCGCCGTGTCCAACGCCGTCGGCCCCCGCGACCGCGACGCCTGGCGGATCGGGGACGCGCTCGCGGCCCTCACCGCGGGCTTCCGCGCGCTGGGGCCCGTACTCGTCACCTGGGGAGCACGCCATGAGTGAAACGCTCAAGATCGCCTACTCGCCCTGCCCGAACGACACCTTCGTCTTCGACGCCTGGGCCCACGGGCGCGTCCCCGGTGCGCCCGCCCTCGACGTCACCTTCGCCGACATCGACCTCACCAACGGCATGGCCGAGCGCGGCGAGCTGGACGTGCTGAAGGTGTCGTACGCGGTCCTGCCCTGGGTCCTGGACGAGTACGCGCTGCTGCCCTGCGGCGGCGCACTGGGCCGCGGCTGCGGCCCGCTCGTCCTCACCCGCGAGCCGTCCGCGGACCTCGCCGGGAAGACGGTCGCGGTCCCCGGCGAACGCTCCACCGCCTACCTCCTCTTCCGGCTGTGGGCGGCGGACGTGCTCCCCGAGCCGGTCGGCAAGGTCGTCGTGCTGCCGTTCCACGAGATCATGCCCGCGGTCCGCGACGGGCGGGTGGACGCCGGACTGGTCATCCACGAGGCCCGGTTCACCTATCAGGACTACGGGCTGCACTGCCTCGCCGACATGGGCGAGCACTGGGAGACCACCACGGGCCTGCCGATCCCGCTGGGCGCGATCATCGCCAAGCGCTCGCTGGGCGCCGAGACCCTCCGCGAACTGGCCGCCGCCGCCCGCACCTCGGTCCGGATGGCCTGGGACGACCCGGAGGCCTCCCGCCCGTACGTACGCGCCCACGCGCAGGAACTGGACCCGGCCGTCGCCGACCAACACATCGGGCTCTACGTCAACGAGTTCACCGCCGACCTCGGCGACGACGGGTACGCGGCGGTGCGCGGCCTGTTGACGCGGGCCGCGGCGGAGGGCCTGGTCCCGGCCATCAAACCGGACGCCCTGGCCTTCCCGCACGCCTGAACAACGGTGCCCCGCCCCTCCGGAGGAGGAGGCGGGGCACCGCCGCACGTCCGCGGCTCAGACGTCGAGTTGATCGGCCACCGCACGCAGCAGGCCGGCGATCTTCGTGCCGTGCACCTTGTCGGGGTACCGGCCGCGCTCCAGCATCGGCGTGATGTTCTCCAGCAGCGTCGTGAGGTCCTGCACGATCGAGGCGAGCTCGTCCGGCTTGCGGCGCTGCGCCGCGGCGACCGACGGCGCCGGGTCCAACACCGTCACCGAAAGCGCCTGGTCACCGCGCTGCCCCGCGACGACGCCGAACTCGACGCGCTGGCCGGGCTTGAGCGCGTCGACGCCGGCCGGGAGTACCGACGAGTGGACGAAGACGTCGCCGCCGTCGTCGCGGGAGAGAAAGCCGAAGCCCTTCTCACTGTTGAACCACTTGACCTTGCCGGTAGGCACGTCCGTCCTCTGTCCTTGTGCTCGTCGGGGTCCGGTACGCCGCGCAGCGGCTCCGGATAACAGCGCAGCGGGCCATGGGTGACCCGCCGAGTCCAGGCTAGTGGGCGTTGGGCAGGTGACAAGACGTTCCCCGGTCCTTCACCGGCTGATCGCCGTCGGCTGCTTCGGCCAGGGAACTACCCTGGTCGGGTGACTGTTACTCCTGACCCCGACGAAGCGCGGCCCGGCGACGCCCTGGTGCGCACCGGCGGCATCGTGTTCATCGCCGGCGCCGTGGCCACCCTGGTGACGATGGCCCCGCTGTTCCTGCACACCGACCCGTTCCCCTCGTACGCGTGGGCTGTGTGCATGCTGATGGGCGTCGGCTTCGCCATCTCGGCGGCGGGCGTCCTGCGCTCGGCCGCCGCCCAGCGCAAGGCCGCCCGCGCCTCGCAGTCCTAGGACCAGGACCGCACGTACTCCTCCAGCCACTCGGGCAGCGCGGTCAGGTCCCGCAGCACCACGTCCGCGCCGGCCTCCCGCAGCTGGCCCTCGGGGCACGGGCCCGTGGGCACCGCCACCGACAGCGCACCCGCCGTACGGGCCCCGCGTACGTCGCCCACGTGGTCGCCGACGTACACCTGCGCCCCGTACTCGCGCAGGGCACCCGCCTTGGCCTCGGCCCACAGCCAGCCGATGACCGCGTCCGGCTCGATCCCGAGGTGGCTCAGGTGGAGCCGGGCGTTGGGCTCGTGCTTGGCGGTGACGACGATCGCCCGGCCACCGAGCGCCTGGACGGCCGCGATGGCCTCACGGGCGCCGGGCATGGCGGGGGTCGGCTCGATGGCGTAGGTGGGGTAGATCTCCCGGTAGCGGTCGGCCATGGCCTCGATCTCCGCCTCGGGGAACCAGTACGCCAGCTCCTCGGCCAGCGGCGGCCCGAGCCTCGTGACCGCCTGGTCGGCGTCGATGAACGTGCCCGTCTCCGCCGAAAGCGCCTGGTAGGCGGCCTTGATCCCGGGCCGGGAGTCGATCAGGGTCATGTCGAGGTCGAAGCCGACGGTCAACTGCGCGGGGATCGTCATGCGCCCATTGTGCCGACCCCGCGCAAACAGCCGGTTACCCCCCGCACCACCGGCCGAAGGGGCACCGGACGAAAGCCAGAAGACAGGGAGGCGGCCGACCGGGGACAACAAGGGACCTCCCGGCTGCCAAACACCGGGCGGAAGCCGGGGGCAGCGAAAACGCCGGCCGGGGACGGGGACGGGGTGGGGTGTTGTCCGGGGCGTAGAACGTGATTTGTTGGCGCGGGATCCGGGTCGGCGCATGCACCCGGGATCAGGCGCCATAAATCATGAGCCCCGGACGACACCCCACCCCGGCACCGGCCCCGGCCCCTCCGCAACCACCGCCCCGCAGGGGTCAGCGACGGCGGGCCCGCCACGCCAGGTACAGCGCCGACGCCACCGCCGCCGCCCTCGCCAGCCACGGCCACATCCCCTGGAACACCCCGCCCAGCCCCTCGTCGGTCAGCGGCGCACCCCACCGCCCGTCCAGCCGCCCCCACAGCCACACCACCGCCCCCGCGAACACCACCCCCGGCAGCCCGAAGACGACCCACTTCCGCTCGGCCGGCCCCAGCACCCGCGAGGCGTAGGCCAGCAGCCAACCGCCGATCAGCAGCAGCCAGGACCCGGTCACCGCCCCCGCCACAAGCACCACCGCGGCCAGCAGCAGAAAGGCATGCGGCCTCGGCCGCGCAGCCCCCGCGGCGGCCGGCCCCGCCGCAGCCGGCTCCGCGGCACCCGCACCCGCACCCGCACCCGCACGCTTCGCCCGCCGCCGCTCCAGCAGGAACCGTACGAGCCCGCCCCCGGGGGCAGACCCGGGCCGCCCCGGCCCGGCCGCCGGCTCCGGCTCCGGCTCCGGCTGCTTCGGCGCCTCGAACAGCTCCGGGATCTCCACCCCGCCCGCGAAGCCCTCGACCTGCGACCCGGGCACGACCCGCCACCAGTCCGGTTCGACACCGCCGTCCGAGGACCCGAGCTCGTCCAACCCGGCCAGATGCGGCGGCGCGGGCGCCGTCTGCGGCGGGGCCGACGGGGCCGACGGGGCGGGCGGCGCAGCCGGCTTGCGCAGCCGGCCCGGCCCCCGCTGCACCGGCACCGACGGCATCCCGGGCGGCGCCCCCGCCCCTCCCCGCCCCGCCGCACCCAGCGCGTCCACGACCTCCTCCGGCGTGCCGATCCGCTCCAGGATCCGGCGCACGGCAGCGGGCGTCTCCGGCTCGTACTTGGCACGCCGACGGTCGATCTCGTCCCGCAGACCGGCCACCAGCCGCATCCGGTCACCGGAGGCCAGCTGCCGCTGCTGCGCCAAGTCGCCGACGCGGCTCAGATATTCGTAGACCAGATGGTCGCTCTCGATCCCCATGCCCGGCTCCTCCCGTACCGCCTGCCGGGAAAGGTAGCGCGTGCGCCCGTGGAGCGGCCGAGGGCGCAGCGGATACCGTTGGCCGGATGGGGACCGGCCGACGCGACCATGGAGGCGACCGTGCCTGAGCCGACGAGCAGCGCCGCGGACACCGCGGACACCGCGGCCCGCGCCACCGCGGGGACCGCGGGCAGCGCCCCGCGCTCCCTCGCCGAGGCGCTGCGCGCCCGCGACGACGCGGCGCTCGCCGCCCTGCTGCACGCGCGCCCGGACCTGCTCAGCCCGGTGCCCGGTGACATGACCCAGCTGGCCACCCGCGCCGGGACCCGCGCCTCCGTGGTACGCGCCCTGGACCGCCTGGACCGCTTCGCCCTGCAGACCGCGGAGGCCTTGGCGGTGGCCCCGGACCCGTGCCCGTACCCGGTCCTGGAAAGCCTCATGGCCGGGACGACCGACACCCCCACCGCCACCCCGAGCGACAGCGGCACCGGCACACCCACCGCCACCCCGAGCGACAGCGACACGCCCCTCGCCCCGCAGACCCGCGCCGAACTCCCCCGCGCCCTGGCCACCCTCCGCGACCAGGCCCTCGTCTGGGGCGACGACGACCGGCTCCGCCTCGTGCGGACCGCCCGCGAGCTGCTGTCCCCCTCCGCCGGCCGCCCCTCGCCCACCGGCCTCGGCCCGACCGTCGCGGAGGCCACCGCCGGGATGTCGCCGACCCGGGTCCAGGAGATCGTGGCCGCCGTCGGGCTGCCCGCCACCCACGACCCGGTGTCCGCGGTGACGGCGCTGACCGCCCTGTTCACGGACCAGAAGCGGATGTCGGCGCTGCTGGACGAGGCCCCGGCGGAGGCCCACCAAGTGCTGGGCCGGCTCGTGTGGGGGCCTCCGTACGGGGAGGTCACCGCGAACCCGGCCCCGCCGGTGCGCTGGCTGCGCGACCGGGGGCTGCTGCTGCCCACCTCGGCCCGGACGGTGGTGCTGCCCCGCGAGGTGGCCCTGCACCTGCGCGGCGGCCTCGCGCACCGCACCCCGGAGCCCCTCGCCCCGCCGGTGACCGCACACCGCGAGCACCGTCCACAGCTTGTGGACGCGAACGCCGCCGGGCAGGCGCTGGCCGCGCTGTCCACCGTCGAGGAGCTGGTGAAGTCCTGGGAGCACGCCGGTCCGCCGGTACTGCGCGCCGGCGGGCTCTCCGTACGCGACCTGAAGCGCGCGGCGGCCACTCTGGACACCACCGAGCCGATGGCCGCGTTCTGGATCGAACTGGCCTACGCGGCCGGTCTGCTGGCGAGCGACGGAGAGGCCGACGAGCGGTACGCCCCCACCCCCGCCTTCGACGACTGGCTCGAACTGCCGCCCGCCGAACGGTGGTCGGCGCTCGCCTCGGCCTGGCTGGCCGCGACCCGTACGGCCGGTCTGGTCGGCGAACAGGACGGGAAGGGCCGCACCCTCTCCGCGCTGGGCGCCGACCTGGACCGCTCCGCCGCGCCCGAGGTCCGCCGGCGCGTCCTCGAACTCCTCGCGGGGCTGCCCGAGGGCGGCTCGCCCGACCCGGACGCCCTGCTGAACCGGCTCGGCTGGGAGCGCCCCGTACGTGGGACGAGCAATCTGCGGGGCCGCCTCGCGCACTGGACGCTGACCGAGGCGGAGACCCTCGGGGTCACCGGCCGGGGCGCGCTCGCCACGCACGGCCGCGCCCTGCTGGAGCACCGGGATCCGGTGCCGCTGCTGGCGGCGCTGCTTCCCGAGCCGGTGGACCACGTACTGCTGCAGGCGGACCTGACGGCGGTGGCTCCGGGGCCGCTGCGCCGGCCGCTCGCCGAGGTGCTGGCGGTGCTGGCGGACGTGGAGTCCAAGGGCGGGGCGACCGTCTACCGCTTCACACCCGGCTCCGTACGCCGCGCCCTGGACGCCGGCCACACCGCCGTCGACCTGCACGCCTTCCTGGCCGAGCACAGCCGCACCCCGGTCCCGCAGCCGCTGGCGTACCTGATCGACGACGTGGCCCGGCGGCACGGGCACCTGCGGGTCGGTGCGGCGTCCTCGTACGTGCGCTGCGACGACGACGGCATGCTGAACGAGATCCTGGCCGACAAGCGGTCGGCCGGGCTGGGGCTGCGCCGGCTCGCCCCGACGGTGCTGGCGGCGCAGGCCGAACCGACCGCGCTGCTCGACGGGTTGCGGGCGATGGGCTACGCGCCGGCCGCGGAGTCCCGTACCGGCGACGTGGTGGTGGCGCGCGCGGACGCGCACCGCACTCCGGCGCGCTCGGCGCCCGTGCCGGTGCCGGACGGCCCGCCGGTGCCGGACGACACGCTGCTGGGGGCGGCCGTGCGGGCCATCCGCGCCGGGGACCTGGCGGCGACGGCGGTACGCAAGGAGACCGCGACGGCGCCGTCCGCGGCGCCGGGCGAACTCCCGCGCACCAGCGCGGCGGAGACCCTGGCGACCGTGCAGGCGGCCGCGCTGACGGGGTCCGCGGTGTGGATCGGCTACGTGAACGCGGACGGGGCGGCGAGCCAGCGGGTCATCGCCCCGGTGCGGGTGGAGGGCGGTTTCGTCACCGGGTACGACCACACGGCGGACGAGGTGCGGACGTACCCGCTGCACCGCATCACGGGGGTCGCGGAACTGGCGGAGGACCAGGTGTGACACGGCGGCGGCCACCGTCGGCGGGAACAAATGCGCTGGCGGCGGCGCCCGTTCACCCCGCAGTCTGGCCCCATGCACGACGAGCAGAACCGGTCCGGGCCCCCGCTGCGGCAGATCCGCGCCGCCCACACCGCCACCACGGTCACGGTCTACCAGGCGTACGCGCCCCGGCTCGGGCTCCCCGCGGCGCGCGACGGCCGTTTCCCCGTCGCCTGGAAGCGGGAGCGGATGACGTGGATCAAGCCGTCGTTCCTGTGGATGATGTACCGCTGCGGCTGGGCGACGAAGGCCGACCAGGAGACGGTGCTCGCCGTCGAGATCACCCGTGAGGGCTTCGACCACGCGCTGCGCCACGCCTGCCTGTCCCACTTCGAATCGGGTACGCACACCGACCGGGAGGCCTGGCAGCAAGCGCTGCGGGAGGCACCGGCGCGCGTGCAGTGGGATCCGGAACGCGATCTCCACCTGAACCCGCTGCCGCACCGCTCGCTCCAACTGGGCCTGTCCGGGCCGGCCTCGCGGGCGTACGCCGACGCGTGGACGGTGTCGATCCGGGACGTGACCCCGCTGGCTCGGCAGATCCACGCCCTGGTGCGGTCCGGCGACGAGGCCGCGGCGCGGGCTCTGCTGCCGGTGGAAACCCCCTATCCGGCGGGTTCGCTGGCGCACCTCGGCGCCTGATCGCCGCCCGGCCTTCCAGGCGGAATGCGGGACTCCTTTCCTCGCAGCTCAGCCGGGTCGCAGGGGCCTTCGCGGCCTGTTGCACAGCGGTGACACTGGGCCGGTGGATTCGTGATCCACCGTGTGTGAAGATCAGTCCATCGCCAGAGCGGCCGAGGGGATGAAACACCGGCCCGAGAGCGACACCCCGTACGACCAGACCACCCGGCCAGGCGCTCTGCCCCGGCCGAATCGTTTCACCACCCTCGCCTGTGCCCTCTGCGCCGGCTGCCGCCCTGCGGCCGCCCGGCCCTCGTGATTCCTTGGGGGGAGTCCACCATGTCCGCTCGCACCGCCACCCGCCACGCCTTCCGCTCCGCGGCCGCCACCGCCGTCGTCGCCGCGGTCGCCGGCACCGTCCTGATGCCGCTGTCGGCCTACGCCGCGCCGGCGGAGGGCGGCACCAACCAGCACGCGCTGAAGATCACGATGGGCGCCCCGGCGCCGAGCGGCCCGCTGACCCGTGGCGGGGCCACGGAGACCTTCGAGCTGACGGTGACGAACCCCTCGGACAAGGCCCACTCCTTCCACCCGTGGATCCTGGGCGACCCGGAGGGCCCGAGCCCGCTCCAGAAGAGCGACGTGCTCTTCAAGGTCGAGGCGGTGGACGCCCCGGCGACCACCTCCTTCATCGGGCAGCAGGACGGCGAGTGGCAGGGCATGTTCCACCCGACCGGCAAGGAGCCGAACCAGGGCTTCGAGGTCCCGGCCGGCGGCAAGCTCACCTGGAAGGTCACGGTCGGCCTCGGCGCCGGCTACCCGACCAACGACGGCGACTTCACCCTGCGGGCCACCAGCTACCAGGCCGAGGTGGCGGAGGGCGGCTCCCCGTCCCTGGCCTTCAAGACGGACCCGTCGGTCAAGACCGGCACCGTCGACCTCTGGTTCGACCAGATCAACCCCTGCCAGGAGAAGATCGACGAGCGTCAGTGCCGGGAGATGGACCTGCGCTACCGCGCCAACGGCGAGGGCGCGTTCAACACCGCGCTGGCCACCTACCTGGACGTGAACATCGCCGACGGCATCTCCGACGAGCAGGCCGACCTCCAGCTCCAGGTCCAGGTCGACGGCAAGTGGCAGGACCTCGCCGGCACCAACGGCAACCGCCGCCTGCCCGACATCGCGAAGGGCTTCGGCAAGGCGTCCGGCGAGCGCAAGGTGCACCTGCGCGCCAAGCTCGGCCCGAAGTCCAAGCTGCCGAAGGCGACGACGGCCACGCTGACCGCGCAGGTCGGCCTGGCCGAGGGCAACACCTACCCCTTCCTGGCCGACGAGGCGAAGTTCCAGATCGCCCCGGCCGCCACGACCACCCCGAGCCCCTCGCCCTCGAAGTCCGCGACCCCGCAGCCGTCGACGAGCCCCTCGCCCTCGGCTTCGGCCTCCACCACCGCTGCCGTGACCGGCAACTCGAACACCACCACCACGGGCGGCTCCCTGGCCCACACCGGCGCCGACTCCCACACCGGCCTGTACTCCGGCCTGGCCGCGGTCCTCGTCGCCCTCGGCGGGGCGGCCATGTGGCTCGGCGCCCGCCGCCGCCGCGCCACCCGCGTCTGATCCTGCGCACCCGAAGGGCCCGGCACACGTGCCGGGCCCTTCGGCATGCCGGGTCCTCACCTCGCCGCGTAGTCGATCAGCTCCTCCTCGAACGGCCACACGTCGGCGAGCCAGCGCCGCACCCGCTCGTACAGGACCTTGTCGAGCGCGGCCCGGTCGGCCCGGACCCAGGAACTGACCTGGACCCGCCCGGGCGCGTCCTTCGAGGGGTAGATGTAGAGGCACCCGATGACGTCGTCACCGCCGTCCAGGACGGTGTACGTGAACCCCCGGCGCTCGGCGAAGTCCCGCGCGTGCCGGGCCAGGTCGGCCAGGTTGTCCTGCGCCGACATCCCCTCCGGCGGCGGCCAGCCCCGGCCCTGGAAGCCGGGCGTGGCCCGCACGTGCGCGATGCTCCCGCTCCACGCGGCGAGGTCCCGCTCGTTGTGCGCCTCGCCCAGCGGCTCCAGCCGGAAGCCGTCCCCTTCGCACCCGAGCGGCACCGCGAAGTCCTCCGGCACGAACAAAAGTCGATCGCTCATGCCCCGACCCTACGAACCGGCCCACCGCCCGTCATCCCGATATCCGCCCCCGCCGGGCACCCCGGGCGGCCCGGGGATACGGCAGACTGGAGGTTTGGCCGCCCGCGTCCGGGCAGCCACCGCCACGCCGAAAGGGACGTTCGTGAACGGGCCTCTCATCGTCCAGAGCGACAAGACACTCCTCCTCGAAGTCGACCACGAGCTCGCCGGCGCAGCACGCCGTGCCATCGCCCCCTTCGCCGAGCTGGAGCGGGCCCCCGAGCACATCCACACGTACCGGATCACCCCGCTCGGCCTGTGGAACGCCCGCGCCGCCGGGCACGACGCCGAGCAGGTCGTCGACGCGCTCGTCGAGTACTCCCGCTACCCCGTCCCGCACGCCCTGCTCGTCGACGTCGCCGAGACCATGGCCCGCTACGGGCGCCTCACCCTGTCCAAGCACCCCGTCCACGGACTGGTGCTGACCAGCACCGACCGGCCGGTGCTGGAGGAGATCCTGCGGTCCAAGCGGATCGCCCCCCTGGTCGGGGCGCGGCTCGACCCCGACACGGTGGCCGTGCACCCCTCCGAGCGCGGGCAGATCAAGCAGACCCTGCTCAAGCTGGGCTGGCCCGCCGAGGACCTGGCCGGGTACGTCGACGGCGAGGCGCACGCCATCGACCTGGTCGAGGACGGCTGGGCGCTGCGGCCGTACCAGCAGCAGGCCGTCGAGGGTTTCTGGCACGGCGGCTCGGGCGTCGTGGTGCTGCCCTGCGGCGCCGGGAAGACGCTGGTGGGCGCCGGTGCCATGGCGAAGGCGAAGGCGACCACGCTGATCCTGGTGACGAACACCGTCTCGGCCCGCCAGTGGAAGCACGAGCTGGTGCGGCGGACCTCGCTGACGGAGGACGAGATCGGCGAGTACTCCGGCACGCGCAAGGAGATCCGGCCCGTCACCATCGCCACGTACCAGGTGCTGACGACGAAGCGGAAGGGCGTCTACCCGCACCTGGAGCTGTTCGACTCCCGCGACTGGGGGCTGATCCTCTACGACGAGGTGCACCTGCTGCCGGCGCCGGTCTTCAAGTTCACCGCAGACCTCCAGGCCCGCCGCCGGCTCGGCCTGACCGCGACCCTGGTCCGCGAGGACGGGCGCGAGTCCGACGTCTTCTCCCTCATCGGCCCGAAGCGCTTCGACGCGCCGTGGAAGGAGATCGAGGCGCAGGGCTACATCGCCCCGGCCGACTGCGTCGAGGTCCGGGTGAACCTCACCGAGTCGGAACGGCTCGCGTACGCGACCGCCGAGACGGAGGAGAAGTACCGCTTCTGCGCGACCACCGCCACGAAGCGGAAGGTGACCGAGGCACTGGTCCGCAAGCACCGCGGGGACCAGACCCTGGTCATCGGGCAGTACATCGACCAGCTCGACGAGCTCGGCGAGCACCTGGACGCGCCCGTCATCAAGGGCGAGACCTCGAACGCGCAGCGCGAGAAGCTCTTCGACGCCTTCCGGGCGGGCGAAATCAACGTGCTGGTGGTGTCAAAGGTCGCCAACTTCTCCATCGACCTGCCGGAGGCCACCGTCGCCATCCAGGTGTCCGGCACCTTCGGCTCCCGCCAGGAGGAGGCCCAGCGGCTGGGCCGCGTGCTGCGCCCGAAGGCGGACGGGCACGAGGCGCGCTTCTACTCGGTCGTCGCGCGCGACACGATCGACCAGGACTTCGCCGCGCACCGCCAGCGCTTCCTGGCCGAGCAGGGCTACGCCTACCGGATCATGGACGCGGACGAGCTCCTGGCGAACGACTGATCCTGCCGGGGCGCGGTCAGCGACGTATGACGCCGGCGTCCTCGGAGTACTCGCCGAGGACGACGACGCTCACGGCGGTCGCCGCGAACACCTTCGCGGCGCGCAGCAGGTCGCCCAGGCGGTGCCGGGGCGGTGAGTCGGTGGCGGCGGTGGCCCCGCGCGGGCGGCCACCCTGGACCGGGGTGAAGGTTGCGGTGCTCATGAGTCCATGGTGCGCCGCGACCGGCCCCGGCACATCGCCCTGCGAGCTGAGCCGCCTGGCCTCCGGCCTCCTCCTCCCGTCCCATGCCGCCCCCGAGGACCCCTACCCGAGGTCTGACACTCCCGGGTATGACCCCCGGACGGGGGCCCGGCCTGCGCCGCGTCAATCCGCTCGCGCGGCGCCCCGCCCCTGACTACAATCTCCGCTCTTGCCTCCTCCCGCCGCCGTACCGGGGAGTGCCGCCCGCCTGGGGGTACCTCCCAGCGGTAGCTGGGGGAGGAAACCGGCGGGCTTCGTTCCGTACCAGCAGCTGGAGGCATTCCCGTGCCCGCGCACGCCACCGACCTCGCCCCCTCCCACCCCCTGGCCCGCGAACAGGCGCACCTCACCGCATCGCGGGCCGCGCTCCGGGCGATGCGCGCGGACGTCGAGGCCCTCGACATCCGCGACGTCACCGCGAACTGGGTCAACGCGCTCGTCCTCCAGGCCCAGATCGACGACCGGATCAAGGCCCTCGCCGACCTCGCGCACACCCCGCTCTTCTTCGGCCGCCTCGACTACCTCCACGCGCCCGGCGCGGACCTCGCCGAGGGCGCCGAGGGGGAGCGGTTCTACATCGGCCGCCGCCACGTCCACGACGCCGACGGCGACCCCATGGTGATCGACTGGCGCGCACCCGTCTCCCAGCCCTTCTACCGCGCTTCGAAGGCCGACCCCCAGGACGTCGCCCTGCGCCGCCGCTTCGGCTACACGGGCGGCGAGCTCACGGCGTACGAGGACGAGCACCTCAGCGACCCCGCCGAGGCGGCTGCGGTCAGCAAACTGCTCCAGCGGGAGATCGAGCGCCCGCGCGTCGGCCCCATGCGCGACATCGTCGCCACGATCCAGCCCGAGCAGGACGAAATCGTCCGCTCCGGCCTGTCCGGCTCCGTCTGCGTCCAGGGCGGCCCCGGCACCGGGAAGACCGCGGTGGGCCTGCACCGCGTCGCGTACCTCCTCTACGCCCACCGCGAGCGGCTCGCCCGTACGGGCACGCTCGTGATCGGGCCGAACCGTTCCTTCCTGCACTACATCGAGCAGGTCCTGCCGGCCCTGGGCGAGCTGGAGGTCAAGCAGGCCACCGTCGACGACCTGGTCGCCCGCGACGGCCTGGAGGTCCGGGCCGCCGACCCCGCCCGGACCGCGGTGGTCAAGGGCGACGCCCGGATGGCCGAGGTGCTGCGCCGCGCGGTCCGCTCGCACGTCACCCTGCCCGCCGAGCCCCTGATGGTGGTCCGCGGATCGCGCCGCTGGCGGGTGCCGGCGTACGAACTGGAGGAGATCGTCACCGAGCTCCTGAACCGCGACATCCGCTACGGCGCCGCCCGTGACGCGCTGCCGCAGCGGATCGCCCACGCGGTGCTCGTCCGCATGGAACAGGCGGGCGAGGCCCCCGACGACCGCGTCCAGGACACGGTGGCCCGCAACCCCGCCGTGAAGGCGGCCGTCAAGGCGGTCTGGCCGGTGGTGGAACCGGCGAAGCTGGTGCTGCGGCTGCTGTCGGACGCGGAGTTCCTCGCCGCCCACGCGGACGGGATCCTCTCGGACGAGGAGCAGAAGCTGCTGCTCTGGCCGAAGCCGTACCGCAGCGTGAAGTCGGCGAAGTGGTCGGCGGCGGACCTGGTCCTGATCGACGAGGCGGCGGACCTGGTGGAGCGTACGCACTCGCTCGGGCATGTCGTCCTCGACGAGGCGCAGGACCTGTCGCCGATGCAGTACCGGGCGGTGGGCCGGCGCTGCACGACGGGCTCGGCGACGGTCCTGGGCGACCTGGCGCAGGGCACCACGCCGTGGGCGACCCGCAGTTGGGCGGAGGCCCTGACCCACCTCGGCAAGCCGGAAGCGGTGGTGGAGGAGCTGACGGCGGGCTTCCGCGTGCCGCGCGAGGTGATCGCGTACGCGTCGCGGCTGCTGCCGTCGATCTCCCCGGGCCTGGCGCCGGTCTCCTCGGTCCGCGAGACGCCGGGCTCCCTGGTCGTGACCCCGGTGTCGGACCTGACGCCCGCGGTGATCGAGGCCTGCCGGGCGTCCCTGACCCAGGAGGGCTCGATCGGCCTGATCGCGGCCGACGCCAGGATCCCGGAGCTGGCGGAGGCCCTGCGGGGGGCGGGACTGCCGTACCTCGCGCCGGGCGAGGAGACGACGGCGCGGGCGCGGCTGACGCTGGTGCCGGCGTCGCTGGCGAAGGGCCTGGAGTACGACTACGTGGTGCTGGACGAGCCGGCGGCGATCGTCTCGGGCGAACCGGACGAACGCACCGGCCTGCGCCGCCTGTACGTCTGCCTCACCCGAGCCGTCTCCGGCCTGACGGCCCTCCACACCACCCCCCTCCCGGCTGCCCTCCTGGCCTGACACCGACCGGTGCCCCGCGCACCAACGCCGGGGCCGGCGGGGTCCGATCGCCTGTGCGGCGCCGCTGCGGGGGCCAGCCCCCGACCCCCCGCGCCTCAAACGCCGGCGAGGCTGATTTTGCAGGCCCCGCGCCTCAAAGGGTGGGGCGGCCCGGGCCCCGACGCCCGCGGTGGGGAGGTTCGATTGCCCGTGCGGCGCCGCTGCGGGGGCCAGCCCCCGGACCCCCGCGCCTCAAACGCCGGCGGGGCTGAATTGGTGGGCCGGTGCCTCAAAGGGGGGCCGGGGCTCCGGCTTGGCCGTGGCATCGGCGGGTGGGGTGGGGACACTGCGGTGGTGAGTCGAGGATGAGCGGTCACCGCCGAGTCAGTCCGCGATCCCGCCAGGATCCGCGAGCCGAGACGAACTTCCGGAGTGGCACCGCCCCACCACCACACGCTCCCGAGCAACGACACCACAGCCCGCGAAGCCCGTCCCAGCCCCGCGGCTCCCCGCCACGACACCACCGCCCACGAAACCCGCCCCAGCCCCCGGGGCTCCCCGCCACGACACCACCGCCGGCGAAGTCCGCGCAGCGGCACCGCACCCGGCAGGGCCCAACCCCGCGCCCGTCCCGTCAGGACAACGCCTCGCGCCACCTCGCCACCGCCGGCGCGGAGACCGGGGCGGACCACCCGGAGGGCCTGGCCGCGCCGCCGATGTGGAAGCCGTCCACCCCCGCCCCCAGCAGCACCGGCAGGTGCGCCAGCGCCAGCCCCCCGCCCACCAGCAGCTGCGCCCCGTACCCCGGCTCCCCCCGCCGCCCGGCCTCGGCCACCAGCACCGGCAGCCCCGCCTCGACCCCCTCCGCCGATCCGGCCGTCAGGTAGGTGTCCAGCCCGGGCAGCTCCGCGAGGGACTTCCGCAGCTGGTCCCGGTCCGCCGCCCGGTCGATCGCCCGGTGGAACGTCCACCGGCAGCCCCCCAGCTCTCCCACCACCGCCTCGATCGCCGCCAGGTCGGCCGTGCCGTCCGGCTTCAGGAACCCGAGGACGAACTCCTGTGCCCCCTCCGCCCGCAGCTCTCGCGCCTGCTCGACGAGGAGGTCGACGGGACCGGCGGCGAACCCGTCCGTCCTGCGGAGCATCACGCGCAGCGGGATGTCGACCGCCGCCCTGACCGCCGCGAAGGTCTCGCGCGACGGGGTGAGCCCGTCGGCGGCCATGTCGGTGACCAGTTCAAGACGGTCCGCCCCACCCGCCTGGGCCGCGACCGCGTCCTCCACGTCGAGGGCGATCACCTCCAGGACTGCACGGTTGCTCATTGGGCCCCACTCCTCCGAAAAAGCTGCTGGTATGGAAAATAGGTCTAGTCCAATATCAGGGTAGGGCCCGCCCCCGCCCTCCACCAGCACAATCACGCCACCCGCTACCCCCACCCGCCCGCCCGCAGAATGTGCCCATGGACACCGCGACCTCAGACCTCCGCGCCCGCTGGGCCGCCACCACCGCCGCCGCGGGCGCCGACCCCGGCCGGGACCCCGCCCCCTACGCCGACCGGCTCCTCACCGCCTGGGCGGAGCCCCAGCGCCGGTACCACACCACCGCCCACCTGGCGGACGTCCTCGCCCGGATCGACGTCCTCGCACCGCACGCCGCCGACCCGGCCGCCGTCGAACTCGCCGCCTGGTTCCACGACGCCGTCTACCGCCCCGACCGCTCCGAGAACGAGGAACGCAGCGCCGCCCTCGCCGAGCGGGCCCTGCCCGAGCTCGGCGTCGACGGGGCCCGCACGGCCGAGGTGGCCCGCCTCGTACGGCTCACCGTCACCCACGACCCCGCGCCCGGCGACACCAACGGCGAGGTGCTGTGCGACGCGGACCTGGCCGTCCTCGCGGGCGGCCCGGACGCGTACGCCGCGTACGCCGCCGCCGTCCGCGCCGAGTACGGCTTCGTCCCCGACGACGCCTTCCGCGCCGGCCGCGCCGCCGTCCTGCGCCAGCTCCTCGACCTGCCCCGGCTCTTCCGCACGCCCCACGGCACCGCCCACTGGGAGGCCCCGGCCCGCCACAACCTGGCCGCGGAGCTCGCGCTCCTCACCGGCCCCAAGGAATGAGATCCCCTTCGCGGTGGTTCGGGAGAGACATGCCCCCCGCCGCCGCCCGCTCCCGCATGCCCGTCGCCGTCTACGTACTCGGTCTGTCCGTCTTCGCCCTCGGCACGAGCGAGTTCATGCTCTCCGGGCTGCTGCCCCCCATCGCCGAGGACATGGCCGTCACCATCCCGCAGGCAGGCCTGCTGATATCCGCCTTCGCGATCGGCATGGTCGTCGGCGCACCCCTGCTCGCCGTGGCCACTCTGCGCCTCCCGCGCCGCACCACACTCATCTGCCTCATCAGCCTCTTCGGCCTCGGGCAGGTCGCGGGCGCGCTGGCCCCCTCGTACGCGCTCCTCTTCGCCTCCCGCATCGTCTCGGCGCTCGCCTGCGCCGGCTTCTGGGCGGTCGGCGCGGCCGTCGCCATCGCCATGGTCGAGCAGAACCAGCGCGCCCGGGCCATGGCCGTCATGATCGGCGGCTTGTCCATCGCCAACGTCCTCGGGGTCCCCGCGGGCGCCTTCCTCGGCGAGCACCTGGGGTGGCGTTCCGCGTTCTGGTCGGTCGGCGCCGCCTCGGCAGTCGCGCTTGCCGGCATCGTCGCGCTGATCCCGAGGATCCCGCTGCCCGCCGAGAGGCCGTCGCCGGTACGGGAGCTGCGCATCTACCGAGACCGGCAGGTGTGGCTCTCCATCGGCGTCACGGCCCTGGCGGCGGGCGGCGTGTTCTGCGCCTTCAGCTACCTCTCGCCGCTGCTCACGGACGTCGCCGGGCTGGACTCCGGCTGGGTGCCGTGGGTGCTGGCGCTGTTCGGGGTGGGCGCGCTGGCCGGTACGACGGTGGGCGGCCGGGTCGCGGACGCGCACCTGTTCGGGGTGATGCTGTGGGGCATCACCGCCTCCACGGTCTTCCTCGTGGCGCTGGCCCTGCTGGCGTCGTCGGCGGGAGCTGCCGTCGGGCTGTCGTTCCTGATCGGGTTCTCGACCTTCTTCACCGCGCCCGCGCTCAACGCCCGCATGTTCAACGTGGCGGGCGCCGCCCCGACCCTGGCCGGAGCCACCACCACGGCCGCGTTCAACCTGGGCAACACCGGCGGCCCGTGGCTCGGCGGTACGGTCATCGACGCCGGCCACGGCTTCGCGGCGACCGCCTGGGCGGGGGCCGCCATGACGGTCACCGCGATCGGCCTGGGCGCACTCGCCCTGCGCCTGGACCGTCGTACGCCGCCGGCCCCGACCCGGATCGTCGCCTCGTCGCCCACCCGCCCGGCGCCGGCGGACACCGTCCGTACCGCTAGGTGAACCACTGACGGTGCCCGCCGCCGGCCGGGTCCGGCGGTCCCGGACCCCGAATGGCGCTGGGTGCGGGAGGAGATGACCGCTCCGGGCCGCCTCCCGGCGGCTACGCCGGGCGGCCCTTCGGGCGGCGCAGGCCCGCCGCCGTGAGGCGGCGGACCAGTTCCTTGCTGCCGACCTCCACGGCGCCGGCGTCCACCGCGTCCGCGTAGCGGTGCTCGGGGACGTCGTAGTGGTCCCCGTCGAAGGCCCGCGCCGGGCAGCCGATCTTCGCCGCGAAGGCGTGCAGTTCCTCCACCGAGAGGTCGCTGACCATGTGCGACCACATGCGGCCGTGGCCCGGCCAGGTGGGCGGGTCGATGTAGATCGTCACCGGCGGCTCACCGGCCGAGGACGGGGCCGAGGCCGCCCACCGCGGCGACCTTCACGCCCGCCTTCCCGCACACCCAGTGCGGATCGGGTCCGAGTTCGGGTTCGACGTCCAGCGCGTGCGGATCGCCGTGCGAGCAGACCGGGCACAGCGGCCAGCGCCCGTACTTCTCCAGCAGTGCGTCCTGTACGTCCTGGGCGACGAGTCCGGCGAGGTAGTCGACCCCCTCCGGCCACTGCTCCACCCACCACCGGCGGTGCGTGACCGAGTCCTCGACGAGGGAGACGACATCGGCCTCGGCGACCTCGCCCGCGACGAGATCGGCGAGTACCAGGGCACGGGCGGCGTGCAGCGCCTGTTCCAGGGGGGTCGCGTGGTCCATGGGGCCATTGTGAACCCGCACCGGCCAGGTGGCGAAGGTCCCTCGGTCACAGCCCGGCGGCTTGCCCCTCGGCGGATTGTGAAAATAGATTTCACACATGAGTGAGGTCATGAAGGAAAGTTTCACCGAGGCGTTCACCGCCCGCACCCCGCTGCACGCCCGCGTCCGCGCGCTCGGCCCTTCCATGCCCCCCTCCGTGCTGGCCGTCGCCGAGGCCGTCGCGGCCGACCCGGCCGGCTGCGCCCGGCTCACCGTCACCGCCCTCGCCGAGCACACCGGCACCAGCGAGGCCACCGTCGTCCGCACCGCCCGCCTCCTCGGCTATCCGGGCTACCGCGACCTGCGCCTGGCCCTCGCCGCGCTCGCCGCACAGCAGGAATCCGGCGCCGCCCCCTCCGTCACCGTCGACATAACCGTCGACGACCCCCTCCCCGACGTCGTCGCCAAGCTGGCCCGCGAGGAGGCCCAGACCCTCGCCGACACGGCGGCAGGGCTCGACCTCACCGCACTCGCCGCCGCCGTCACCGCGCTCGCGACGGCCCGCCGGATCGACATCTACGGCGTCGGCGCCTCGGCGCTCGTCGCCCAGGACCTGGCGCAGAAGCTCCAGCGCATCGGGCTCGTCGCCCTCGCCCACGCCGACCCGCACCTGGCCGTCACCAACGCCGTCCAGCTCCGTCCGGGCGACGCCGCCGTCGCGATCACCCACTCCGGCTCCACCGGCGACGTGATCGACCCACTCCGTACGGCCTTCGAGCGCGGCGCCACCACCATCGCGCTGACCGGCCGCCCGCACTCACCGGTCACCCGGCACGCCGATCACGTGCTGACCACCTCCGCCGCCCGCGAGAGCCGGCTGCGCCCGGCCGCCATGTCCAGCCGCACCAGCCAGCTCCTCGTCGTGGACTGCCTGTTCGTCGCCGTCGCGCAGCAGACCTACGAGACCGCCGCACCCGCCCTCGCCGCCTCCTACGAGGCACTCGCCCCCCGCCACCGCCCCACCAGCCGCCAGGAGCAACGCCCATGACCGCGTACGCCGATCTCCGCGCCCAGCTCGCGGCCCTGACCACCGAGGCCTTCCGCCCCGAACTGGCCGAGATCGACCGCCTCCCCACCCTCGAACTCGCCCGCCTCATGAACGCCGAGGACGCCACCGTCCCCGCAGCGGTGGCCGGCCAACTGCCCCGGATCGCCGCCGCGATCGACGCCATCGCGCCCCGGATGGCCCGCGGCGGGCGGCTCGTCTACGCGGGCGCCGGCACCGCCGGCCGCATCGGCGTGCTGGACGCCAGCGAATGCCCGCCCACCTTCAACACCGACCCGGCCCAGGTCGTCGGCCTGATCGCGGGCGGCCCCTCCGCGATGCTCCGGGCCGTCGAAGGCGCCGAGGACTCCGCCGAACTCGCCGAAGCCGACCTCGCCGCCCTGGACCTGACCGCCGACGACACCGTCATCGGCATCTCGGCCTCCGGCCGCACCCCGTACGCGGTCGGCGCCGTCACCTACGCCCGGCGGCGCGGCGCGCTCACCATCGGTCTGGCCTGCAACGCCGGCTCCCCGCTCGCCGAGGCCGCCCTGCACGGCATCGAGGTCGTCGTCGGCCCGGAGCTGCTCACCGGCTCCACCCGCCTGAAGGCCGGCACCGCGCAGAAGCTCGTACTGAACCTCGTCTCGACCCTCACCATGATCCGGCTCGGGAAGACGTACGGGAACCTGATGGTCGACCTCCGCGCCACCAACGACAAGCTCCGCGCCCGCTCCCGCCACATCCTGGTGCTCGCCACCGGCGCCTCCGACGAGGAGATCGAGGCCGCGCTCACCGCCACCGGCGGCGAGGTCAAGCAGGCCGCCCTCGTCCTCCTCGGCGGCGTCGACGGGCCGACAGCCGCCGCACTCCTCACCGCCGCCGACGGTCATCTCCGCGCCGCCCTCGCCCGCACCCCGCACGCCCCCTGACCCCACCGCCCGGCAACACCCCGCACGCCTCCCGACCCCCACGGTTCCCGAACCCCGGTTCCCTCACGGCAAGGCGACCCCCACATGAGCACTGACAAGAACCGCGCCACCGCCGCCGCGCTCCTCCCCCTGGTCGGCGGCCCCCGCAACATCGGCTCCATCGCCCACTGCATGACCCGTCTGCGCCTGGCCCTGCACGACCGCTCGCTGGTCGACGAGACCGCGCTGCGGGCGCTGCCCGCCGTGCTGGGCGTGGTCGAGGACGCCGACACCTACCAGATCGTGCTGGGCCCGGGCACCGTGGCCCGCGTGACCCCGGAGTTCGAGGCCCTGGTCGAGGAGGGCCGGGCAGGGGCCCCGCCGCTGCCGGTCACCGCCGCGGAACTCGCCGAGCGGGGCGCCGCGCTGAAGGAGGCACAGAAAGCCCGCAACAGCACCCCCTTCAAGCTGTTCCTGCGCCGCGTGGCGAACATCTTCGTCCCACTGATCCCGGCGCTCATCGGCTGCGGCATCATCGCCGGGCTGAACGGCGTGCTGGTGAACACCGGCCGGCTGCCCGCCGTGGCCCCGGCGCTCGCCGCCCTCGCCTCCGGCTTCATGTCGCTGATCGCGGTCTTCGTCGGCCTCAACACCGCGAAGGAGTTCGGCGGTACGCCCGTCCTCGGCGGCGCGGTCGCCGCGATCATCGTCTTCCCGGGCGTCGCCAAGGTGGATGCTTTTGGCCAACATCTCTCCCCCGGGCAGGGCGGTGTCCTCGGCGCCCTGGCGGCCGCGCTGCTGGCCGTCCACGTGGAGAAGTGGTGCCGCAGGTGGGTGCCGGAGGCGGTGGACGTCCTGGTCACCCCCACCCTCACGGTCCTGGTCGCGGGCCTGGTCACCCTGTTCGGCCTGATGTTCCTGGCCGGTGAGGTCTCCACCGCCATCGGTACGTCCGCCCACTGGCTCCTCGCCCGCGGCGGCGCCCTCGCGGGCCTGGTCCTGGGCGGGCTGTTCCTCCCCCTGGTCATGCTGGGCCTGCACCAGGCGCTGATCCCGATCCACACCACCCTGATCGAGCAGTCCGGCTACACGGTCCTGCTGCCGATCCTGGCCATGGCAGGCGCGGGCCAGGTGGGGGCCGCCCTCGCCGTCTACTGCCGGCTGCCGCGGAACCGCTCCCTGCGGACGACCATCAAGTCGGCCCTGCCCGCGGGTTTCCTGGGCGTCGGCGAACCGCTGATCTACGGGGTCTCCCTCCCGCTGGGCCGCCCCTTCGTCACCGCATGCGTCGGCGGCGCGGCGGGCGGAGCGTTCGTCGGCCTGTTCAACCAGCTCGGCGTCACCTTCGGCTCCACCGCCATCGGCCCGTCCGGATGGGCGCTGTTCCCCTTGCTCGACGGCACCGCGGGCCTCGGCCTGAGCCTCGCGATCTACGCGGGCGGCCTGGGCGTCAGCTACCTCGCCGGCTTCATCGCCACGTATTTCTTCGGCTTCACCGGGCAGATGCTGACCGACCTGAACACCGACGCCGAAAACACGAATCCGGCCACCGTTCAACCGGCACAGGGGCCTGCTATGGCCAAAATCTAAGGCGAAAGCGAGACTTTCCGGATGGAGTTCCCCGCCGACGCCGTTGCCGCCACCGCCCTGATCAAGGTCGTACGCCTCTCCGAGCGCCCGCAACGGTTCGGCGACCCCGTCACCGGCAGCCCGCTCGCCTCCTGGACCGGCAAGGACGCCTCCGAGGCGCTCGCACTGCTCTCCTCCATGCAGCCGGGCGAGCGCCGCGCCTGCCCGGCCCCCGGCTACGGCCTGCGCGTCTACGACGCCATGGAGGAGCTCCTGTTCGAGATGATCTTCTGTTTCAGCTGCGACCGCACCTGGCTCTGGGGCCCGGCCGTTCCCCCCGAACTGACCCTCGGCGCAGGGCCCGACGACCTCCTGTCCCACTTCCACGACGCCGCATGATGGGGGCATGACCCACTCCATACCCCCCGTGGTCCCGCCGGGCCGCCTGGCCGCCCTCGCCCAGCCGTGCTTCGCTCTCCCGGGTGCACTGGTCCTGCGCCCCTGGGCCGCGCAGGACGCCCCGGCGCTGGTGCAGGCCTGCCTGGACCCGGACATCCAGCACTGGAACCGCCCCGGCCTGCCCTCCCACGAGCAGGCGCGGGAGCGCATCGCCGCGTGGGAGACCCGCCGCCTGGCCGAGCGGGCCGTGATCTGGGCCGTGGCACCCGCCGAAGGCGGCCTGCCCGTCGGGCTGATCGGCCTCGGGGACATCGACCTGCCGGGCGGCAGCGCGGAGTTCCTGTACTGGCTGCTCCCGGCCGGACGCGGCAGCGGCGCGATGGCCCCGGCCACGGACCGGGTCAGCCGCTGGGCCTTTGAGGAGCTCGGCCTGCACCGCCTGCGGATCACCCACTCCGTGGCGAACCCGGCCTCGTGCCGGATCGCGGCCAAGGCCGGCTTCCCCCTGGAGGGCACCATGCGCGGCGCCCTCCTCCACGCGGACGGCTGGCACGACGAGCACCTCCACGCCCGCCTCCGCACGGACCCGGTACCGCCGGCTCAGGCCGCCCCGGACGCGGTGCGCAGGAAGGTCACCAGGTCGTCGGTGCTGTAGCCGAGCTTCGGCGCCCGCTCCGCCGCCATCAGCAGCAACTGCCCGACGATCTCGGCGCCCCACCCGTCCGTGCCGTCCTGCGACCACTCCCACAGCTTCTCGATCCCCAGGTCGGCCATCACCAGCCCGTACCCCGCCCGGATCTCACCGCACAGCTCCGCCACCGCGTCCAGCAACCGCGCGCCCGGCCGCTCGCACCGCAAGCCGAAGCACCCGCCGACGTCCTCGACCACGCATCCCTTCGGCGGCCGCACCCTGAGCGCCTCGTAACGCGGCTCGTCCTCCTCGGACGAACCGTCCACCGGGCAGTGGATGAGCGTGAACCGGTGCCACCCCGGTGGCGGGGGCGGCTGCGGCCGCCACGCCGTCAGCCCGAGCGCCTCCTGCGCCAGGGACGTCGCCTCGTCCGCCGTACCGGCCGTCTCCCGCACCCGCCGCTCCCCGTCATCGCCGACGGCGGTCCACAGACCGCTGCGCCCGTCCCGCCCCACCCGCACCGAAAGGCCCGTGCCCGGACGCCTCCACCCTTCCCCCACCAGGCCCTGCTCCAGCCAGCACAGCTTCCAGGCCAGCTCGAACTCCCACCCCCGCGCCACCTCGAAGAACCCCTCCAGAGCGGACTCGCACCACGCCCGCTCGTCCCCGCTCACGGGTGCGCCCGCTCGTGGAGCACGGCGGCCAGCCGCAGCGCGGTGTCGAGATTGCAGCGACCGAGCTCGACCAGCGGCAAGCCGTACGTCCCCGCCGCGGACACCACGTCCACCCCGAGCGACGGGAACACCACCCCCACCCCGCCGAGCGCGTCCCGCAACTGCCCGACGGCCTCCTCGGCCGCCCTCAGCCGCTCCTTCGGAGTGAGCACCATGACATGTCACCTTTCTACTCTGGGTGTTCGTCTTCTGTACACAGAGTGGCGACGGGCTCGATAGCCTTTCAAGGACGGACCCGAAACAACGGGACCTGTTGGCCAGGGAGTTGCCATGGCAGGTAAGCACCTCGATCCCTCCTCCTCCCCACGCGCCCTCCTCGGCGCGGAACTCCGCGTGGCGCGCGAACGCGCGGGCCTCACCCAGGCCGAGCTGGGCGAACCGCTCTTCGTCAGCGGCTCGTTCATCGGCCAGCTCGAAGCGGGCACGCGCCGGATGCACCTCGACTTCGCGCGGCAGATAGACGACATCCTGGGGACGGACGGCTTCTTCGTCCGCAACTGCGGGGCGGCGGCCAAGTCCAAGTACCCGGACCACTTCGCGGCGGCGGCCGAGGCCGAGGCCTTGGCGACGGCGATCCGCGAGTACGCGCCGTTGATCGTGCCGGGGCTGCTCCAAACAGAGTCGTACGCACGGGCCGTCTGCAGGGCCTACCAGCCGACGGCTACGGAGGACGCAATCGACGAGCTCGTCACCAACCGGTTGGAGCGCGCTGCACTGCTCAACAACCCAACAATCCCGATGTTGTGGTGCGTCCTCGATGAAGCGGTACTCCGACGTCAAGTCGGTGGTCCGTCGGTCATGGCCGAAACGCTCAGGCACATCGCGGGTCTGATCCGGTCCCACCGGATCATCGTTCAGGTCCTCCCCTTCAGCGAGGGTGCCCATGCGTCCACAGGCGGCTCCATCAAGCTGATGTCCTTCGAGGACGCTCCCCCGCTCGCCTATTCCCAAGGCAACGGAACAGGTCTGCTATTCGACGATCCTGCCGAGGTCGCTCGCCACTCCCTGACCTACGATCTGCTCACGGCTAGTGCGCTGCCACCACACGAATCACTGGCCCTGATCGAGTCTGTAGCGGAGGATTACGCGCATGACCAGCACGCCTGAGTACGACCTGTCAGCGGCCACCTGGCACAAGTCGAGCTACAGCGATGGCAGCGGCGGCGACTGCCTGGAGATGGCCACCTGGCGGAAGTCCACCCACAGCGGCGGCGACGGCGGCAACTGCGTCGAGGTGGCCGACGGCCGGCCCGGGGTGGTTCCCGTCCGGGACTCCAAGCAGCCCGAAGGCCCGCACGTGGTGTTCCACGCACGAGCCTGGGCGGCGTTCGTCGCGTCCCTCTGACCGGCCAGGTCACAGGCCGCCGGTGAACAGCAGCCGGTTCGGGCTGCCCAGGCTGATGCTGCTCACGACGTCCTTCGTGGACTCGCGCTCCAGGAAGTCGCCGACCTCTGCCGGGTCCGCGTTCGGGTGGGTCGCCTTGTAGAGGGCGGCGACACCGGTGACGTGCGGTGCGGCCATCGACGTGCCGTCGAGGGCCACGCTGCCGCCGCCGAGCCTCGCGGAGACGATGTCCTGCCCGGGGGCGTAGAGGCTGAGGCACGAGCCGTAGTTGGAGAAGCCCGTCTCCTGGTCGTACTCGTCGGTCGCGCCGACCGCCACCACGCGCTCGGCAGAGGCGGGCGAGACGCCGCAGGCGTCCTGCGCGGAGTTGCCCGCCGCGAAGACCGGCAGGACGCCCGCGTCGGACAGGGCGGTGGCGGCCGTGTTGACCGCGTCCGACTTGGTTCCGCCCAGGGAGCCGTTCAGGACGGCGGGCTGCGTGGCGTTCCGGGCCACCCAGTCCATGCCCGCGATGACACTGGACCAGGTGCCGCTGCCGTCGCAGCCGAGGACACGGACGCTGACCAGCTTCGCGTGGCGCGCCACCCCGTACGTCGCACCGGCGACCGTACCCGCGACGTGCGTGCCGTGGCCCTGGCAGTCCGCGCCGTCGCGGCCGTCGTCGACGGCGTCGAAGCCGGGCTCGGCACGCCCGCCGAACTCGGTGTGCGTGTAGTCGATGCCGGTGTCGAGGATGTACGCGGTCACCCCGGCGCCGTCGCCCAGCGGGGTGAAGCCGTTGTCGAGCGGCAGTGCGCTCTGGTCGATGCGGTCCAGGCCCCACGAGGCGGCCGAAGCCCGCACACCGGGCGCCTTGGTCGGCACCGGCACGGACTGGACCGACGCGTCCTCCTCGACCGACTTCACCCCCGGAGTGCTGCGGACGGTCGCCAGCTGGGCCGCGGTCATCGGGACCGCGAAGCCGTTCATCGCCGAGGTGTAGACGAACGACGGCTCCAGGCCCAGTTGCTCCGCCGCCACCGCACCGTCCACCCCCTTCTCCAGGGTCACGATGTACTGGCCGGGCACGGCGTTCGGCGAGGTGTACAGCGGTGCCGGGGTCGGCTCCGGGCCGGCGGCGGAGGCCGTACCGGCCGCGAGGGGGGCCGCGGTGAGGAGGACGGCCGTGGCCAGACGTGCGAGCAGGCGCATGGAGGTGACTCCCTGAAGGAGGTGGGGGCTCGGCATGGGTGGGGCCGCCTCCACGACGGCGCGTGTCCGTCCGTCCTGGTGCGGCCCTTCCTTCCATCGGGTGTCGCCCCGGCGCGGCTTGACCCGCCGCCGCCCGCCCGGCCGATCGTCCGCGGTCCGCGCCACCCCGCGTCAGGCCGTCGCACATGCCGCGCAAGGGGGCGGCACCTTGCGGATCAAGGCCGCGCGGGCCCGTCACCCCTGGCCGACAGGGCCCGGGGCGCCTCCGCAAGATCACCCGTACGGTCCGCCCCCAGACCGGCGAGCGCACGGCCGGTGCGCTCTCCGTGCCCCCGCCACACCTGCGGACGTCGTTGACCGGCAGCGCCGCCGCGTGGTGGCCTCGACCCATGCGCCTGCCCCTGAGCCGAGTCCTGCCCGTGGCCCTCGCCGTCCTGGCCGCCGTCGCCGTCCTGCCCGTGTCCGCGGCGAGCGCCTCCGAGCGCGGGCCCGTGCCGTACGCCTTCCCCGTCGACCACCCCACGTACATCGTCACCGTACGGAAGGACCTGGACCCGGCCGAGGTGGCGGGGCTGGTCGGGGTCACGCCGCTGCACGTGTTCCGCTCCGCGCTGCACGGCTTCGCCGCCCGGCTCTCTCCCGCCCAGGTCGCGGCGCTGGAGGTGCTGCCGGGCGTGGAGTCCATCGAGGAGGACGGCACCGCCTCCCAGGGCTGGACGTTCTAGGCCGGCTCAGCCGCGGGCGGCCTCGACGAAGGCGCGGATCAGGTCCGGGGACTTCACGCCGCGGGAGCTCTCGACGCCGCTGGAGACGTCCACGCCCCAGGCGCCGGTGGTCCGCACGGCCTCGCGGACGTTGCCGGCGTTCAGCCCGCCGGCCAGCAGCCAGTGGCCCGCGGGGGCGGTGAACTCCTGCGAGGCCCAGTTCCAGGGCTTGCCGGAGCCGGGATCGGGGGCGTCGATCAGGAGCAGGTCCTCACCGAACTCCCCGCAGCGGGCGACGTGCAGGGCGGTGGCCCGCAGCAGGGTGCGGCCTTCGGCGCGCAGCGCCTCGTAGTACTCGGGGCCCTCGTCGCCGTGCAGCTGTACGCCGCGGACGCCGCTCTCCTCGGTCAGCCGCCGGACCTCGTCCACGGACTGCCCGCGGAACACCCCCACGGTGAGCACCCCGGCGGGGACCCGCGCGGCGAGGTCCCGCGCGGCGTCGGCCCCGATCGTCCGGGGGCTCCCGGGCGCGAACACGAACCCGACGGCGTCGGCCCCGGCGTCGACGGCGGTGTCGACGTCGTGGGCCGTCGTGAGCCCGCAGATCTTGACGAAGAGATCGGTCATGCCTCCAGTCAACCAAAACCCACCCGTCCGGTGGTGAGCCGTCTCGGCACCCGGGCGCGGCCCCGCACGCGCAGCTAGCCTGGGACGAGGCTCACACCCAGTGCGCAGCACGCCACGGCGGAGGACAACGGTGACGATCATGATCGAACGGGCCACACCGATAGAGCACGCGGCACCGCCGACGTTCGAGACACTCCTGCGCACCGTCGAGGAGATGGACACGCCAGACGGCTTCAAGGCCGAGCTCATCCGGGGGAAGATCATCGTGTCACCGTGGTCCAAGCTGCGCTACTCCCGTCGCATGCGGGTACTGCGCGAGCAGCTCCAGGCACACGTTCCCGAAGGGCACTTCGCAGACACCTCCCCCTTCCTCTTCCAGTTCCCGGCGGTAGAGCGCGGCTACGGGCCGGACCTGTACGTCGCGGACGAGTCCGCCTTCGACGAGGAAGGCCGACACGCGGACGGCGCGGCCTTGTCGCTGGTCGGCGAGTTCACCTCACTGTCCACGAAGGACGCCGACTGGAACGAGAAGCTGGAAGTGTACGGACAGCTCGTTCCCGTCTACCTCGTCGTCGACATGGAGGCGTCCGAGATCACCTGCTTCTGGGACCCCTCCCCGCACGGGTACCGCTCCCGCACGACGGTCTCCTTCGGCGAGGACCTGCACGTCCCGAAGCCGTTCGACTTCACGCTCGACACCACGGGCTTGTAGGACGCCGGATCAAGCGGGTGCGTCGACGGGCAGTCCCGCATCCCGGGCAGCGTCGGCCAGGCGAAGGTCTCCCGGGTGGAGGGGGCGGACGCCGTGCCGACGTTGCCCCTCCTGCAACGCCCGAGGGCGGCACCCCCTGTACGGGGAGTGCCGCCCTCGGTCGAGAACAGCCGATCAGCCAGGGGCCGATCAGAAGTCCATGTCACCGCCCGGCATGCCGCCCGGAGCGGCGGCGGCCTTCTCCGGCTTGTCGGCGATGACGGCCTCGGTGGTCAGGAACAGCGCGGCGATCGACGCGGCGTTCTGCAGCGCGGAGCGCGTGACCTTCGCCGGGTCGATGATGCCCTCGGCGATCATGTCGACGTACTCGCCGGTCGCGGCGTTCAGGCCGTGGCCGACGGGCAGGTTGCGCACCTTCTCCACGACGACGCCGCCCTCAAGGCCGCCGTTGACGGCGATCTGCTTGAGCGGGGCCTCCAGGGCGAGCTTCACGGCGTTGGCGCCGGTCGCCTCGTCACCCTCAAGCTCCAGCTTCTCGAAGACCGCGGAGGCCTGGAGCAGGGCCACGCCACCACCGGCGACGATGCCCTCCTCGACGGCCGCCTTCGCGTTGCGCACGGCGTCCTCGATGCGGTGCTTGCGCTCCTTGAGCTCGACCTCGGTCGCGGCACCGGCCTTGATGACGGCCACGCCGCCGGCCAGCTTCGCGAGGCGCTCCTGGAGCTTCTCGCGGTCGTAGTCCGAGTCGGAGTTCTCGATCTCGGCACGGATCTGGTTGACGCGACCCTGGACCTGGTCGCTGTCACCGGCACCGTCGACGATCGTGGTCTCGTCCTTGGTGATGACGACCTTGCGGGCGCGGCCGAGCAGGTCGAGGCCCGCGTTCTCCAGCTTGAGGCCGACCTCCTCGGAGATGACCGTGCCGCCGGTGAGGATGGCGATGTCGCCGAGCATGGCCTTGCGACGGTCGCCGAAGCCCGGGGCCTTGACGGCGACGGACTTGAAGGTGCCGCGGATCTTGTTGACGACCAGGGTCGACAGGGCCTCGCCCTCGACGTCCTCGGCGATGATCAGCAGCGGCTTGCCGGACTGCATGACCTTCTCCAGCAGCGGAAGGAGGTCCTTCACGTTGCCGACCTTGGAGTTGACGATCAGGATGTACGGGTCGTCGAGCGACGCCTCCATACGCTCCATGTCGGTGGCGAAGTACGCCGAGATGTAGCCCTTGTCGAAGCGCATACCCTCGGTGAGCTCCAGCTCCAGACCGAAGGTCTGGGACTCCTCGACGGTGATGACGCCTTCCTTGCCGACCTTGTCCATGGCCTCGGCGATGAGCTCGCCGATCTGGGTGTCAGCGGCGGAGATGGAGGCCGTGGAAGCGATCTGCTCCTTGGTCTCGACATCCTTCGCCTGCTCCAGCAGGGCGCCGGAGACGGCCTCGACGGCCTTCTCGATGCCACGCTTGAGGGCCATCGGGTTGGCGCCGGCGGCGACGTTGCGCAGGCCCTCGCGGACGAGCGCCTGGGCCAGCACGGTCGCGGTGGTCGTACCGTCGCCGGCGACGTCGTCCGTCTTCTTGGCGACTTCCTTGACCAGCTCGGCGCCGATCTTCTCGTACGGGTCCTCGAGCTCGATCTCCTTGGCGATGGAGACACCATCGTTGGTGATCGTGGGGGCGCCCCACTTCTTCTCAAGGACGACGTTGCGACCCTTGGGGCCAAGGGTGACCTTGACGGCGTCGGCGAGCTGGTTCATCCCGCGCTCGAGACCGCGCCGGGCCTCCTCGTCGAACGCAATGATCTTGGCCATCTGAAGTGGTCCTCCAGGACTGGGGTTCCCCCTGCGCCACGAGACGCACGGGGAGGGTTGGATTGCTCCGGACCGCGCCCGCGCCCGCGACGGACGGCCTGCGTGCCCGGCGGTTCCTTCCCGCCGGACCCTGCGGGCCTCACCGACCCGGTCCTGTGTAGTAGCACTCTCAGCACGAGAGTGCTAACGCCAATGATTAGCACTCGACCCCTTCGAGTGCAAGCGGCTCAGCCCAACCCGGACCCCCGCGCGGGTCGCCGACCCCGACACGCACGAGGGCCCGCATCCCGGTCGGGGATGCGGGCCCTCGTGCGTATGCGTCGGTGGTCGATCGCGCCGGGACTAGACGGCGAGCTTGACCATGTCCGCCTGCGGACCCTTCTGGCCCTGCGAGATCTCGAACTCGACCCGCTGACCCTCTTCAAGGGTGCGGTACCCGTCCATCTGGATGGCGCTGTAGTGGACGAACACATCCGCACCACCGTCGACCGCGATGAAGCCGTAGCCCTTCTCCGCGTTGAACCACTTGACGGTGCCCTGAGCCATGCCTAACTCCCCTATTACTGGCCCTTGCGCAGGACCGCACTTCGCGGTCCCGGGTCAGAACTTGCGCCGGAACGCCTCGACCGCGGCTGAATGTATCCGCACCGGTGCTGTGAGCAACAGGTCAATCCGACGAGAAATCTGGTCACGCAGATACATTGAAATAGAGTGAAAATTTGGCATCTACCGGGGCAACTCGGGCCCGACAAATCTCGCCAAAGCCCCATACCGCGCATGCATATTGACTCAATGTCAACCCTCACGCGACCCGCTCATATGCGGCGGGCAAGAACAGCGGAGGGGACTTCCCCAACTCTACCGCGCCCAACCAAGCAGAATTACCCCCTCCGCTTATTAACGGAGGGGGTAATTACGGTTTGCGCGTGTCAGCAGCCGCCGGCCACGGCGGGGATGATCGAGACCCCGGCACCGTCCGGCGTGGCGGCCTGCAGACCGCCCTCGAAGCGCACGTCGTCGTCGTTGACGTACACGTTCACGAAGCGGCGCAGCTTGCCCTGGTCGTCCAGGATGCGCGCCCCGATGCCCGGGTGGCTCTTCTCCAGCGACTCGATGACCTCGGCCAGGGTGGCGCCCTCGGCGGGGACCTCGGCCTGGCCGGCGGTGTAGGTGCGCAGGATGGTGGGGATGCGGACGTTGACGCTCATGGCGCTACTGCCTTTCCGGGAACGGCGGGGATGGTCAGGCCAGGCCGGCGGCGCGGAACGCGTCCAGGCTGGGGCGGATGGTGGCGGTCTGCCCGCTGTCCGCGGCCACCGCCTCCAGGGTCTTGAGGCCGTCACCGGTGTTCAGGACCACGGTGGTCAGCGCCGGGTCGAGCAGCCCGTTCTCGATGAGCTTCTTCGTCACGCCGACGGTCACGCCGCCCGCGGTCTCGGCGAAGATGCCCTCGGTCTGCGCGAGGATCTTGATGGCCTCGACGACCTGCTCGTCGTTGACGTCCTCCACGTAACCGCCGGTGCGGCGCGCGATGTCCAGGACGTACGGGCCGTCGGCCGGGTTGCCGATGGCGAGCGACTTGGCGATGGTGTTCGGCTTCTGCGGGCGGACCACGTCGTGACCGGCCTTGAAGGCGGTCGACACGGGCGAGCAGCCCTCGGCCTGGGCGCCGAAGATCTTGTACGGCTTGTCCTCGACGAGGCCGAGCTTGATCAGCTCCTGGAGGCCCTTGTCGATCTTCGTCAGCTGCGAGCCGGACGCGATCGGGATGACGAGCTGGTCGGGCAGCTGCCAGCCGAGCTGCTCGCAGATCTCGTACGCGAGCGTCTTGGAGCCCTCGCCGTAGTACGGGCGCAGGTTGACGTTGACGAAGCCCCAGCCCTCGCCCAGCGGGTCGCCGATGAGCTCGGAGCAGAAGCGGTTGACGTCGTCGTAGTTGCCCTCGATGCCGACCAGGTCGCCGCCGTAGACGCCGGCCATGACGACCTTGCCCTGCTCCAGGTCGTGCGGGATGAACACGCACGAGCGGAAGCCGGCCCGGGCGGCCGCGGCGCCGACGGCGCCGGCCAGGTTGCCGGTGGAGGAGCAGGACAGGGTGGTGAAGCCGAAGGCGCGGGCCGCCTCGACGGCGATGGCCACGACGCGGTCCTTGAAGGAGTGCGTCGGGTTGCCGGAGTCGTCCTTGACGTAGAGCTTGCCGGTGACGCCCAGCTCCTTGGCCAGGTTCTCGGCGTCGACGAGCTTGGTGAAGCCCGGGTTCAGGCTGGGCTTGGAGGCCACGTCGGCGGGGACGGGCAGCAGGGGGGCGTAGCGCCAGATGTTGTTCGGACCGGCCTCGATCGCGGCGCGCAGGGCTTCGGGGTCACCGGTGGGGAGCTCGTAGGCGACCTCCAGCGGCCCGAAGCACTCGACGCACGCGAAGATGGGGCCCAGCTCGAAGCGGGTACCGCACTCACGACACGAAAGGCCGGTGGCAGGTCCGAGATCGACAGAGGTGGCAACAGTCTGTGCAGCCATGATGGCGAGGCCCTTTCTCCTCATCTTCCCCATGGCGCACTTCGCCATGAGACGGAATTGGCACCTTCCCTAGCCGGGGACCCCGCGGCGTGCGTATCGCATCGCGAGAACCGACTGGAGGGTTGCCGGGGCTTCAACGGGCCGTGTCCCTCTGCCCCTCTGGATGAGCGGTATGGCACCGGGCCGCGCGCTCTGTGGCGCACCCGGGCGTTTGTGCACGAGGACCCCCGGCATGCCGTGGTCCTTCGCGTTGTTCAAGACTGTAACCGAAGTGCCCGGGCGGGTGAGACAGCCGTCCGAACCGCGAGATGGATCACTTTTCGGCCGAATGGGCCGGACCCCACCGAGGAATCAGGAGTACCGATCGTGCTGGATGAGGTGGAGCGCTGGCTGGCGGACCGCTCCTGGTCCGCTGCCGACCGACCGCTCGACCAGCTGCTCGCCGCCAAACGGGCGACGGGCACCACGGTCAGCGTGGTCCTGCCCGCCCTGGACGAGGAGGAGACGGTCGGCGCCATCGTCGAGGTGATCCGGCGCGATCTCATCGAGGGACTGCCGCTCCCGCTCGTCGACGAGCTGCTGGTCGTCGACTCCGGTTCCACGGACCGGACGGCCGGGGTGGCGGCCGAGGCCGGCGCCCGCGTCGTGCACCGCGACGAGATCCTGCCGCGGATACCGGCCCTGCCCGGCAAGGGCGAGGTGCTGTGGCGCTCGCTGCTGGTGACCGGCGGGGACATCGTCTGCTTCGTGGACGCGGACCTGCGGGACTTCTCCTCCGCCTTCGTCTCCGGGATCGTCGGTCCGCTGCTGACCGAACCGGACGTGCAGTTCGTGAAGGCGATGTACGAGCGCCCGGTCGGCCCGGAGCTCCAGGGGCTCGCCTCCGGCAAGACCCCCGGCCAGGGCGGCCGGGTCACGGAGCTGGTGGCCCGGCCGCTGCTGAACCTGCACTGGCCGCAGCTGGCGGGCTTCGTGCAGCCGCTGGGCGGCGAGTACGCCGTACGCCGCTCCCTGCTGGAACGCCTGCCGTTCCCCGTGGGCTACGGCGTCGAGCTGGGCCTGCTGGTGGACGCGCTGCACACGGTCGGACTGGACGCGCTGGCCCAGGTGGACGTGGGCGTACGGCTGCACCGCCACCAGGACGGGCAGGCGCTGGGCCGGATGGCCGCGGCGATCTACCGCACGGCGCAGCTGCGGCTGTCGCGGGCCCACCTGGTCCGGCCGGAGCTCACCCAGTTCGAGCGGGGGCCGGACGGGTTCGTGCCGCGCACCCACCCCGTGGACACCGAGGAGCGGCCGCCGATGAGGGAGATCAAGGAGTACGCGGGCCGCCGCGTGGCGTGAGGAACATCCGGGTTTGAGCAGGGCGGCCCCCGGCTAGGTTGGCGGCATGGCTTCCCAGGTACTCGTTGCAGCGAACCGCGGCCCGCTCTCGTACTCCCTCGACGCCGAGGGCGCCCTGTCCGCCCGGCGCGGCGGCGGCGGACTCGTCTCCGGACTCTCCGCGGCCCTCGCGCAGCAGCCGGACACGCTCTGGATCTGCGCGGCCCTTTCGGAGGCGGACCGGGAGGCGGTCCGCCGGGGCGTCGCCGAGCCCGGCGTCCGGATGCTGGACATCGATCCCGAGGTGTACGACGGCGCGTACAACGGCATCGCCAACTCGGTGCTCTGGTTCACCCACCACCACCTGTACGACATCCCGCGCGAGCCGGTCTTCGACGCGGAGTTCCGGCGGCGGTGGGGCGCGTACACGGAGTACAACCGGGCCTTCGCGCAGGCCCTCGCGCAGGAGGCGGCGGAGGGCGCCTGCGTCCTGGTGCAGGACTACCAGCTGGCGCTCGTGCCGGGCCTGCTCCGGGAGCTGCGGCCGGACCTGCGGATCGCGCACTTCACGCACACGCCGTGGGCCTCGCCGGAGTTCCTGCGGATGCTGCCGGACGACATCCGCGCGCAGCTGCTGTGGGGGATGCTCGGGGCGGACCGGCTGGGCTTCCACACGCGGGCGTGGGCCGCCGACTTCGTACGGGGCGCGGGCATCGACGACGCGAGCGGGACCGCGGAGGGGGTCTGGCCGAGCGGGGGCGCACCCGGGGTGTGGCACCGCAAGGCGGCCCCGGACGGGAGCGGGCTGCTGGAGCGCCGGTTCACCGAGGTGGCCGCGTACCCCCTCGGAGTCGACGCGGACGAGCTGCGGGCGCTGGCGCACCGGCCCGAGGTGAACGACAAGCTGGCGGCGCTGCGGGCGGAGGTCGGCGACCTGAAGACGATCGTCCGGGTGGACCGCACCGAGCTGTCGAAGAACGTCCTGCGCGGGCTGCTCGCCTACCGGGAACTGCTGGCCGCGCACCCCGAGTGGCGCGGCCGGGTGGTGCACCTGGCCTCGGCGTACCCCTCCCGGCAGGACCTGGAGGTCTACCGCAGGTACACGGCGTCGGTGCGGGAGCTCGCCGACGAGATCAATGCGGAGTTCGGCGAGGAGGGCGGCTGGCAGCCGGTCCTGGTGTCGGTGCAGGACGACTTCGCGCGCTCGCTGGCGGCGTACCGGATGGCGGACGTGGCGCTGGTGAACCCGGTGCGGGACGGGATGAACCTGGTGGCGAAGGAGATCCCGGTGGTGTCGGAGCAGGGGTGCGCGCTGGTGCTGTCGACGGGGGCGGGGGCGTACGCTGAGCTCCGCGCGGACGCGCTGACGGTGAACCCGTACGACGTGACGGCGACCGCGGAGGCCCTGCACACGGCCCTGTCGATGCCGGCCGCGGAACGCGCGGAACGCTCGAAGCGCCTTGCTGCGGCAGCCACGGCCCTCCCCCCGTCCCGGTGGTTCGCGAACCAACTGACCGACCTCCGCGCCCCCACCGGCCCCGCCGGCGTTTGAGGCACAGGCCCGGGCGCAGCCCGGGGAACGGTGGAAGGGCGGGTAGGGGACAGCCCCGCAGGGCCCGGTCGCGCCCGACGGAGCGCGCCGGGTCGGGCAGAGCCGCGGCGAGCCCCGGCGGCCCGGACGGCTTCGCCCGGGCCTGCGGGGGCTCCGGTGCTCCCGGGTCAGGCCCCGCGGGAGCGGATGGCTTCGGCCAGGGCGGCCAGGAAGGCCGTGACCTGCGCCGGCCCGGGGAGGACCAGGTCGGCGCGGGCCGCCAGCTCCGGCACCTCGGCGGAGCCGCTGCACACCAGCAGCCCCGGCAGGCCCTCGGCGCGCCGCTTCTCGACCGCGGAGTACGCCGCGAGGTCGCCCAGGTCGTCACCGGCGTACAGCACCGCCTCGGCGCCCTGCTCCTCCAGGAATTCCGTGAGGGCCACGCCCTTGTCCATGCCCGGCGGGCGCAGCTCCAGGACGGCCCGGCCCGGCTCCACCATCAGCCCGTGCCGCGCGGCCAGCTCGGCCAGGGGCTCCCGCAGCGCGGCGAAGGCGGCCGCCGGGTCGGAGGCGCGCCGGGTGTGGACGGCCAGCGCCCGGCCCTTCTCCTCGATCCAGGTCCCGCGCCACGCGCCGATCGCGTCCAGGAAGCCGGGCAGCTCCGCCCGTACCGCCGCGACGCCGGGGTGCTCGGCCGGGGCGTGGACGATGCCGGTGACGGCGTCCCAGCGCTCGGCTCCGTAGTGGCCGAGGACCACCAGGTGTTCGAGTCCGGCGACCCCGGCGAAGCCCCCGTACCGTACGGCGACCCCGGCCGGCCGGCCGGTGATCACGGCGACCGAGGCGACCTCGGGTGCGAGCGCGGCCAGGGCCGGTACGGCGCCGGGGTGGGCGCGCGCCTGGTCCGGGTCGGGGACGATCTCGGCGAGGGTGCCGTCGAAGTCGAGCGCGACCACGGACCGGCGGGGTACCCGGATCAGGGCTTCCAGCCCCTCGCGTCCGGCGGCTGTGTCGGGCATCGGCAGGTTGCTGTGCGGATGGCTCGCCATAAGGACGACCCTAACCGGCCCGCTCCCTCCCGGCTACGGCGCCTGCGGCGCGCTCAGCGGCGGGCCCGCTGCGCCTCGCGGAGCCGGCGCAGCCGGTTCACGGTGCCCGGTGCGTGGGCCAGCGCCCGCGGATCGTCCATGAGCGCATTGAGCAGCTGGTAGTACCGGACCGGGGTGAGCCCGAGACCCTCCCGTATCGCCCGCTCCTTGGCCCCGGGACCGGGCCAGGTGCGCCCCTCGTACGCGAGCACCGCGGCCTCGGTCGCCGTGAGCTGCCCGTCGTCCGTCATACGGCCAGATTAACGCCGCCCACCGACACGCCCCCGGGCCCCGGGGCCGAGGCCCGGGGCAGGGCCCCTGGGGCTGTCCCCGGCCCGAACCGGTCAGTGCGTGTCGGCCGACCGCGCGGCCAGCGCGATCTCCTCCAGCACCTTCGCCGGCTGCCCGCCCGGCTGCACGCTCGCGCCGATCTTCTGCTTGACGTCCTCGCTGACCCCGGCCCAGGACTTCTTGCCCACCGGGTAGAGCCGGGCGTTCGGCAGGGCCTGGAGGAAGACCTTCAGCTGCTGCGCCGAGGCGCCCGTACCGGCCTCCATCGCCCGGTAGCCGCTCGTCGTCACGGGCAGCAGGTCGTACTTGGCGGTGAAGGCGGTCACGTTCTGGGGCGTGTACAGGTAGTCCAGGAACTTGCCCGACTCCACCCGGTGCCCGTTCTTGAAGGCCATCACCCAGTCCGCGACGCCCATGGTCGGGTGCTCGGTCCCGTCGGCCGTCGGCATGGCCACCATGCCGAACTTCACGCCCTTCGCGGCCGCCTGCTTCAGCAGCGTCGGGTGGCCGTTGAGCATGCCGACCTCGCCCCGGGAGAAGGCGTCGAAGGCGGCCTGCCGGTCGGTCTTGCCCGGCTCGGCCGCGCCGGTCAGCCCCTGGCCGACCATCTTGTCCCGGAGGAACTCGAAGGTCTTGACGTTCTCCGGGGAGTCGATGGCGTAGGCCTCCTCGTTGTCGGTGTAGCCGCCACCGCCCGCGAGCATCCACATCATCGTCTCGGCCTGCGCCTCCTCGCGGCCCAGCGGCAGCGCGAAGGGGGTGGGTACGCCGGCGGCCTTGAGCTTCTTCGCGGCCGCCTCCAGGTCCGCCCAGCTCTTGGGCTGCCAGCCGCCCTTGGCGTCCTTCGCGAGCACCCCCGCGTCGGTCAGCAGCTTCTCGTTGTAGAAGAGGAGCCGGGTGCTGGAGACGAAGGGCATGCCGTACTGGACGCGCTTGATCTTGCCCGCGTCCGCGAGCGGGGCGAGGAAGTCGGCCTCGGTCTTCACGGCGAGCAGTTCGTCGGCGGTGTAGAGCTTGCCGGCGGCCGCGTAGTCGGCGTAGGCGCCGATCTGCGCGATGTCGGGCGCCTTCCCGGCCTTGACCATCTCGGCGACCTTCGCGTCGACCTCGGACCAGGAGTAGACGCTGACCTCGACCTTGATGCCGGGGTGGTCCTTCTCGAAGCCCGCGGCGAGGTCCTTCCAGTACGCGGACGAGGAGTTCTGCGGATTGTCCCCGTAGTCGGCCGCCACGACCCGCAGGGTCACCTCGTTGTCCCCGGTGATGCTCTCCAGGCTGCCGCAGCCGGTCAGCGTCACGGCGGTCAGGCACAGCGCGGCGCCTGCCGCGGCCAGGCTCAGGTAACGGCCCTTCACGGTTCTCGATCCACCCCTTGTTGTCCGTACGATCAACGTAAGGTCTACACCACTTTGGCGGCTCTTCCACATCCGGGTCAGGGGAGGGCCCCGAATTTGTATGGCAGCTCAACAATCCCTCTCAATGGACTAGACCTTTCCCCGCCGAGCACGCGAGACTGTCACCTGTGAAACCCGTGAAACACGTCATCGCCCTCGATGTGGGCGGCACCGGGATGAAGGCCGCCCTCGTCGGCGAGGACGGCACCCTGCTCCACGAGGCGCGCCGCGCCACCGGCCGCGAGCGGGGCCCCGACGCCGTCGTCGAGACGATCCTGGACTTCGCCGCCGAGCTGGGCGCGCTCGGCCGCGAACGCTTCGGCCGCCCCGCCTCGGCGGCCGGAGTCGCCGTCCCCGGCATCGTCGACGCCGAGAACGGGATCGCCGTCTACGCGGCGAACCTCGGCTGGCGCGACGTACCGATGCGCGAGCTCCTCGGCAGGCGGCTCGGCTCGCTCCCGGTGGCGCTGGGCCACGACGTGCGCACGGGCGGACTCGCCGAAGGCCGCATCGGCGCCGGGCGCGGCGCCGACCGCTTCCTGTTCGTCCCCCTCGGCACCGGCATCGCCGGCGCCATCGGCATCGCGGGCCGCATCGAGGCGGGCGCCCACGGCTACGCCGGGGAGATCGGCCACATCGTGGTCCGCCCCGGCGGACCCTCCTGCGGCTGCGGGCAGTACGGCTGCCTGGAGACCCTCGCCTCCGCCTCCGCCGTCAGCCGCGCCTGGGCGGCGGCCTGCGGCAATCCGGAGGCGGACGCCGCGGAGTGCGCCAAGGCCGTCGAGTCCGGCGATCCCGCGGCCCGTGCGGTGTGGCAGACCGCCGTCGGCGCCCTCGCCGACGGCCTGGTCACCGCGATCACCCTGCTGGACCCGCGCACGCTGATCATCGGTGGCGGGCTGGCCGAGGCGGGGGAAACCTTGTTCACACCCCTACGGGCGGCCGTCGAGGAGCGCGTGACGTTCCAGCGCCTGCCCCACATCGTGCCGGCGGCCCTCGGGGACACCGCCGGATGCCTGGGCGCAGGGCTGCTCGCCTGGGACCTACTCGCCACGGAGGTACCTGCCTGATGTCCGGAAGCGCACAGAGCACCGTTCTCTCCGGCGCCAGAGTGGTCCTGCCCACCGGAACCGTGGCGGGCGGCCGTGTCATCGTCTCCGGCGAGCGCATCGCGGGCAGCGCCGAGGAGGGCGCGCGGCTCCTCGACCTGTCCGGGCACTGGATCGTCCCCGGCTTCGTGGACATGCACAACCACGGCGGCGGCGGCGCCTCCTTCACCTCCGGCACCGCCGAGGAGGTGCTCCGGGGCGTACGCACCCACCGCGAGCACGGCACCACCACCCTCGTCGCCTCCACCGTCACCGGCGATCTGGACGAGCTGGCCCGCCGCGCCGCCCTGCTCGCCGAGCTGACGCAGCAGGGCGAGATCGCGGGCATCCACTTCGAGGGCCCCTTCATCAACCCCTGCCGCAAGGGCGCCCACAAGGAGGAGCTGCTCCGCGACCCCGACCCGGCCGAGGTCCGCAAGCTGGTCGACGCCGCGCACGGCGCCGCCCGCATGGTCACCCTCGCCACCGAACTCCCCGGCGGCCTTGACTCCGTACGGCTGCTGACCGAGCACGGGGTCATCGCCGCGATCGGCCACACCGACTCCACGTACGACCAGACGCGCCAGGCCATCGACGCGGGCGCGACCGTGGCCACCCACCTCTACAACGCGATGCCGGGCATGGAGCACCGCGCCCCCGGGCCGATCGCCGCGCTCCTGGAGGACGAACGGGTCACCGTCGAGCTGATCAACGACGGCACCCACCTGCACCCGGCGATGCTGGAACTGGCCTTCCACCACGCGGGCGCCCACCGGGTCGCGCTGATCACCGACGCGATGGACGCGGCCGGCTTCGGCGACGGGACCTACCACCTGGGCTCGCTGGAGGTGGAGGTCAAGCAGGGCGTGGCCCGCCTCGTCGAGGGCGGTTCGATCGCCGGCTCCACCCTCACCCTGGACACGGCCTTCAAGCGGTCGGTCATCCTGGACCGGCTGCCGGTGGAGTCCGTGGTCCAGGCGATCTCCGCCAACCCCGCCAAACTGCTCGGCCTCTACGACCAGGTGGGCTCCCTGGAGCCCGGCAAGTACGCCGACCTCGTGGTCCTCGACGCCGCATTCGACGTCAAGGGCGTCATGCGGCGCGGCGAATGGATCGTCAGCCCGCCCGGCCCGCCGCTGGTCTGAGCGGGTATCCGGCGAAGCGGGCGGCCGGGGGGACTGGGCCGCCCGCGCATCTTTTTGGCATGATCCCGGCACACACCGAGACCGGGGCTTGCCATGATCCTGACCGTGACGCTCAACACCGCACTCGACGTCACCCACCGCGTACCGCAGTTGCTCCCGCACGCCTCGCACCGGGTCACCGCCGTGACCGAACGCCCCGGCGGCAAGGGCCTCAACGTGGCCCGGGTGCTGGCGGCGCTCGGCCACGAGGTCACCGCGACCGGCTTCGCGGGTGGCCGCACGGGCGAGACCGTACGCGAACTGCTCGCCGAGGCGGGCGGGGTGAAGGACGCCCTGCTGCCCTGCGCGGGCACCACCCGCCGCACCCTGGCCGTGGTCGACGCGTCCTCGGGCGACACCACGCAGTTCAACGAGCCGGGCCCGCTCATCGGTTCCGCAGAATGGGCCCGGTTCCTGGAGCACTACGAGGAGCTGGTGGCCGGCGCCGAGGCGGTGGCCCTGTGCGGCAGCCTGCCGCCGGGCGTGCCCGTCGGCGCGTACGCCACCCTCGTACGGGCCGCCCGGGCCGCCGGGGCGCCGGTGCTGCTGGACACCAGCGGAGAGGCACTGCGCCGCGGGGTCGCCGCCCGTCCCGAGATGATCAAGCCGAACGCGGCCGAACTCGCCGAGCTGACCGGATCCCGCGAACCCCTCCAGGCCACCCGCGACGCCCGCCGCCGGGGCGCCCACGCCGTGGTCACCTCGCTCGGACCGGACGGCCTGCTGGCGGCCACGGCCGAAGGCACCTGGCAGGCGGCCCCGCCCCGCGCCCTGGCGGGCAACCCGACCGGAGCCGGCGACTCCGCCGTCGCGGGCCTGCTCTCCGCCCTCACCGAGGGCCTGGACTGGCCGGCCCGCCTGACCCGCGCGGTCGCCCTGTCGGCGGCCACGGTGCACGCGCCGACGGCGGGAGACTTCGACCCCCGCGCCTACGAGGAGTTGCAGCAGGCCGTCTCCGTCACCTCCGGCACCTGACGATCCGGCTGCGGAACACCGCGTCCGGTCGCTGAACCACCGTCAGCCCACGCTGGACACCGCGCACTTGAGGGGCAGACGGATCATGGGCCTCGGATTCGGCCATTAGGATCAAGGCATTAGTTGATCTTCGAAAATGCAAGGTTGAACCACATGAACCGAATCTTCCGCAGGGCGCTCGCCATCGGCACCGGTGTGGCGGCCGTCTCCGCACTGGCCGCGGTCCCCGCCGAGGCCCAGACGATCTCGGGCGGCTCCTGCGGCGCGGGCTACTACCAGCAGGACGCCTACCCGCTCGGGGACAGCGAGCGCGCCACCGGCGCCGGCGTCATCTTCCTCTACTACAACAGCTCCACCGGCAAGAACTGCGCGATCCTGCGCCGTGACGCCAACTTCCTCGTCACCGACGGCATGGGCATCACCCTGAAGGCCAGCAACGGCGCCGTCGACACCGACGGCCAGCGGGCCTACACCCAGTACGCGGGCCCGGTGTACGTCCCCGCCCGCGGCGCGTGCGTCCAGATCTCCGCCGACATCACGGGCGTGTGGAGGGACTCCGCCTACCTGGCGTCGAAGCACAGCGAGAACACCGGCTGGGTCCATTGCGGCTAGAAGGCCGACTCACGTACCAGTTTCCGGCCCTGCCGCCTGCGCGGTGGGGCCGGACCCGTTCCCGTGGGCACACGGACAGCGGCTGCCGACAGATCAGCGCTTGGTGTGCCCCTTCCCCAGGTCGAGCTGATCGAAGATCGCGTCGCACTGGTTGCCGGCCTCACACGAGATCTTCATCGTGTTGGTGCCCTTCTTGAGGGTGACCCACGCGTACGTGCGGGTCCAGCCCTTGTCCCAGGCGCCGGCTTCGGCCTTGGCGAAGTTCGCCAGGTTCAGGGACTGCGACGGGCTCTGCCCGTTGACCGTGAGAGTCACCTTCGCGTCCTTGCCGGGCACCGCGAAGTTCACGAAGACCGTGTAATCCCCGGCCGTCGCGATGTCCACGGTCCAGGTCAGCGCCGCACCGGTCTGGTTGAAGCCGCCGACGTACTGGCCGCCCGCGCTCTTCGCACCCGGAACCGTGTTCTCCAGCCGCGCACCACCGGTCAGGTTCATACCGGAACCGGAGGCGTCCGCCTTCGGCAGCGGCGCCTCCGAGGCCGACGGGGAGCCGCTCGGCTGGGGGGAGCCGGAGTTCTGCGGGGGCGCCGACTGGTTATGCCCGGCCAGGTCCGCCTTGTCGTCCTTGTCCTTGCCGTCGCCGCCGAAGGCCAGGGCCGCGCCGATGCCGATCACGACCGCCGCCACCACCGCGACCGCAGCGATCAGCATGCCCTTGCGGCTGGAGCCGCCGCCGTGGCCGCCGCCGTGACCCGGCACGGGGACCTGCGCGGTGGCGTGCTGCTGCTGCTGCGGGACGCCGTAGCCGCCCGCCTGGAGCGCCTCGGGGGCCTGGTACTGGGCCTGGTAGGCCGGCGGCTGCTGCTGCGGGACCTGCCCGCGCTGGCCGCCGTACGTGCGCTCGCCGACCGTACGCACCTGGTTGTACGAGGTACGGGGGACGCCGGGCTGGGCACCGGGCTGACCACCGCCCGTCGGACCGGGGAAGCCGTATCCACCGCCCGAGCTGGGCGGGGTGGCTCCGGCGGCCTGGCCGTCCGCGTAGAGGTAGCCGAACGGATCGTCGTCCTCGGGCTTGTTCGCCCCGCTGTTCGGGCCGTTGTTCGCGGGCGTCGTCATCGCAGGTCACTCCTTTCGACCCACGGGAGCCTACCCCGAACACGTGCACCCACGGGCGGCCGATCGCCTCAGCCCGCCCGCCGGTGCGCCTTGGAACGGGACCTTTTCTCGATGTACATCCGCTGGTCGGCCGAGCGCAGCACCTCGTCCGCCGACATGCCGCAGCTGGCCCAGCCGATGCCGAAACTGGCCCCGACCCGCACCGCGCGGCCGTCGACCCGGATCGGCGGGATGATCGCGTTGCGCAGTCGGACGGCCAGGTCGGCGGCGTCTGCGGCACCGAGCCCGTCGGCCAGGACGACGAATTCGTCACCACCCAGCCGGGCGACGGTGTCACCGTCCCTGACGCCGGTCGTCAGGCGCCGCGCCACCTCGATGAGCACCGCGTCACCGGTGTGGTGCCCGAACCGGTCGTTGATCGACTTGAAGCCGTCGAGATCGCAGAAGAGCACCGCGAGCCCCTTCGTCCCGTCGTCGATGTCGGCCGCGGGCGCCACCGTGTGCACGTGGTGGTCGTACGGGCCGGCGCCCGCGGCGGGAGCGGCTCCCGGGCAGGACCCCGGATCGCCCGGGCCCGCGCCCGCACCGCCGGGGCCGCCGGCGTACTCGTAGGGGCCGGGGAACCCGTCGGACCGGAACCCGTGCTCCCCGGCGCCGCCCGCGGCCGCGCCGCCCCGCTCGTAGGCCGCGTCCAGCGCCTCGACGGCCGTCGCCCGCACCGACTGCGGCCTGCGGCACAGCCGCGCCCCCAGCCGGGAGCGCAGCTCGGCGCTGTTGGGCAGGCCGGTCAGCGAATCGTGGCTGGCCCGGTGGGCGAGCTGGAGCTCGTGGCGCTTGCGCTCCTCGATGTCCTCGACGTGCGTGAGCAGGAACCGCGGCCCGTCGGCGGCGTCCGCGACCACCGAATTGCGCAGCGACACCCACACGTAGGTGCCGTCCCGCCGCCCCAGGCGCAGCTCGGCGCGCCCGCCCTCGGCGGAGGTCCGCAGCAGGGTCCCGATGTCCTCGGGATGGACCAGGTCGGAGAAGGAGTACCGGCGCAGGACGGAGGCGGGCCGCCCCAGCAGTCGGCACAGGGCGTCGTTGGTCCGCAGCAGCCGGCCGTGCTGGTCCCCGCCCATCTCGGCGATGGCCATCCCGCTCGGCGCGTACTCGAAGGCCTGCCGGAAGGACTCCTCGCTCGCCCGCAGCGCCTGCTGCTCGCGTTCGAGGCGGACGAGGGCCCGCTGCATGTTCGCGCGGAGCCTGGCGTTGCTGATCGCAATCGCTGCTTGGAAGGCGTACATCTGGAGCGCCTCACGCCCCCATGCGCCGGGGCGGCGCCCGTTGCGCGGTCTGTCCACCGAAATGACACCCAGAAGTTCCCCGCCGGACGCATACATGGGGGCGTAGAGCCGGTCCTCGGGGTGCCACTCGTCCTCGAAGCGGGGATCGGGGCCCTCGGTGTGCCACTGGGGCACGTCGTCCTCCAGCAGGACCCAGCCCTCGGTGTGCGGGATGAAGCGCAGGCCGTCCCAGTTCTCACCCATCGTCAGGCGGCGCTCCCACGACGAACGGGAGCCGACGCGGCCGGTGATGAGCGCCTCGGCGGCGGGGTCGCCGGCGAAGGCGGCGACGACGAGATCCCCGTCAGGGCGTACGAGGTTGACACAGGCGAGTTCGTAGCCGAGGCCCACGACGATGCCGTCCACGACGGTCTGCAGGGTGTCCGCCAGGCTCCTGGCCGTGTTGAGCTCGGCCACCACCCGGTGAAGCTGCCGCAGGGTCGCAAGACGGACGTACGGCTCCGACTCGGTCTCCATTGCTCGCTCTCCCCGAGACCTCGACAGCAACTCCAGGTTTGTCATCGGCGTTTCGTTGCGGTGTCCCGTCCACTGAATCACAGTGAGCTGTGCCGCAGGTACACAGGGTCAACAAATCTTGCCCTCTGTGACTCAAGTCACATGAGATGAATAAAGGTGCCCTCTGGGGGTGGTGCGGACTGGGAGCGCTCCCCTGCCTTCCCGCACGCAAACGATACGCCCGGGCCTAGGCCGAGGGGCGGGGACGCGGCTCGGACCAGGGCCCGATGTGCACGGCGGGAGGGCGAGACTAGCGTTCCCGGCGTGCCGAATAAGACCCCTGTTCCCCTGGCTCCCGTCCCGACCCTTCATCCTGAGGGGGTGAGCAACGACGAGTTCCGGGCCGCGATGTCCCGACTGGCGGCAGGCGTGTGCCTGGTCACCGCGCACGAGGCGCCCCTGACGGCGGACGGCCCGCGCGGCGAGGACGTCGGCATGACCGCGACGGCCTTCATGTCGGTGTCCCTGGAACCGCCGCTGGTCCTCGTGAGCCTGCGCGAGGGCTCCCGGATGGACGACCTGCTGGCGGAGCAGCCCCTGTGGGCGGTCTCCCTGCTGGCCGACCACCAGCTGCAGGTGGCGGGGCGCTTCGCGATGAAGGGCCGGATCAGCGACCGCCTGCTCTTCGCGGACCTGCCCTTCGTACGGGGCGAGGCCTCGGGCGCCCCGCTGCTGTCGGGCGCGCTGGCCACGCTGGAGTGCCGTACGGAGGACCGGGTCGCGGCGGGCGACCACACCCTGGTGATCGGCCGCGTCCTGACCTCGGCCCTGCCGTCCCCGGACGGCGCACCGCTGACCTACTTCCGCGGCCGCTACCGCCACCTGGCCGGTTAGGCCGCCTCTTCCGGCGGCGGGGGCGGGGCCTGGAGGCCGGGCGCCCGGGCCGGCTACCAGTCGCGGCCGGTGCGGCCGCGCTTCGTCTCGGAGCGGGCCTTCTTCTCGCGCAGGCGCCGCTCGTTGATCCCGCGCGGGATCTTCGTGGCGCGCCGCGGCTTGGGCGGCGGAGCCGTGGCCTCGGCGAGCAGCGAAGCCAGCCGGACCAGCGCCATCTCCCGGTTGCGCCACTGCGAGCGGTGCTCGGACGCCCGTACGGTGACCACCCCGTCCACCAGCCGCGCGGCGAGCCGCTCCAGCGCGCGCTCCTTCCACACCTGCGGCAGCGCCTTCGTCGCGGCCAGGTCGAACAGCAGCTCCACCCGGGAGTCCGAGGTGTTCACGTGCTGCCCGCCCGGTCCGGAGGAACGCGAGAACCGCCAGGCGAGCTCCGCCTCGGGGAGCACGACCGAACCGCGGATGACATGGGGACCAGGCATGCCCCCCATGATCCCGCCCCGCGCGCTGCCCGTCACGCGCATTTCCCCGCCGCGGAACCTGCGGGCCCCCTCGTGGCGTTATGAAGAGCAGCGGTAACTTGGCCCCACCTCGCGGCCATGCGACGACTGCGACGACGAAGGGACACCAGTCAAAATGGCAGTAAGCCTGTCCAAGGGCGGCAACGTCTCGCTCACGAAGGAGGCCCCCGGCCTCAGTGCCGTCACGGTCGGCCTCGGCTGGGACGTCCGGACGACGACCGGTGTCGACTTCGACCTCGACGCCTCCGCCATCGCGGTCAACGCCATGGGCAAGGTCGTCTCCGACGGGCACTTCGTCTTCTTCAACAACAAGTCCACCCCGGACCAGACCATCGTCCACACCGGTGACAACCGCACCGGCGAGGGCGCCGGCGACGACGAGGCCATCAAGGTCAACCTCGCGGGCCTGCCCGCCGATGTCGACAAGATCGTCTTCCCGGTCTCCATCTACGACGCCGACTCCCGCAGCCAGAACTTCGGCCAGGTCCGCAACGCGTACATCCGCGTCGTGAACCAGGCCGGCGGCGCCGAGATCGCCCGCTACGACCTCTCCGAGGACGCGGCCACCGAGACCGCCATGGTCTTCGGCGAGCTCTACCGCAACGGCGCCGAGTGGAAGTTCCGCGCGGTCGGCCAGGGTTACGCCTCCGGCCTCACCGGCATCGCCCAGGACTTCGGCGTCAACGTCTGAGTCCCGCCCGGCACCCGCGAAGCCCCCTCCCGGGAAGCCTCCGGGAGGGGGCTTCGCCCCCATCAGGAGCCGCGCCGGGGCGGGGGCGCGCCGGGGCGGGGGGCGCCGGGGTCGGTCTGCGTCCCGGCCGCCGGCGGGGCCGTACACGCACTCGCGGTCCGCTAGCGTGCGCCGGGTGATCCTCCAGCCGCTCGCCCCGGTCGACGGCGCCCTGCCGGGCCCCGTCCTGACCGAGATCGCCGCCCTCTACGCCACCAACCGCGCGTTCTTCGAGCTCAGCGGCGACTTCCCCGACCCCGCCCGCATCACCGTCGAACAGGTCGCGGCCGCCCTCGCCGACGAACTCGCCCACGACGGCGCCGAAGTGCTCCTGGCCCGCTCCGCCGGCCGGCTGGTCGGACTCGCCGCCACCCTCGCCCACCACCCCGACCCCGCCTCCGGAGACCCGGACCCCTGGATCGGCCTGCTGCTCGTCGACGCCACCGCCCACCGCCGCGGACACGGGCGCACCCTCGCCGCCCTCTTGGAGGAGCGCTTCCGCGCCGCGGGCCGTACCGGCGTACGGATCGCCGTACTGGACAACAACCCGGGCGCCCTCGCGTTCTGGCAGGCCCAGGGCTACACCGTCCTGCGCCACGCCAAGGACCTCGAACGGGGCCGCGACTGCGCGGTCCTGCGCAAGTCCCTCCAAGCGGCTCCGGTCCCGGGGTCGCCGGACCCCGGGGTCTAGGACGTCGCCTGCGCGGTGGGGCGGGCCCGGCCGTACAGCCAGACGTCCCAGACCTTCTTCAGGTCGCGGCCCGTCTTCTGCTCGGCGTACGCGGTGAAATCGGCGGTGCTCGCGTTCCCGTACCGGTGGTCGGCGGCCCAGCCGCGCAGCAGGGCGAAGAACTTCTCGTCCCCCACCTCCTGGCGGATGCGCTGCAACACCATCGCGCCCCGGTAGTACACCGGGGCCTCGGAGATGTCCCCCGGCCCGGGCGGCGCGGCCGGCGGGAACGCGGCCCAGTCGGAGGCCGCCTCCGGATCGACGTCCGTGTCGCCCGCGAGGAAGGCGTCGAAGTACTGCTGCGCGGTGGTGCCGCCGTGGTCCTCCGACCACAGCCATTCCGCGTAGGTCGCGAAACCCTCGTTGAGCCACATGTCCTTCCAGGACTTCGGCGAGACCGAGTCGCCGAACCACTGGTGCGCCAGCTCGTGCAGGACGAGCTTCTCGTCGGGGGCGCCGGAGAAGACGGGTTTGGTCTGCGTCTCCAGCGCATACGTGAGGGACCCCTCCGGAAGCACGATCGCACCCGCCGTCCCGAAGGGGTACGGGCCGAAGCGACTGCTCCCCCACTCCACGACCTCCGGCAGCCGCGCCAGCGCCGGCGCGCTCTTCGCCGCCTCGCCGGGCACCACGGCCTCGTACACGGCGACTCCGGACGGCATCCGCCCGGTCGTCACCTTGAACTTCCCGACGGCGGCGACGGCCAGGTAACTCGCCATCGGCTGCGGGCTGTGCCAGCTGAACCGGGTCTGTCCTTCCGCGGTGTCGGTGCGCGAGGCCAACTCTCCGTTGGACACCGCCTCGTAGCCCTTGGGCACCGTCAGGGTGATGTCGTACGTCGCCTTGTCGCTGGGGTGGTGGTTCCCCGGGAACCAGGCCATCGACCCCACCGGCTCGCCGACACCGACCGCCCCGTCGTCCGTGGTGATCCAGCCCTCCTTGGAGCGGTCCGGATCGGTGATGGGCTGCGGCTTCCCGCGGTAGTCGACCTCCGTGCGGAAGACCTCGCCCTTCTTCAGGTCCTTGGCCGGACGCACGGTCAGCTCCCGTCCGCTGCGGTTGTACCGGGCGGCGGCCCCCTGCACGGTGATCTCATCGATCCGCAGGCCGCTGAGGTCGAGGTTGAAGGAGCTGAGCCCCTGCTCGGCGCGGGCCGTGATGACGGCCGTGGCGTTCAACTCCCCCTCGTCCGGGTCGTAGTCGAGGTCCAGGTCGTAATGCTCCACCTGGTAGCCGCCGTTGCCGGCCTTGGGGAAGTACGGGTCGCGCAGCCCCGACGCGCCCGGCCGCCCCTGCACCGTGCTGCCCGTACACCCCGTGGTCAGGGCGATCAGGGCGGCAGCGGCGGGGACGGCGAGGCGGCGGAACGCGCGGTGTTTCACGCGCTCGATCCTATGTGCGCATGCTGGTGTACTTCGGGGTGTTTCTGCGGATTACTTCTCCAGCGCGTCGACGCCCGCCTTGGCGTACTTCTCGTCCAGATCGCCGCTCGGGGCGCCCGCCACACCGATGCCCGCCACCGGCGCGCCCTTGGCCTGCACCGGGGTGCCGCCGCCCAGGAAGAGGGTGCCGGGGATGTCCTTCAGGTTCGGGGCCTGGGCGAGGCGGCCCGCGAGCACCGAGGTCGGGGCGTTCCAGGACACCGCGGTGTAGGCCTTGCGCTGCGCGGACTCGTAGGACTGCGGGCCCGCCCCGTCGCCGCGCAGGGTGACGATGGTGTTGCCGTTGCGGTCCACGACCGCCACCGTCACCTTCTGGTTCTCCTTCTGCGCGGCCTCCAGCGCGGCCTGGGCGACGCGGGTGGCGGCGTCGACGGTGAGGTGCGTCGTGGTGGTGAAGTTCTTCTCGTTCGCCTCCCCGTCCTTCTTCGCGACGGCGGCGGCCGGAGCCGACTCCGGCTGCGCGGCGCCGGCGCTGACCGCGCCGAAGGTGCCGGCGCCGAGTGCGACGGCGAGGGCGGTAGCGGTCAGAACGCGGGTGCGGGTCTTCATGTCTGCTGCTCCTGAGGGCGTCGGCGCGGGGTGGTCCGCTGGTGCTCCGTGGTGCTTGGTCGGTGCTCCGTGGTGCTCCGTGGTGCTCCGTGGTGCTCCGTGGTGCTCCGTCGGTGCTTCCAGCCTGCGGCCGCGCACCGCACCCGCCCGTCCCCGTACCGGCTCCGGACGGCTGCCGCACCGGATGACCCCGGGGTCGACCGATCGGTCGATGCGGAGCCGGGGCGGATCCGGATTGGCTGGTCAAAGGGGCACGATGGAGATGCCCGCCCGATCCGCACACCTGCCCGATCCACACCCCACGGCCCACGCACCGCGCCCGAACCACACCCCCCGCCCGAGGAGCCCGCGTGACCCACCCACCGCCGCGGAAGGCCGACACCCGCGCGCTGGCGGCCGTCATGCACACCGCGTTCTTCCTGCTCCTCGCCGCCTCCGTGGCCCGCTTCCTGCTGCGCCACCCCGGCTCGCCCAGCACCCCCTGGATCATCGCCCTCAGCATCGCCCTGGCCCTGCTGTACGTCCTCGGGCCCGCGCTCGGAGCCGCCCCCACCCTGCGGCGGCTGCTCTGGCTCGGGCTCGTGGTGGCGGCCTGGGTGGTACTCGTCGTCCTCGCGCCGAGCTTCGCGTGGTGTGCCGTACCCCTCTTCTACACGGCGCTGCGGACCCTGCCGCCGCGTGCGGCGGTCGTCCTCGTGGCCCTGCTCACCGTCTTCGTCGTCGCCGCCCAGCTGAAACTGTCCACCGCCTTCGACCCGAACCTGCTGCTGGCCCCGCCCGCCATCGCCGCGCTCGCCACCGCCGTCTTCGTCCACATGGAGCGCCAAGCCCAAGCCCAGCGGGCCCTGATCGACGACCTGATCCGGACCCGGCGGGAGCTGGCCGCCACCGAACGGCGCGAAGGAACCCTCGCCGAACGCCAGCGGCTGTCCATGGAGATCCACGACACCCTCGCCCAGCACCTGTCCAGCCAGCAGATGCTGCTCCAGGCCGCCGACCGCACCTGGGACACCGACCCGGACACCGCCCGCGCCCACGTCCGCACCGCCACCGACATCGCCGCCCGCGGCCTCGCCGAGGCCCGACGCCTCGTCCACGACCTGGCCCCACCCGAACTCGAAGGCGACGCCGGCCTCGCACAGGCCCTGCGCGCCCTCGACGCGGGACCCGGCATCGACGTCCGCTTCCACCTGGAAGGCACCCCCGGCCCCCTGCCCGACCGCGTCCAATCGGCCCTGCTGCGCATCGCGCAGGGGGCGCTGGCCAACGTCCGCGAGCACTCCGGGGCCCACACCGCGGCCCTCACCCTGAGCTACCTGGGAGACCAGGTCGTCCTGGACATCGCGGACGACGGCCGCGGCTTCTCCGCACCGGGCGCCGCAACCGCCGCGGACCGCGGGCACGGCCTGCCCGCCATACGCGCCCGCGTCCGCGCGCTGGGCGGCACCCTCACCGTCGAATCCACCGCGGGCGAAGGCACCGTCCTCTCCGCGGCCATCCCCCTGGAGCGCCACCCGTGACCACCATCCTGCTCTGCGACGACCACGCGGTGGTCCGCGCCGGCCTCCTGGCCCTCCTGGGCAGCGCCCCGGACATCGAGGTCCTCGGCGAGGCGGGCAGCGGCGAGGAGGCAGTGGCCCTCGCCGCGAAACTCCGCCCCCAGGTGGTCCTCATGGACCTCCAGCTGGGCGAGGGCATCGACGGCGTCGAAGCCACCCGCCGCATCACCGCCCTGCCGACCCCGCCCGCACCGCCGCACGTCCTGGTCCTCACCACGTACGACACCGACGCCGACATCACCCGGGCCATCGGAGCCGGAGCCACCGGCTACCTGCTGAAGGCGGAACGCCCCGAGGAGCTGTTCTCGGCGATCCACTCCGCGGCCCAGGGCCGCACCACCCTCTCGCCGCCGGTGGCCAGCCGCGTCATGGCCCACATGCGCGGCTCCCGCCCCACCCTGACCGACCGCGAACTGGACATCCTCGGCCAGCTCGCCCGCGGCCTCGGCAACCGGGACATCGCGCGGGCGCTGTTCATCAGCGAAGCCACCGTCAAGACCCACCTGGGCCGCATCTACGACAAGCTCGGCGTGGACACCCGCGCCGGCGCCGTCTCGGTGGCCAAGGAACAACGCCTCCTCCCCTGACCGGCCGCCGCCCGCCGTCCCGGCCCGAGCCGCGGCGCCGGAGCGGCGAGACCCCGACGGAAACCGGAGCCCCGGGCCCGGCAGCAGCCCGAGCGCCGGGCCCGGCGGACGTCGGCACGTCGGGCGCGGTGGACCCGTGACACCATCGGGTACGTGCTCGACATCGGCTATTCCCTCTCCCGGCGCTTCCCCGACCCCCCGCAGACCGACTACCGCTCGGCGGACGTCCACTCCCTGCGCCACGACCTGTTCTGCGGCGACGTCTACCTCGCCGACACGAACGCGGACCGCGAAGTGTCCACAGCCTGGGGATGGGTGCCCGTACTCGACTTCGCCTGGGCCCTGTGCGACATCGTCGAACAACTCGACCAGGACCCGCGCGGCAGCCGCTCCTCCCACCGCCAGCACGCCGAACTCGACTTCACCGAATCCACCGACCGCATGCTCTTCGAGCGCCGCTTCGGCTGGGTCGACATCGAAGCCGACTGGATGCCGCCCGAAGAAGAGCCGCTGACCTTCAGCCACCGGCTGCTGCGCCGCGAGGCCCGCGACTTCCTGCACGACCTGATCGCCGACCTCGTCGACATGCACGAGGGCCTGGCCGACAACCCCGTCGTCTGGACCCTCCAGGCCCGCTACCCCCGCGTCCCCGCGTAACGGGCCTGCCCGGGGGCTGCCCGGCGGCCCACCGGACGGCCCCCGCCCCCGAGGAGCGCTCAGCGCCCATCGCTTCAGCGGTTCAGCGCTTCAGCGCTTCAGCGCTTCAGCGCTTCAGCATGAAGGTGAAGTCGCCGGAGAGCCTGCCGCTCAGCCGGACCGCCGAAACGAGCTTCCCCTCCGCGATCAGCCGCTCGACCTCGGCCCGCGGAAGACCGCACCCTTCAGCGATCAGTCGCACCGGCCGGACCGGGATCCGCGCCGCGAAGCGGACCGAGACCTCGACCACCTCGCGGTCCAGGTGATCCGATCCGCCGGTGTCGAGGCGCCAGGCGCCCTCCCAGTCGAGGTCGATGCGATTACGGCGCCGCACGACCGGATCCCGGAGCAGCTCCGCTGCCAGACCAGGATCGTTGCCGTGCATCCGGTCCAACAGCTCAGGCCGTACGGAGCGCACGTTCACCCGGTCCAGGACCGACAGCTTCGCCGTGTCCCCGCAAGCGGTACAGAGCACGAGGAGCCAGGCATCGAGGAGCTTGTGGTGTGCGTTGACACGAAATTTGCCGTGTGCCCGGAAGCGCTCGGACGCGCAGGCGTGGCAACGGCGGAGAACGGTCGGCAGACAGGTGGGCGTGACCACCCAGGTGTTGAGCACAGAAATACACCGGTTTCAGTGAGAAAATCCGCAGCAAAAAGCAGCGCGGCGCACATGCGCGACGCGCGACACATCAGCTCTCGGGAGGTCTCACAGGGTGTACAACGGCATGTCCTTGCCTGGACGACATGATTCGCCAGCACGGTAAGGGCGCACGGCGGCGCCGCTCCACTGGTTTTCGCGCACGGGCCGCCCACTCGACGTTCGCCGGCTCTCCCCGCCCCACGACGGGCGCACGCCCCGGCCCGAACCCGTCACATGATCAGCCGGACAGCCCCTGGCCCAGCACCCGCAACCCCAGCTGCGCCGCCAGCGCCGGAGCCAGGTCGAACAGCTGCCCAGGACTGATCACCGCCCCCGCCAAGGCCTCCACCCCGCGTGCGATGTCCAACTCCGACGCCCCCCGCAGATCCACGTCGGCCAGCCGCGCCCCGGAGAAATCCACCCCGCGCAGCGCACAGCCCCGGAACTCCACCCGCTCCAGCACCGCCCCGCCGAAATCCGGCTCCACCAGCACGCACTCCTCGAAGACGACGTCCTTCAACCGGGCCGTCCGCAGATTCAAGTAGTCGATCTTGCCGCCGCGGACCACCACCCGCTCCCACACCGACCCGTGCAGCTGCACCCCGCCCAGGCGCGCCTCCAGCAGCTCCACGTCCCGCAAGGAAGCCCCGGACAGGTCCGTACCCACCCCCCGGACCCCCTCCAGCACCGAATCCAGGACCCGCGCCTTCGCCAACCCCGCCCCGTCCAGCGCACACCGCCGCAGCGCGCAGTCCATGAAACGGGCCCCGACCCCCTCCTGCCCCGCCAGATCCAGGTCCGCGAACTCCAGCCCGTCGTAGTCCCCGTCCGGCTCCAGTCCCCCGCCCTCCCAGACGGTCAGTTCCGGGAGCCGCACCTCCGGCCGCCGCGCCGCACCCACCGTCTCCCGCTGCCCCTTGCGCACCATGCCCCCATCCTCCCCCGCACGCCCCGGAGCTAGCGGGAACCGAGCCGACGCAACGGCTCGTCCGTCAGCCGGTACACCGCCCACTCGTCCTGCGGCCGCGCCCCCAGAGCCTCGTAGAAGGCGATCGTCGGCTCGTTCCACTTCAGCACCGACCACTCCAGCCGCTCGTACCCGCGCTCCACACAGATCCGCGCCAACTCCGCCAGCAGCGCCTTCCCATGGCCGCCCCCGCGCACGCCCGGCCGTACGTACAGGTCCTCCAGGTAGATCCCGTGCACCCCCCGCCACGTCGAAAAGCTGAGGAACCACACCGAGAAGCCGACCGCCTCCCCCTCCTCCGTCTCCGCGATGTGCGCGAACGCCGCCGGCCGCTCCCCGAACAGCGCCTCCCGCAACTGCTCCTCGGTGGCCCGCGCCTCGTGCGGCACCTTCTCGTACTCCGCGAGCTCGCGGATCATGGCGTGGATGACGGGCACATCGGCCACGACAGCGCTACGGATCATCCGGGCAGCCTACGGACCCGACCACCCCGCCCGCACCAGCCACAAGGCCGTCTCCCCCGCCCCAAAACCCGGCATCCCGCACCTGGACACCCCCGCGAAACCCGGTGTAGCAACTCCCCCATGACGACCAACGGCGGCATCTCCTTCTGGTACGCGACCGACCCCACCGCCACCGCCCGGCCACCCCGCGCCCCCCTCACCACCGACACCACCGCGGACGTGGTCGTCGTCGGCGGCGGCTACACCGGCCTGTGGACCGCCTACTACCTCAAGACGGCCGCCCCCGACCTGCGCATCACCATCCTCGAACAGAAGTTCTGCGGCTACGGGGCCTCCGGCCGCAACGGCGGCTGGCTCTACAACGGCATCGCCGGCCGCGACCGCTACGCCCGGCGCCACGGCCACCAGGCCGCACAGCGCCTCCAGCACGCCATGAACGACACCGTCACCGAGGTCATCGACGTCGCCGCCAAGGAGGGCATCGACGCCGACGTGCACCGCGGCGGCGTCCTCGAAGTCGCCCGCACCCCCGCCCAGCTCAGCCGCCTCAAGGCCTTCCACGAAGCCGAACTCGCCTTCGGCGAAACCGACCGCGAGCTCTACGACGCCGTCGAAACCCGCGCCCGCATCGACATCGCCGACGCGGTGGGCGCCGGCTGGACCCCCCACGGCGCCCGCATCCACCCCTGGAAACTCGCCAAGGGCCTCGCCGCCGCCTGCGAACGCCTCGGCGTGGTCATCCACGAAACCACCCCGGTCACCGAAATCCGCGCGGGCCGGGCCCTGACCCCGTACGGCACGGTCCGCGCCCCGTACGTCCTGCGCTGCACCGAGGGCTTCACGGCCGCCCTGAAGGGCCAGAAGCGCGCGTGGCTCCCGATGAACTCCTCGATGATCGCGACGGCTCCGCTCCCGGAGTCGACCTGGTCGCAATTGGGCTGGTCGGGGCGGGAAGTGCTGGGCGACATGGCCCACGCCTACATGTACGCCCAGCGCACCGCGGACGACCGCATCGCGATCGGCGGCCGCGGCATCCCGTACCGCTTCGGCTCCCGCACCGACACCGACGGCACCACCCAGCCCGCCACGATCGCCTCGCTGACCGCCCTGTTGACCTCCTTCTTCCCGGTCCTCACCGGGGTGGAGATCACGCACGCCTGGTCCGGGGTCCTCGGCGTCCCCCGCGACTGGTGCGCCACCGTCACCCTGGACCGCACGACGGGCCTCGGCTGGGCGGGCGGCTACGTCGGCTCGGGCGTGGCCACCGCCAACCTCGCGGCCCGCACCCTGCGCGACCTGGTCCTGGAGGACCGCACCGAGCTGACCACCCTCCCCTGGGTCGACCACCGCGTCCGCCGCTGGGAGCCGGAACCCTTCCGCTGGCTCGGCGTCCACGCCCTCTACGCGGCCTACCGCGAGGCGGACCGCCGCGAAACGGCCACCCACCGCCCCACCACAACCCCCCTGGCCCGCCTGGCCGACCGCATCTCGGGCCGCCGCTGACCAGACGCCGGAAGGCCCCGGGCGATCGCCCGGGGCCTTCCGTTTCTGTACGAATCCCTTGGGTCAGCAAGCCCCTGACCTGGGATGGAGCCCCCTGTCGGATTCGAACCGACGACCTACGCATTACAAGTGCGTTGCTCTGGCCAGCTGAGCTAAGGAGGCGTAGCCGCCCTCACTTTACACAGCGGCACTTCGCCCCGGCCATCACGTTCGTCAAGCCGCCGGGTACCCACAGCGGTTCAGCGCCCGGGTGAACTCCGCGAGCGTCAGCCGCGGGTTGAGGCCCCGCACGGCGGCCTCGGTCAGGGGGCGGAGCTCCCAGACGTGCTCCACCGCCGTCCGGTCGAGTGTGACCTCGTGGTAGTCCTCCGCGAACTCCTGATAGGCCGCGGCCGTACCCGCCGCGAGGACGGAGAAGAGGTGGTCGGCGCCGTCGTCGACATCCGCCGGGATCTCCACCTCGCCCGTCCGCCAGGCGGTGTCGGAGGTCTCGCGCCAGAAGACGGCCGTCGCCTGGAGCACGCCCCCCTCGCAGAACGCCGGCTCCGCCACCAGCGGCCGGAACACCTCCGGCACGGTGTCCACCAGGCCGGGCCACAGCGCCACGTCCTCGTCGCCCCAGGGGCTCATCGGGGACTCGTGGTCGAAGCCGCGCCCGAAGACCCCGGCCGGGGTGAAGACGATGGCGTACTCGTCGCCCGAGCCGTTCTCCATGAAGGCCGCCTCCTGGCTCGGGCCCCACGCAGCGTCGTATGAGAAGTAGCCGTACGGGCTGTTCCCGCCGACCACCCGGTCCAGCGCCGCCAGCGCGCGGCAGCGGTCCCGGAGGGTCGGGATGTCGGGGAGGACGCGGATCAGGTCGTGGACGGTCATGGGTGCAAGGGAAACAGACACCTCTGACAGCGGCGGAGCTCACGGGCACCGGGGTGCTGACAGAAGCGGCGGTTCCGGGTAGGTTCGGGCGGAAGTCCATTCTCGTGGACCAGACCAATTCTTCCTTCCACTCGGATCGTCCGGCACGTTCCTGCCGGTAGAAGGGATTCATCACCATGGCTTCTGTCACCTTCGACAAGGCGACCCGGCTCTACCCCGGCGGCGACAAGCCCGCCGTCGACGAGCTGGAGCTGCACATCGAGGACGGGGAGTTCCTCGTCCTCGTCGGGCCCTCCGGCTGCGGCAAGTCCACCTCGCTGCGCATGCTCGCCGGCCTGGAGGACGTCAACGGCGGTGCCATCCGCATCGGTGACCGCGACGTCACGCACCTGCCGCCCAAGGACCGGGACATCGCGATGGTGTTCCAGAACTACGCGCTGTACCCGCACATGACCGTCGCCGACAACATGGGCTTCGCGCTCAAGATCGCCGGCGAGGACAAGGCGACCATCCGCAAGAAGGTCGAGGACGCGGCGAAGATGCTCGACCTCACCCAGTACCTCGACCGCAAGCCGAAGGCCCTGTCCGGCGGTCAGCGTCAGCGTGTCGCCATGGGGCGGGCCATCGTGCGCAAGCCGCAGGTGTTCCTGATGGACGAGCCGCTCTCGAACCTCGACGCGAAGCTGCGCGTGTCCACGCGTACGCAGATCGCGGCGCTCCAGCGCGACCTCGGGATCACCACCGTCTACGTCACCCACGACCAGGTCGAGGCCATGACGATGGGCGACCGGGTGGCGGTGCTGAAGGACGGTCTGCTGCAGCAGGTCGACACCCCGCGCAACATGTACGACCGGCCGGCGAACCTGTTCGTCGCCGGGTTCATCGGCTCGCCCGCGATGAACCTGGTCGAGGTGCCGATCACGGATGGCGGTGTGAAGTTCGGGGACAGTGTGGTGCCGGTGTCGCGTGAGGCGCTGTCCGCCGCCGCGGACGCGGGCGACCGTACCGTCACGGTGGGCGTGCGTCCCGAGCACTTCGACGTCGGTACCGAGGGCGGGCTGACGATCACGGTCAACGTCGTGGAGGAGCTCGGCGCCGACGGGTACGTCTACGGCCAGACCTCGAAGGCCGACGGCGGCCAGGACATCGTGGTGCGCGTCGGCGGCCGCCAGGTGCCGGAGAAGGGCTCTTCGCTGCACGTCGTGCCGCGGGCCGGCGAGATCCACGTGTTCTCCACCTCCTCCGGTGAGCGGCTGTCCGGCTGAGCCGTGTGACGGGTGACCGCGAGGGGCGTTCCCGGGTCTCCGGGAACGCCCCTCGCGTCCCTGCACAGAGCGGGCAGAGCACCCCATTCGGGTCCGGTCGTCAACACGTGATTCGAAAGGCCACGTCGAACCATCCCTCGACCGGGTGACTAAATGTCGCCAAATCTTCACCGAGCGCTACTCTCGCCCTCGTGACCCACACTGCCCGCCGTATCGGCCGATCCCTCGCCCTGGTCCTGCCCGTCGTCCTGGTCCTGTCCGGGACTCTCGCGGTCACCATGGTCCCCTGGGCGGACAACACCCCTTCCCAGATCCTGACCGCGTCCGCCGAGGACGTCTCGGTCCCCGCGAAGCCGCGTGCCGCCCACGAGGTGCTGCGCGACAAGCTGCTCGGTGAGCTGCAGCAGGGCGAGACGCCGGGCGACGTCCTGACGCACCTCCAGCGGGAGGTGGACCGGCGGCCGTCGCTCGCCGAGCACTGCGTGGGGATCGCGCGGGCGCTGGGCCGGGCCGCCGTGGACGCCTACGGTCCGACGAAGGCGCAGTCCTTCGCGCGGCCCGTCTGCGACACGTCGTACGCGTCCGGCGTCGCCTCCATGGGCTGACGGGGCCCGACGTACGCGTCGAGCGGGTCGAGCGGCCTCTACCCTGGCCGCCATGACCGACGTTCCTGCCGTACCCCACCCCACCGTTTCCGCGGCCGCGTTCCCGGCCTCCCTCGTCCAGGCGCCCACTCAGGCGGTCGTACTGGCGGGGGGCCAGGGTTCGCGGCTGCGTCCGTATACGGACGACCGGCCGAAGCCGATGGTCGAGATCCCGGGGACGGGGATGCCGATCATCGGGCACCAGCTGGCGTGGCTGGCCTCCGAGGGGGTCACCGATGCGGTGGTGTCCTGCGGGCACCTCGCGGAGGTGCTGCAGGACTGGCTGGCCCGGGCCGAGCTGCCGCTGCGGGTGACGACGGTGGTGGAGGAGGAGCCGCTGGGGCGCGGCGGCGGTCTGAAGTACGCGGCACGGCAGCTGCCGTGTGCGGACCAGCCGTGGTACGCGACGAACGGGGACATCTGGACGCGGTTCTCGCTGCGCGAGATGGCGGCCTTCCATGCGGAGCGGGGGGCGACGGCGACGCTGGCGCTGGCGCGGCCGCGGATTCCCTGGGGGGCGGTGGAGACCAACGAGTTCGGGCAGGTGCTGGACTTCATCGAGTCGCCGCCGTCGCCGTATCTGATCAATGCGGGCGTGTACGTCTTCGGTCCCGAATTCGCGGCGCTGCTGCCGGATTTGGGCGACCACGAACGGACGACGTTCCCGCGGCTGGCGCGTGAGCGGCGGTTGGCGGGCTTCCCGCTGCCCCAGGGGGCCTACTGGCGGGCGATCGACACGGCGAAGGATCTGACCGAGGCGGCCCGCGAGTTGGCCGCCCAGAGCGGCCCCGGCGGCCTCTGAGCCCCTGTCCGGCCGCTGAGCCTCCCTACGCCGCCGCCGGCGAGTGAGCCGAAGGGGCGCGCCGGCGAAGGAGGGCGAACGCCCGGAGGAACCGCGAGGAACGAGCGGTTTCGAGGACGTACGGCCTCCTGGAGTCGGCATCAGCGCCCCGGAGGCGAACCGAGCCCGGAAGGGGGGAGAACGAGCGGTTTCGAGGACGTACGGCCTCCTGGAGCCGGCATCAGCGCCCCGGAGGCGAACCGAGCCCGGAAGGGGGGAGAACGAGCGGTTTCGAGGACGTACGGCCTCCTGGAGCCGGCATCAGCGCCCCGGAGGCGAACCGAGCCCGCAAAAGAAGAGGGCCCGGCGTGCCGGGTGCACGCCGGGCCCTTTCGGGGGTGGGGCCCCTCAGCCGAGGAGGCCGCCGACCAGGCCGGGCTGGCGCGGCTTGCTGCTGCCGCCTCCGCTGCCGGAGGTGCTGCCCGAGGAGGAGGACGGCGGCTTCGGGGTGGACTGCTTGGGGCTGCTGCTGCCGACGGTGGAGCCGGTGGTGGTGCCGCGGGTCGCGGTGGGTGACTGGGAGCCGGTTCCCGCGGTTGCGCGGGAGCTGGTACCGGCGGTGCTGCGGCCGGCCTTGGCGGTGGGGCTGCCGGCGCCGGCGGTGGGTTCCGCGGGCTTGGAGGGCTGCGGGGTGGTGGGCTGCGGCTGTTGCTGCTTGCTCGGAAGTTGCGGGAGCGGGGAGCCGGGCAGGTAGTTGCTGGGGGCGCGGCCCGGGCCGGGCACGGTGACGACGGTGGTGGAGCGGACGGCGCCGCCGAGCACGGAGCCGATGAGCATGGTGAGCCCGCACACCACGGCGGCCATGACGGAGCCGCGGCGCAGGACGCGCCTGCGCAGCTGCCAGACCTCGGAGCGGGGTCCGAGGGTGCGCCAGGCCTCTCCGGCGAGGCGGCCGTCGAGTGAGTAGACGGGGGCGCCCGCGATGATCAGCGGGCTCCAGGCGGCGAGGTAGATGATGTCGGGGGCGTCGTAGGCGGGGACGGTCTTCCAGCTCACCGTCATCAGCAGGGCGGCGGACAGGAGTGCGCCGAAGCAGGCGGCGAAGCGCTGCCACAGGCCGAGGACGGTCAGCACGCCGACGATGACCTGGAGGAAGGCCACGCTCAGGCCGGCGCCGACGGGGTGCGCGAGGGCGAAGTCGCGCAGCGGTTCGGCGAGGGCCCAGGGGTGCAGGGTGCGCAGCCAGGTGACCATGGAGCCGCGTTCGCCGCCGTCGAAGTAGACGGGGTCGCACAGCTTGCCCATGCCGGCGTAGATGGAGATGAAGCCGAGGAAGACGCGCAGCGGGAGCAGCACGACGCCGAGGTTCATCCGGCGGCCGGGGTAGTACGAGGCTTGCGCGCGGGCCTCGGAGGCCGCGCGGCGGGAGTCGCCGCCGGGGCCGGTGCCGGGCGGGTCGTCGTAGGGGGTGTCGAAGCCGGCCCCGCCGCCGCCCGCGTACGGCGGCGTGTACGGCGGCGTGTACGGCGGCGTGTACGGCAGGTCCCGTACGGCGGTCAGCCTGCGCGTCTCGTCGGGGTCGCCGTAGGTGCGCTGGCCGATGACGGTCGGCGTGGCGAGGGTGTCTCCGGCGAGGTCGTGCGCGAGGTCCACCCGTGGGATGACCTGGGTGGCTCCGCCGTCGTACTCGTCGTGGCCGCGCCCGTGTTCGCGCACGGCCTGGAGGAGTCCTCCCATGGCGGCGGAGTCGCCGCCCGGGGCGGACTTGCCGCTCCAGACGACGGGGGCGCGGCGGCGGGTGGCGCCCGCGGCGGCCACGGCACCGCCGAGGACGGGCGCGCGCCCGGGTGAGCCGGGGGCGTTCGCGGGCTTGGAACGCGCGCTCGGGCTCGGTGCGAGCCGCACGCGGAAGCTGGCGTGGTTGACGATGACCTGTGCGGGGTCGCACGGCACCTTGACCATGCTCAGCGCGGGCTGGTCGTCGAACCCTGACGTTCTGGTGTCCACACTCATCTAACCGAGTGATCAGTGTTTAGGACACTGCCTTGACAGCAGGGATGTGTCCGAGGCCCGTCAAGATCAAGCCACCCCGCCCGAAACGGGCGGGGTGACACGCTCACGGGTCACGCTGCGTGAGCCGATTGGCAGAGCCTCAGGGCCCGGCCGGGGCGCTTCAGCCGCGGCGGCGGGCCGCTTCGTAGAGCACGACGCCCGCGGCGACACCGGCGTTGAGGGATTCGGCGCCGCCCGGCATGGGGATGCGGACGAGGTAGTCGCAGTTCTCGCCGACGAGGCGGCCGAGGCCCTTGCCCTCGGAGCCGACGACGATGACGACCGGGCCGGCGAGCGCGTCGAGGTCGGCAACGGTGTGCTCGCCCTCGGCGGCGAGGCCGACGATGGCCAGGCCGGCCTTCTTGTACTCCTGGAGGGCGCGGGTCAGGTTGGTGACGCGGGAGACCGGGGTGCGGGCCGCGGTGCCGGCGGAGGTCTTCCAGGCACCGGCGGTCATACCGGCGGCGCGGCGCTCGGGGATGACCACGCCGTGGCCGCCGAAGGCGGAGACGGAGCGGACGATCGCGCCGAGGTTGCGGGGGTCGGTGACGCCGTCGAGGGCGACGATGAGGGGGTCCTCGCCGTTGTCGTAGGCGGCGGCGGTGAGGTCCTCGGGGTGCGCGTACTCGTACGGCGGGACCTGGAGGACGAGGCCCTGGTGGTTGAGCCCGTTGGTCATCCGGTCGAGTTCGGGGCGCGGGGCTTCCATCAGGTTGATGTTGCCGCGCTCGCCGGCGAGCTGGAGGGCCTCGCGGACGCGCTCGTCGTTGTCGATGAACTGCTGCACGTAGAGGGTGGTGGCGGGGACGCCGTCGCGCAGTGCCTCGAAGACGGGGTTGCGGCCGACGACCATCTCGCTGGTGCCCTTGGGGCCGCCGCGGCGGGGCGCGGGGCGGCGCTTGGCCGCCTGCTTGGCCATGGCGTTGGAGATGCGGAAGGCCTTGTGGCCCTTGCGGTCCTCGGCCTTGGGCGTGGGGCCCCTGCCCTCCAGGCCCTTGCGCCGCTGCCCGCCGCTGCCGACCGTGGCGCCCTTCTTGTTGGACGTGCGGCGGTTCCTGCGCTGGCTGTTCCCGGCCATGACCTCTACCTGTTTTCGTTGGTGCTGCGATACGTACGTATGAAGAGTGTGCCGCCCGGAGGCCCGGGCGGCACAACAGAGCTGGTCCGGGCCTTGCCGGCTCAGCGCGGGCCGAGCGTCCAGCGGGGGCCGGCCGGGCTGTCCTCGATGACGAGGCCGGACTGCTGGAGCTGGTCGCGGATGGCGTCGGCGGTGGCCCAGTCCTTGCGGGAGCGGGCGGACTCCCGCTGCTCCAGGACGAGGCGTACGAGCGTGTCGACGGCCCCGTGGAGGTCCTCTCCGCGGTCGCTCTCCTCCGCCCAGTGCGGGTCGAGCGGGTCCAGGCCGAGGACGGCCAGCATGGCCCGTACCTCCGACAGGCGCGCGATGGCCGCGTCCTTGTCGTCGGCGGCCAGTGCGCTGTTGCCCTGGCGGACGGTGGTGTGGACGATGGCGAGCGCCTGCGGGACGCCCAGGTCGTCGTCCATGGCCTCGGCGAAGGCGGGCGGGACCTCGGCCGCGGGGTCGACGGTCTTGCCGGCCTTCTCGATGACGCGCTGGTAGAAGCCCTCGATGCGCGCGAAGGCGGATTCGGCCTCGCGCAGGGCCTCCTCGCTGTATTCGATCATCGAGCGGTAGTGCGGGGTGCCGAGGTAGTAGCGCAGGACGATCGGGCGCCAGCGCTTGACCATTTCGGAGACGAGCACGGAGTTGCCGAGCGACTTCGACATCTTCTCGCCGGACATGGTCACCCAGGCGTTGTGGCACCAGTACTGCGCGAACGCGTCGCCGAAGGCCTTGGCCTGGACGATCTCGTTCTCGTGGTGCGGGAAGATCAGGTCGAGGCCGCCGCCGTGGATGTCGAAGGCGCTGCCGAGGTACTTGTGCGCCATGGCGGAGCATTCGAGGTGCCAGCCGGGGCGGCCGCGGCCCCAGGGGGTCTCCCAGTCGGGCTCGCCGGGCTTGGAGGCCTTCCACATGGCGAAGTCGCGGGGGTCGCGCTTGCCGGTGATGCCTTCCTCGGCGGGCTGGCGCAGGTCGTCGATGTCCTGGTTGGACAGGGCCAGGTAGTCCGGGTAGGAGCGGACGTCGAAGTAGACGCTGCCGTCGGCGACGTAGGCGTGGCCGCGCTCGATCAGGACGCGCATCATCTCGATCATCTCGGGCACGTGGCCCGTGGCGCGCGGCTCGTAGGTGGGCCGCAGGCAGCCCAGCGCGTCGTAACCGGTGTTGAACGCGAGCTCGTTCTCGTAGCCGATGGACCACCAGGGGCGGCCCTGCTCCGCGGACTTGGCGATGATCTTGTCGTCGATGTCCGTGACGTTGCGGATGAAGGTCACGTCGTAGCCGCGGTAGGTGAACCAGCGGCGCATGACGTCGAAGTTGAGGTACGACCTGATGTGCCCGATGTGCGGGGCCGCCTGCACGGTGGCACCACACAGGTAGATCGAGACGCAGCCCGGGACGAGCGGGATGAAGTCGCGGATCTGCCGGGCGCTGGTGTCGTACAGGCGAATAGTCACGGCATCCAGGGTAGTGCGCCTGCGGCAGTGCCCCGCGACCCTTTCGGGGCGCGGGGGGCGCTTTGCTGCCGAAGAGGTGACGTCGACGACGCCGGGGTTGTGGCCGTACGTCGTACTCAGGTGCGGTTCGTCCGGTAGACGAGGGCGGTGGCGATGGCGGCGAGCCCTTCGGCGCGGCCGGTGAGGCCGAGGCCGTCGGTGGTGGTGCCGGAGACCGCGACGGGGGCGCCCGCGGCGGCGGCGAGCGCCTTCTGCGCTTCTTCGCGCCGTTTGCCGATCTTCGGGCGTACGCCGATCACCTGGATGGCGATGTTGCCGATCTCGAAGCCCTCGGCGCGGACGATACGGGCGGCCTCCGCCAGGAGGGTGACACCGGCGGCGCCGGACCACTCGGGGCGGGAGGTGCCGAAGTGGGCGCCGAGGTCGCCGACGCCGGCGGCGGAGAACAGGGCGTCGCAGGCGGCGTGCGCGGCGACGTCGCCGTCGGAGTGTCCGGCGAGGCCGTCCTCGCCCTCCCACAGCAGCCCGGCGCACCACAGCTCACGGCCGGCCTCGAAGGCGTGCACGTCGGTGCCGATGCCGACCTGCGGGAGCAGCGGGGCGGGGGCGGCGGCGCGCGCGGCCCCGGCCGGAGCCTCGTTCCGGCCGCCCTGGCCGCCGGGGCCGCCGTGGCCGGAGAACTCCTCGGAACCTGCGGAGTCAGTAGGCATCGGTGGCCCTCCTGCGGGCGAGTACGGCCTCTGCGAGGACCAGGTCGAGCGGGCGGGTGACCTTGAAGGCCTCTTCGTGGCCGGGGACCGCCATCACGGTGACGCCGAGCCGTTCCACCATTGCGGCGTCGTCGGTGGCGCCCTCGCCGTCGGCTGCGCCCACCGCGAGCTCCTCGTGTGCGCGAACGAGCGTGGCGAGGTCGAAGCCCTGCGGGGTCTGGACGGCGCGCAGCCGGGCCCGCTCGGGCGTGGCGACGACGGGCTCGGGCTCGCCGGGCTTGCCGGGCTCGACCTCCTTGACGGTGTCGGCCAGCGGCAGGGCGGGCACCACGGCGGGCGAGCCCGCGCGGACGGCCTCGATCACGGAGTCGACGGTGTCGACGGGGACGAGCGGGCGGGCCGCGTCGTGGATGAGAACGGAGGTGATGTCGGCCGGGAGCGCGGCGAGGCCGGCGCGTACGGACTCCTGGCGGGTCTCCCCGCCGGGCACGACCAGGATCTCGGTGCGGTCGGGCAGCGCGTGCTCGTCCAGCAGGCGGCGCACCTCGGCGGCTCCGTCGGAGGGGGCGACGACGACCACGGCGGAGACGGCCCGGGAGCGGGCCATCGCGCGGACGGCGTGGATGAGCATGGGGGTGCCGCCGAGGGCCCGCAGGGCCTTGGGCGCACCGGGGCCGAGGCGTACCCCGCGGCCGGCGGCCGGGATCACCGCGGCGGTGCGGTGGGGGCGCGTTTCGTCAGACATCAGTAGCTCCGAGCCAGGTTTGTGACTTCGGCCGACATGGGTATGGCCTGAGGGGTGCCGGGTGCGACGCCCTCGCCCCTTCCGTGACGACCGGTCGAGCCGGCTGCCCGGACCCGGCACGCCAGTGAGGAAATCGGTGTGGGTACAGACATGCCGCAGCGCCCGGCAACAGCCCCCTCCCGGGAGAGAGGGCGTGTCATCGGGCACCGCGGCACAACTGTGTGACGAGGTGTCCTCGCGTCAGGACGCGAGAACCTCGTCGAGGAGGGCCTCTGCCTTGTCCTCGTTGGTGTTCTCAGCGAGCGCGAGCTCGCTCACCAGGATCTGGCGCGCCTTCGCGAGCATGCGCTTCTCACCCGCGGACAGCCCGCGCTCACGCTCGCGACGCCACAGGTCACGCACCACTTCGGCGACCTTGATGACATCGCCAGAAGCGAGCTTCTCCAGATTTGCCTTGTAGCGCCGGGACCAGTTCGTCGGCTCTTCGGCATACGGCGCACGAAGCACCTCGAAGACCCGGTCCAGCCCGTCCTGGCCGACTACGTCGCGAACGCCGACGAACTCCGCATTGTCCGCAGGCACACGAACCGTCAGGTCGCCCTGGGCGACCTTGAGCACCAAGTAGGTCTTGTCCACGCCTTTGATCTGGCGAGTTTCGATGGCCTCGATCAGCGCGGCCCCGTGATGGGGATAGACCACGGTGTCGCCAACCTTGAACGTCATGTGACAGGTACCCCTTCCGTGGCTATCCAGGGTAACACGAGAACTGACTGTTATGAATGGCGTTTTCGCAGGTCAGGGCACATCTCGGGGCTTGACAACAGCGACTCGAACGTGCTGCGAAGGGCTTCCGGAAGAGGGTATTCGCAGGTCGGAGGCGCTGTGCGGACCGGACGAAACGGCCACGTTACACCTGACCGGCAGGCCCGTCAGTGTGACGTACGTCCCGTTTTGCCGGTTTCGATGCCGGGAAACCGAACTACTCCGTTCGACTGGCGACCACCCGTACGGAGCGGTTCCGGCCCAATCCTGAATTGATCACGGAGCGCCGTTCGACGGAATCCCCGAATTGATCACCAGGCGGCGGAGCGGCTTACCCCGGTGCGATACCCCCGCGGTATATGTGGGCGGCACATGAACGGCGGCCGGAATGCAAGATCGCGGGGGCCGGTGCAGGGCGGCCCCCGCGCTGCGGAGGGTCGGGTGCGGGGGCGGGGCGGCGGCTCGGTAACCTAAGCGCGCTGACACACCCTTAGAGCGGCTTTACCTCAGCCGCCCCGGGGGACGCCCACCCTTCCGTTCCGTACGTCCAAGGAGTTGCCGCCGCCGTGAGCCGCAGCCTTCGACGCGGCGCCCTCGCCGCCACCGCCATCGTGTTCTCGATCGCCTCGCTGGCCGCCTGCGCTGCCGGCGAGCACGCGGAGACGCTCCAGATCAAGCCGGACAACGCCGCCGTCACCAAGGGCGACATCAAGGTCCAGAACGCGCTGGTGATCACCCAGGGCGGCAAGGACAAGAAGGGCGGCCCCGCCGCCGTCTCCGCGACGGTCTTCAACATGGGCACCGCGCCGGAGACCATCGACGCGATCACCCTCCCGGGCAGCAAGGGCAAGGTCGTCCTGAAGGCCGCCGAGGGCGCCGCCGCCGGCAAGGTCGTCGTGCCGCCCGGCGGTTCCCTGGTCCTGGGCGGCAAGGGCAACGCCTCCGCCGTGATCGAGGGCGGCGAGTCCGTCAAGGACGGCAACGCGCAGAAGGTCGTCTTCCAGCTCAGCCGGGCGGGTGACGTGGCGCTGGACGCGCTCGTCGTCCCGGCCACCGGCATGTACGCGGGCTTCGGTCCGACCGAGGCGCCCGCCACCGGTGCCGCCGGCGCCGGCCCCTCGGGCAGCCCGACGGCCACGCCGTCCGGTGCCGCGTCCGGCTCCCCGGCCGCCGGCGTCCCGGCCGCCACCCCCTCGGGTGCGGCCTCCGGCAGCCCGGCCGCCACGCCGTCCGGCTCGGCGTCGCACGCCGCCGGTCACTGACCGCCGCGCCGTCCGCGTACCACGGGTAGGGCCCCCACCGCTGCTGCGGTGGGGGCCCTACCCGTATAGACGGGGCTTACGGCTCGAACTTGTAGCCCAGGCCGCGGACCGTGACCAGGTAGCGCGGCGCGCCCGGGTCCGGCTCGATCTTGGCGCGCAGGCGCTTCACGTGGACGTCCAGGGTCTTCGTGTCGCCGACGTAGTCCGCGCCCCAGACCCGGTCGATCAGCTGCATGCGGGTCAGCACGCGGCCCGCGTTGCGCAGCAGCATCTCCAGCAGGTCGAACTCCTTCAGCGGGAGGTCCACCTTGGCTCCGGCGACCGTGACCACGTGGCGGTCGACGTCCATCCGTACGGGACCGGCCTCCAGCGCGGCCGGGGTGACCTCTTCCGGCTCTCCGCGGCGGCGCAGGACCGCGCGGATGCGGGCGACCAGCTCCCGCGAGGAGAAGGGCTTCGTGACGTAGTCGTCGGCTCCTATCTCCAGGCCGACGACCTTGTCGATCTCGCTGTCCTTGGCGGTCACCATGATGACGGGGACGTTGGAGCGGCCGCGCAGCTGCCGGCAGACCTCCGTGCCGGGCAGGCCGGGGAGCATCAGGTCGAGGAGGACGAGGTCGGCGCCGTTGCGCTCGAACTCGTCGAGCCCGTCGGGCCCGGTCGCGGCGATGGCGACCTCGAAGCCCTCCTTGCGGAGCATGTAGGACAGGGCGTCGCTGAAGGATTCCTCATCCTCGACGACGAGCACTCGGGTCACGGAAGGACCTCCGGGGCAGGGATGGCTGGTTCTGGTGAGGCAGGTCAGGCAGGGGTCGAGTGGGGGGTCGTGGGAGCCGGGGCGGCGGCGGGCCCGGCGGGCTCGGCCGCGTCGGGGTTCGTGTCCGTACGGGCTTCCGCGTCAGGGGTCCCGGAGTCGTGGGCCTGGGCCTGGGCGCGCGCGCCTGCTTCCGGGAGCCGCAGGGTGAAGGTGGAGCCCTGCCCCTCCGAGCTCCAGACCGACACCTCGCCGCCGTGCGAGGCCGCCACGTGCTTGACGATCGCGAGGCCGAGGCCGGTTCCTCCGGTGGCGCGGGAGCGGGCCGGGTCCACACGGTAGAAGCGTTCGAAGATGCGCTCGCGGTCCTTCTCCGGGATGCCGATGCCCTGGTCGGTCACGGCGATCTCGATCAGATCACCGCCCGGCGCCGACACCCTGCGGCCGGCTATGCCGACGCGGGTGCGGGCGGGACTGTAGTTGACGGCGTTCTCGACCAGGTTCCCGAGGGCTGCCGCGAGCTGTCCGCGGTGGCCCCAGACCTTCAGGTCGGCGGTGCCGCCCGCGGCCATGGTGATCTGCTTCGACGAGGCGGTGTGGCGACAGCGGTCGATGGCCTCCGCCACGAGCGTGTCCACGCGTACGGGCTCGGCGTCCTCCAGCGGGTCGTCGTTCTGCACCCGGGAGAGGTCGATGAGCTCCTGCACGAGGTTGATCAGGCGGGTGGCCTCGATCTGCATGCGGCCCGCGAAGCGGCTGACCGCCTCGGGGTCGTCCGCGGCGTCCATGACCGCTTCGGAGAGCAGGGAGATCGCGCCGACCGGCGTCTTCAGCTCGTGCGACACGTTCGCGACGAAGTCGCGCCGTACGGCCTCGATGCGGCGGGCCTCGGTGAGGTCCTCGACGAGGAGCAGCACGAGCCGTGAGCCGAGCGGGGCGACGCGGGCCGAGACCGCGAGGGCCTCGCCGCGGCCGGTGCCGCGCCGGGGCAGGTCGAGTTCGACCTGGCGTATCTCCCCGTCGCGGCGGGTGTCGCGGGCCATGTGGAGCATGGGCTCCACGGCCAGCTTCCCGCCGCGGACCAGTCCGAGGGCGTACGCCGCCGAGCTGGCCTTGACCACCGCGTCACCCTCGTCGAGTACGACGGCGGAGGAGCGGAGCACGGACAGGACGGTGTCCACGCCGGGCGGCAGGACCGCATTGATGTCGGGGCGCATGGAGCTCCTGGTGGGGCGGGCCTGGTCGCGCTCGCTCCAGCGGAACGCCAGCATCGCGATGACGCCGGTGCACAGACCGGCGATCGCTGCAGCTGCGGCGACCGCCGCGTTCACGTCCATGCATCCAGGTTAAGCAGGCACGACGGCACTTCCACAGCCGTTCGGGTGGCACCTCGAACAGTCGTCGCCCAGAGTTCACCCTGGGGACGGGGTTGATTCACTTGGGGTGCCGGAGTCGGACGCGTTCGCGTCCGAACGTGTCACCGTGGGGCAGGAGGCCACCCCGGCCCGCCCCCCGGGCACCAGACGCAGTCGGCCAAGAGAGGGACACCCATGCGTGACGCGTACCACGAGGAACTGGACTCGATCGGAGAGAGCCTGGTCGAGATGGCCCGGCTCGTCGGTTCCGCGATCGGGCGGGCCACGACGTCCATGCTCGACGCCGACCTGAAGCTGGCGGAGAGCGTCATCGCCGCCGACCAGAAGGTCGACGACCTCCAGCACGACCTGGAGGCCCGCGCCATCGCGCTGCTGGCCCGCCAGCAGCCGGTCGCCACCGACCTGCGCATCGTGGTGACCTCGCTGCGGATGAGCGCCGACCTGGAGCGCTCGGGCGACCTCGCCCAGCACGTGGCCAAGCTGGCCCGGCTGCGCTTCCCGGACACGGCGGTCCCCCGGGACCTGCACGCGACGATCCTGGAGATGGGGCAGCTGGCGCAGCGCCTGATGGCGAAGGCGGCCGAGGTCATCATCACGAAGGACGTGGACCTGGCGCTCCAGCTGGAGACGGACGACGACGAGATGGACCAGCTGCACCGCACGCTGTTCCAGCACCTGATGGACGACCGTTGGAAGCACGGCATCGAGACGGCGGTCGACGTGACCCTGCTGGGCCGCTACTACGAGCGGTTCGCGGACCATGCGGTGTCGGTGGCCAAGCGCGTGGTCTACCTGGTGACTGGCGAGCACGCGGACGAGCTCCAGCCGCCCACGCAGGTCGAGGGCGTCTGAGCCGTTCTGCCCCAGTGCGCCGTTGACGCGCCGGTGTGGCTGGGCATGAATGGGGCGAAGGCACTCCGCCGCCTGCGAGGAGGAACCATGCCCGATTCCCCCGTCCCCATCACCCCGGAGCACGAGCAGCCGCCGCCGACCCGGCCCGAACCGCTCCGCCTCCCGCTGCTCGCGGCCTGCGGCTGCGGCTCGGGCTGCGGTTGCGGGTGCCAGTCCGGTGCCCCATGCCAGTGCGGCGGCTGACCGCCGCCGGCGTGCCGAGGGCCCCGTCCGAAGTGCCGGACGGGGCCCTTTCCGTTCCCCTCCGTCGGGCGGCGGGCGGCGGGCGAGTCCGCCGGCAGGGGCTTTCGCGGTCGGCGCCGCGCGACTTTCACTCGAATGGAGCAACGTGAGGCGCCACCCCCATGGGTGCGGAGGAGCGTGGCTAGTGGCCCACCAGTCAATCCGCGAAAGGGGAAGCAGATGCGCGTTCGACGACTACTGGCCGCTGCCATCGCCGCGGCAGCCCTTGCAGGAGCCGGCCTCACGGGCGCTGCCACCGCTCAGGCCGCCGCGCCCGACATCTCCGGCTACGACTGCACGTACGCCGGGGGGAAAGTCGTGTACTACGGAGATCACAAGTACTGCCAGGGCGGCAAGTACAACGGGTACACCGTCTATTGACCGACCATCGCCAAAGCTCCCACCGGCGGCAACGCCCCAGGTGGGGGCTTTGTTCACCTCGGTGATCGCGGTCGAGCACATGTCTGATCGCGGCGGCCCGGCCGGCGGCGGCTTTTAGGATCTTGTGCATGGCAACACGACTCGTGCAGATCAACATGAAGGCCCGGGACGACTCCGCGCTCGGCCGGTTCTGGGCGGAGGCACTCGGTTGGGGTGTCGACAGCGAGGGACCCGGCGTGACCAACCTCGAACCCGTGGGCTTCGCCTACCCCGACCCCGTGGCCGTCTGCATCGACATCGTCGCCCGCCCGGAACCCAAAACGGTCAAGAACCGCGTGCACGTCGATCTGGCCACCACCTCGACCGCCCACCAAGCGGAGTTGGTCGCGCGCTTGAAGGATCTCGGCGCGACGCTCGCCGACGTGGGGCAGGGCGACGTCCCCTGGACGGTCATGGCCGACCCGGAAGGCAACGAGTTCTGCGTCCTGGAGCCCCGTCCGATCTACCAGGGCACCGGGCCGATCGCCGCGGTGGTGGTCGACTGCACCGACCCACGGGGGATGGCCCGGTTCTGGGGCGAGGCGATGGACTGGACGCTGCACGAGGTCACCGACGACCACGCGACCATGCGCTCCGCCAAAGGCGTCGGCCCCTACCTGGAGTTCCTCCGCAACCCCGACACCAAGAGCGGGTGGAACCGCGTCCATCTCGACGTCTGTCCCTACCCCGGTGACGACCCGGCCGCAGAGGCAGCCCGACTGCGCGCCCTGGGCGCCACCGACCCCGATATCGATCAGTCCGCAATCTCCTGGACGGTTCTGGCCGACCCGGAAGGCAACGAGTTCTGCCTCCTCACGCCTCGCTGACCACGCGTCCGTGCTGCTGGACGCCGGGGAGAGCATCACGGCGGTCGGCGAGCACCTCGGGCACTCCGACCCCGGACTGACGCTGAAGGTGCAAGCGCACCTGATGCCCAGCAGCCGGGATCGGGCCCGGAAGGCCCTCGGCAAGGCGCTCCGGCCGCAGGACCCGCCGTCGGGCTGAGGGCCCAGGGTGGACCCAGGGCATGAGAACGCCTCCCACCCGCGCTGTATGCGCAGGTGGGAGGCATGATCACAAAACTTACTTCTTCTTGCCCTGGTTCTTGACGGCCTCGATGGCGGCCGCGGCAGCCTCCGGGTCGAGGTAGGTGCCGCCCGGGGTGAGGGGCTTGAACTCGGCGTCCAGCTCGTAGGAGAGCGGGATGCCGGTCGGGATGTTCAGACCCGCGATGTCGGCGTCGGAGATGCCGTCCAGGTGCTTGACCAGGGCACGCAGGGAGTTGCCGTGCGCGGCGACCAGGACCGTGCGACCGGCGAGCAGGTCCGGGACGATGCCGTCGTACCAGTACGGCAGCATGCGGACGACGACGTCCTTGAGGCACTCGGTGCGCGGGCGCAGCTCCGGCGGGATCGTCGCGTAGCGGGCGTCGTCCGACTGGGAGAACTCGGTGCCGTCCTCAAGGGCCGGCGGCGGGGTGTCGTACGAGCGGCGCCACAGCATGAACTGCTCCTCGCCGAACTCGGCGAGGGTCTGGGCCTTGTCCTTGCCCTGGAGGGCGCCGTAGTGGCGCTCGTTCAGGCGCCAGGAGCGGTGGACCGGGATCCAGTGGCGGTCGGCGGCCTCCAGCGCCAGCTGCGCGGTGCGGATCGCGCGCTTCTGGAGCGAGGTGTGCACGACGTCGGGGAGCAGGCCGGCGTCCTTGAGCAGCTCACCGCCGCGGACCGCCTCCTTCTCGCCCTTCTCGTTGAGATTGACGTCCACCCAGCCGGTGAACAGGTTCTTCGCGTTCCACTCGCTCTCGCCGTGGCGGAGGAGGATCAGCTTGTACGGTGCGTCGGCCATGCGTACGAGCCTAATGGACGGGCCGGAGCGCTCGCGCGCGGCGTCCGGGGGGTGGCCGGGCCTCCTTCCGATTGACGCGGCGCGTCAATTCAGTGGCCGTCCGGGGCGCCCGGCCGTACGGTGCGAGGAGCAGGAGAGCCACTTACATCGCCCGGGGGGATTCCGTATGTCCGTTGCCAGTCTGAGACGGGCTGCCCGGGAGAGCGTGTCGGGTCTGCCGCGGGCGTTCTGGTGGCTGTGGGCGAGCACGCTGGTCAACCGGCTCGGGGCCTTCGTCGCCACGTTCATGACCTTGTACCTGACGCTGGAGCGGGGCTACTCGGCCTCCTTCGCGGGACTGGTGGCGGCGCTGCACGGGCTGGGCGGGGTGGTCTCCTCGCTCGCCGCGGGGGTGATGACCGACCGGCTGGGGCGGCGTCCCACGCTGCTGGCGGCCCAGGCCTCGACGGCGTTCTCGGTGGCGCTGCTCGGCTTCATGGAGGATCCGGCGGCGATCGCCGCGGTGGCGCTGCTGGTGGGGCTGACCTCGAACGCCTCGCGCCCGGCGGTGCAGGCGATGATGGCGGACATCGTGCCGCCGCAGGACCGGGTACGGGCGTTCTCGCTCAACTACTGGGCGATCAACCTCGGCTTCGCCGTGAGCTCGGCGGTCGCGGGACTGATCGCCGAGTACAGCTACCTGGCCGGGTTCCTGGGCGAGGCGGCGCTGACGCTGGTGTGTGCGGTGCTGGTGTACGTGAAGCTGCCCGAGTCCCGTCCGCAGCGGGGCGCTGCGGAGACGGCCGAGGCCGGCGGCGCGGACGGCCCCGAGGACCGGACCCGGATGGGGACGGTGCTGCGCGACGGGCGGTTCATGGGGGTGGTCGGGCTGTCGTTCCTGATCTCGATGGTCTTCTCGCAGGGGTTCTACGGCCTGCCGGTCACCATGGGCGCCGCGGGGTTCTCCCCGGCGGACTACGGGCTGGTCATCGCCGTGAACGGCGTGCTGATCGTGCTGCTGCAGATCCCGGTGAGCCACTTCATCGAGCACCGCGATCCGCGCCGCCTGCTGGTCGTCTCGGCGCTGCTGGCGGGGTACGGGTTCGCGCTGACGGCCTTCGCGGGGCCGCTGTGGGCGTACGTCCTGACGGTGTGCGTGTGGACGCTGGCGGAGATCGTGAACTCGCCGACCCAGATGAGCCTGGTCGCGCGGTTGTCCCCGGTGCACGGGCGGGGCCGCTACCAGGGCATGTACACCCTGTCGTGGGCGGTGGCCTCGCTGGTGGCGCCGCTGTTGGCCGGCTTCGTGATCGACCGGTTCGGGGCGGGCTGGCTGTGGGGGTCCACGGGGGTCCTGGGCACGGCGGCGGCGGTGGGCTACTGGCTCCTGATGCGCGGGCTCCCGGCGGCGGAGGACTTCCCTGCGGGGGGCGCCGTACCCGAGGGTGGCGCCCGCCCCGAGGGGGAAACGGCTCCCGCGGCGGCGGCCGCGGCGCCCGCTGCCGCCGGCGCGGAGGCCCCGGCCCGGGTCCAGGCCTAGGGCTGCGGCTGGGTCTCGGGCTCGGGCTTTGCCTCGGGCTCGGCCCCGGCCTCGCCCGACGGCTTGGTCAGGTGCCGGAAGGCGTCCAGGTTGCGGGTGGACTCGCCCCGGGAGACGCGCCACGCGTACTCGCGCTTGATCGCGCCCGCGAAGCCCAGCTCCAGCAGGGTGTTGAACGCCCCGTCCGCCGCCTCCAGGACCGTGCCGAGCAGCCGGTCCAGCTCCTCCGGGGTGACCACCGACAGCGGCAGCCGGCCCGTCAGGTAGATGTCGCCGAGGCGGTCCACCGCGTAGCTCAGCCCGTACAGCTTGAGGTTGCGCTCCAGCAGCCAGCGGTGGACCCCGGCCTCGTTCTCGTCGGGGTGGCGGATCACGAAGGCGTTGACCGACAGCGAGTGCCGGCCGATCCGCAGCGAGCAGGTGGTGGACAGCTTGCGGTTGCCGGGGAGCTGGACGACGTACGCGCCCGGCTCGGGGCACTCCCAGCTCAGCTCGGCGCCGCTCAGCGTGGCCTCGATGATCTCCGCGGTGTCAGCCATGGTGGGAGCGTACGCGACGGCGGTGATCATGCATGGCCGCGGTGTACACGTCGGCCGTGCCGCTCGCGGCCGTCTCCCACCCGAAGAACTGCGCGTGCCGCGCCGCCTCGCCGCCCATGCGCTCGGTGAGCGCCGGGTCGTCCACGAAACGCCGCAGCTCACGGGCGTAGTCCACCGGGTCGTGTCCCGGGACGAGGATGCCGGTGACGCCGTCGTTGACGGCGACCGGCAGTCCGCCGACCTCGGCGGCCAGCACCGGCGTGCCGGTGGCCTGGGCCTCGATCGCGACGAGCCCGAACGACTCGCTGTACGAGGGCATCACCAGTACCGACGCCGCCCGGAACCAGTCGGCGAGCCGGTCCTGGGCGACGGGCGGGTGGAAGTGCACGAGGTCGGTGATGCCGAGCTTCGCGGCGAGTTTCTGCAGGCCCTCCGGCTTGGCGAGGCCGCTTCCGCTCGGGCCGCCGACGACGGGGACGAACAGGCGGTGGCGCAGCGAGGGGTCGCGGTCGACCAGCTCGGCGACGGCGCGCAGCAGCAGGTCGGGGGCCTTGAGGGGCTGGATCCGTCCGGCGAAGAGCGGGATGACGGCGTCCTGGGGCAGGCCGAGGCGGGCGCGGGCGGCGGCCCGGCCGTCGGCGACGGCGAAGCGGTCCAGGTTCACGCCGGGGTGGACGACGGCGACCTTGCCGGGGTCGGCGTCGTAGTGGCGGACGAGCTCCTCGGCCTCCTCGGTGGTGTTGGCGATCAGGCGGTCGGCGGCGGCCACGATCTGGGTCTCGCCGATGACGCGGGCGGCCGGTTCGGGCGTGTCGCCCTCGGCGAGCGCCGCGTTCTTGACCTTGGCCATGGTGTGCATGGCGTGGACGAGGGGGACGCCCCAGCGCTCGGCGGCGAGCCAGCCCACGTGCCCGGAGAGCCAGTAGTGGGAGTGGACGAGGTCGTAGTAGCCGGGGCGGTGGCCGGCCCAGGCCTGCATCACGCCGTGGGTGAAGGCGCACAGCTGGGCGGGGAGGTCCTCCTTGGCGAGGCCTTCGTAGGGGCCCGCGTCCACGTGCCGGACGAGGACGCCGGGGGCCAGCTCGACCACCGGCGGCAGCCCGCCCTCGCTGGCCCGGGTGAAGATCTCGACCTCGATGTTGATGGCGGCGAGCCGCTTGGCGAGCTCCACGATGTAGACGTTCATACCGCCGGCGTCTCCGGTGCCCGGCTGGTGCAGCGGTGAGGTGTGCACGCTGAGCATGGCCACGCGGCGCGGCTTGCGGTGGTGTCCGACGGCGGGAAGGCGCAGGCGGGGCGGGTCGTGGCGGGCGCTGCGAGCGGACGCGATCCGGCCGCCGAGGCTGCCGCCGATGCGGGACACGTACTGGCTCAAGGGAGCAGTTCCTCTCGCTCGGACGACATTCGGATGGCGGGGCGGACGGGCATGGCGGCGGGAGCGCGCTCGGCACCCGCCAAGGAGTGCAACCCGAACGGCAGTGCCCCGCATTCCGGGGCATCCGCTTTTTTCCTCGTGGGCCGCCCGGTTTTTCTCCGGCGGGGGCGCTCCGCTTACCCTCGCCCCATGTCCTCCCGTTCCGTTCCGCCCCCGGGTCGTGCCGTCGCCGCCGGCCGGACCGGCCGCCCCGTGGGCACGGTGACGCGCGGGACGACGAATCCGAACCGCCTGCGCCGGATGGACCGCTGGATCGCGGCCGCGCACGGGGCGGTGCTGCGCCGCGCGCAGGCGCCGGTGGCGGTGGACCTGGGCTACGGGGCGGCGCCGTGGACGGCGGTGGAGCTGCTGGCCCGGCTGCGGGAGGCGGCGCCGCGGGTGCGGGTGGTCGGCATCGAGATCGAGCCGGCCCGGGTCGCGGGCGCGAAGCCGTACGAGTGCGAGGGGCTGAGCTTCCGGCACGGCGGCTTCGAGGTGCCGCTGGACGGCGGTGCGCGCCCGGCGCTGATCCGCGCGGCGAACGTACTGCGCCAGTACGACGAGGAGCAGGTGGCGGCGGTCTGGGAGCGGCTGTGCGGGCGGCTGGCTCCGGAGGGGCTGCTCGTGGAGGGGACCTGCGACGAGATCGGGCGGCGGCACGTGTGGGTGGCGCTGGGGCCGGAGGGGCCGCGGACGGTGACGTTCGCGACCAGGCTGGGCTCGCTGGAGCGCCCCTCGGATCTGGCGGAGCGGCTGCCGAAGGCTCTGATCCACCGGAACGTTCCGGGCGAACCGGTGTACGCGTTCCTGCGCGACTTCGACCGGGCGTGGGCGGCGGCGGCTCCGTACGCCTCGTACGGGGCGCGGCAGCGCTGGATCCGTACGGCCCGGGCGCTGTCGGGCGACTGGCCGCTGGCGGACGGGCCGGGGCGGTGGCGGCAGGGGGAACTGACGGTGCGCTGGGAGGCGTTGCGTCCGGCGGGGTGAATGTGGCGCAGCGGGGGAACCGGTTGTCGGGGCGGCCCGTTGAGTCGTCGGGGTCGTGTGTGGAGGACTGGTCCGGCTGGGCAAGGGTGTTGGATTTCACGGACTCGTGGCACCATCCCGAAGGCAGTGAATGTTACTGATGGATAGTCAGATCTGATGTCGGATCTGACTCGGGCCACCTGGGGGGACCATGGCGACCGTGGAGCGCAGGCGATGGAGGGGCAGGACCGCTCTCACGCTGCTGTGCGCGTCGGCGCTGCTCGCGGTGTCGGGGGTGCTGGGTGCGCCGGGAGCCGCGCATGCGGTGCCGCTGCCCGAGCCGGGCGCCAAGTCCCTTGAGCAGGTGCACAAGGAGATCGACGAGCTCTACCGGCAGGCGGGCACGGCGACGGACGCCTACAACCTCGCGGAGAGCGAGGCCAAGGCCCAGTCCGCCAAGATCGTCGAGATCGCCAAGCAGGTCGTCGCGGGCCAGGACCGGATCACGGCCCTGAAGAACCGCGCGGGCGCCGCCGCGCGCGCCCAGTACCGCTCGGGCGGGATGCCGGCCGGCGCCCAGCTGGCGCTGAGCGGGAGCCCCAGTCAGTTCCTCGACGGGACGGACCGGTTGCGGCAGGGCGCGAAGGCGACCACGGACCTGCTCGCCGAAATGAACCGCACCCAGGGCGCATTGCAGCAGTACGCGAAGGACGCGAGCGAGCAGTGGCAGAAGCTCGAAGCAAACCGGGTCAAGCAGGCGGCCTCGAAGAAGGAGATCGAGGACAAGATCAAGGCGGCCGAGGAGCTGGAGAGCAAGCTGCAGGCCGAGGAGAAGGCCCGGCTGCTCCAGCTGGAGCACGACGCGCAGTACAAGGCGCAGGCGGCATGGCTCTCGACGGGCGTGCTGAAGGAGCTCAACGCCTCGGCGTCCGAATCGGGCCGCAAGGCGGTGCAGTTCGCCGCCGCGCAGGTCGGCAAGCCGTACGTATGGGGCGCCGAGGGCCCGGGGGCCTTCGACTGCTCCGGTCTGACCTCCCAGGCGTGGCTGTCGGCGGGGAAGGCGATTCCGCGCACCTCGCAGGAGCAGTTGCGGCTGCTGCCGAAGGTGGCCCTCAAGGACATGCGACCCGGCGATCTGATCATCTACTTCGACGACGCGAGCCACGTCGCCCTGTACGTGGGCGACGGCGCGATCATCCACGCCCCGCGCCCCGGCCGCAACGTCACCCTCGCAGGAGCCGGCTCGATGCCGATCAAGGCGGTCGTCCGCCCGGACGCGTAGCGGCCGCCCGTCGGTGGGACGCGCAGCCGCCCGCGCCTCCGCGCCCGCGGCGGCGGGGACCCGGAAGGAACCGGTCACCCGGCGGCGACGTCTCGTCAGGCGGGACTGCGACCCGGCTCACCGTGACGTTGGTCATGCGGTGAGACGGACTTTCCCCCGCGATAACGGCATATGACAGCGGCCTTGGCCCAGAACGCCATTCCGCTCGCCCAGGACGGACCGCTAGGGTCGGCGCACGAGCGCACCCTCGGGGGGAGGGAAGGAACCGGAGACGATGCCCGTACCCGTACCGCGGCAGAGGGACATCCCCCTCCCGGAGGCCCCCGCCACGGAGAGCGGTCAGCCCGCAGCCCCCACCGCCGCACCACAGGCATCCCCACAGGCATCCCTGACCCTGCTGGTGATCGAGGACGACCCCGCGGGCGGTCTCACCGTCCCGGAGATCCTCGACGCCGACCGCCACCGCATCCGGCTCCGCACGGCCCGCAACCTCACCGAGGCCGCCCGCCTGCTCACCCCCGACGTCCACTGCATCCTGCTGGACCTCGCCCTCGCCGACGCGCAGGGCGGCAGCCGTACGGCGGCGTCCGGCGGCGCCACCGCCACCCGCGACCCCGCCGCCGACCAGCTCGCCACCCTCCACCAGGTGCTGCGCATGGCGCCCCGGCACGCGGTCCTCGTCATGACCGCCGAGGCCGACGCCGAGCGCGGCGCCGAGGCCGTACGGGTCGGCGCGCAGGACTTCCTCTTCCGCGACGAGCTCGACGGCAGGCTGCTGAGCCGGGCCATCCGCTACGCGGTGGAGAGAAAACGGGCCGACATCGCCCAGTACAAGCTTGCAGAATCGAAACTGCGGGCCCAGGAGAACGCCCGTCTGGAGCGCGGGCTGCTCCCGACGCCCCTCCTCGAAGGCTCCGACCTCCGCTTCGCCGCCCGCTACCGGCCCGGCCGCAGCCGCGCCCTCCTCGGCGGAGACTTCTACGACACCGTGCGCACCCCCGACGGCACGGTCCACGCCATGATCGGCGACGTCTGCGGGCACGGCCCGGACGAGGCCGCCCTCGGCGTCGAGCTGCGCATCGCCTGGCGGGCGCTGACCCTCGCGGGGCTGTGCGGTGACGACCTGCTGGCCACCCTCCAGGAGGTCCTGGAGGTGGAGCGCCCCTGCGAGGAGATCTTCGCGACGCTCTGCACGGTGGACATCAGCCCCGACGGCCGGCGGGCGGGCCTGTGCCTGGCCGGGCATCCCGCCCCGCTGGTGTCCCGGCCGGGGCGGCCCGCGCGGCTCCTCCCGTACGAGAACAGCGGCCCGGCGCTGGGGCTGCTGCCCAAGGCCCGCTGGCCGCGCCGCCAGGTCGAGCTGGGCGGGACCTGGAGCCTGATGCTCTACACCGACGGGCTGATCGAGGGCCGCATCGGCGAGGGCAGGGAACGGCTCGGCCAGGACGGGATGGTCGAGATGATCAACCGCCACCTGGACCGCGGGCTGAGCGGCGAGGGCCTGCTGGAGGCATCCGTCACCGAGGCCCGCCGGCTCAACGGGGGCGAGCTCACCGACGACGTGGCGGTGGTCCTGCTCTCGCGCAACGAGAGCTGAGGCCGGGCCCGGCGGGCGTCGTCACGCGCGGCGCCGTCACGGCCCGCGCCACAGGGCACGCCACCGGCCGCCGTTGCGGCGTCGGCTACCGGCCGCCGTTGTACGGCCCGTAGGGGCCGTCACTGCTGCTGCCGCCCCGGCGGCGGCCGCCACCCGAGACCTGCTTGAGGGCGGGGCGGACGTCCACGAGGAACACGATGGTGGCCACGAGACCGGCGATCTGCAGGAACAGCATGCTCGCCAGGAAGAAGTCCACGAGGACCGTGACGCCGAGGATGACCAGCCAGAACGTCTTGCTCTGCTTGTCGGCGGCCCGGTACGCGTCATCCCGCGCCACCAGCGCGAGGACGAAGGCCACCACGGCGAGCGCCAGCATGGCGAACCCGAGCAACGGGAGGACCCCGTTATCGAACCCGTTCATCAACATCGCCTCGACCGCCTTCTCCCGCTGGCCCGTCTTCTGCCGCCTGACTCCACGCTACCCGCAGAGGCGCCCCCCACCCCGTCCAACGGGCCGGACACCCCACCGGTGCCCGGCCCGCCGTCCCGCATGCGTACGCGTCCTGCGCGTCAGCGCGTCCTACGCGTCCTTCCGGATCAGCTCTCCTCGCCCGGCGTGCCGGCGGACTTCCGCGGGCCGCTCTTGCGCGCCGGGGTCTTGCGCGCGGCCGGTACGCCCTCGGACTCCGCCGCGGGGGCCGCCGCGGCGGTCTCGGGCTGCGGGTCCGGCTCCACGGCGACGGCGATGTCGACGATCTCCTCGGAGACCCCGCCCCGCCAGGCCCGCACGGCCTGCTCACCGTGCTCGGCGACCTTGTCGTAGGTCTCCTTGGCGAGCACCGCGTACTCGGCGGCCACGCCGACCCCGCGCAGCGCCAGGTCCTGCGCGGTCTCCCCGAGCTTCTTCGGGTCGATAGCGCCGAGCACCTCGGCGAACTTGGCGGTGACCGCCTCCTGCGCCTCCTTGGCCTTCTCCTGGACGATCTTCGGGTCGGTGTTCATCACGGCCTCGATGCGCGCGGGCGCCTCGGCGCGCAGCTGCTCGATGAGCCCGGGCACCTTCTTGGCCTGCTGCACCGCGAGATCGGCGGTGCCCGCGGCGAAGTAGAGCGGGGTCGGGTCGGTGAGGGTCTTCTTCAGGTCATCGGCGATGGCCATGGGGCTGGTCCTCCCGGATCACAGTTCGGTTCGTTGGTGCTGGGGGCCGTCCGCGCCGGCCGGGTCGGCCTCCTGCGCGTTCTCCTTGCGGAACGACTCGTAGATCTGGAGCAGCACCTGCTTCTGCCGCTCGTTGATGGACGGGTCGGCGAGTATGACGCTGCGCGTCTCCACCTCGTCCCGATCCCGCTCATCGAGGATCCCGGCCTGCACGTACAGCGTCTCCGCGGAGATCCGCAGCGCCTTGGCCAGCTGCTGGAGGATGTCCGCGCTCGGCTTGCGCAGCCCGCGCTCGATCTGGCTCAGGTACGGATTCGACACTCCGGCCGCATCGGCCAGCTGCCGCAGCGAGAGCTGGGCCTGCCGCCGCTGGTCGCGGAGGAACTCGCCGAGATTTCCGACGTTGAGCGATGCCATGCCCCGATCCTGCCGGAGTCTGCTAACTATTGCAAGCGCATGCTTGCAAGAGCACCCAACCGGCGTGTCGCGTCGGACCGGCCCGGGGACCGGACGCCGGAGACCGCTCAGGAGGGACCGCTCAGGAGGAGACCGGTCAGGAATCGAGAAGCACAGAAGACCCGGCCGCACCTAGCGTGAATGCCACAACCCCTTCCCACCGGGAGCGACCATGACCGGCTCTTCTGCCCCTTCCCCCTCTACCCCGTCTTCCCCTTCTTCCACGCAGGGCGTCAAGACCGTGCTGCACCCCGTCTCCGACTTGGCGGCGGCCAAGGCCGTGTACACCGCCCTGGTCGGCGTACCGCCGCAGACCGACGAGTCCTACTACGTCGGCTTCGAGACCGCCGGCCAGAGCATCGGGCTGGTTCCGGCCGGTGGGCCGCAGGGCATGACCTCACCCGTGGCCTACTGGCAGGTGGCGGACCTCGACGCGAAGCTGGCCGAGGTGACCGCCGCGGGTGCCAAGGTGAAGGAGCCCGCGCACGACGTCGGCGGCGGCCGCCTGGTGGCCACCGTCACCGACCCCGACGGCAACGTCCTCGGGCTGCTCCAGGACCGCTGACCCCGCGAAGACCCCCGCCCGACAGAGGGAGAGACGATGAGCACGGCCAAGAGGACGGACACGCAGGCGCCCGCGCCGCACGCCGCCGACAGCCACGACCTGATCCGCGTCTACGGCGCCCGCGTGAACAACCTCAAGGACGTCAGCGTCGAGATCCCGAAGCGCCGGCTGACCGTGTTCACCGGCGTCTCGGGCTCGGGCAAGAGCTCGCTGGTGTTCGACACGATCGCCGCCGAGTCCCAGCGGCTGATCAACGAGACCTACAGCGCCTTCGTCCAGGGCTTCATGCCCACGCTGGCCCGGCCCGAGGTCGACGTCCTCGACGGACTGACGACCGCGATCATCGTCGACCAGCAGCGCATGGGCGGCGACCCCCGCTCCACCGTCGGCACCGCCACCGACGCCAACGCGATGCTGCGCATCCTCTTCAGCCGGCTCGGAACGCCGCACGTCGGCCCGCCCAGCGCCTACGCCTTCAACGTCCCCTCGGTCCGGGCGAGCGGTGCGATCACCGTCGAGCGCGGCGCGAAGAAGGCGGTGAAGGCGACCTTCACCCGCACGGGCGGCATGTGTCCGCGCTGCGAGGGCCGCGGCGCGGTCTCCGACGTCGACCTCACCCAGCTCTACGACGACAGCAAGTCCCTGGCCGAGGGGGCGCTCACGATCCCCGGCTACAGCATGGACGGCTGGTACGGCCGCATCTTCAGCGGCAGCGGCTTCTTCGACATGGACAAGCCGATCCGCAAGTACACCAAGCGAGAGCTGCACGACCTCCTCCACAGGGAACCGACCAAGATCAAGGTCGAGGGCATCAACCTGACCTACGAGGGCCTGATCCCGAAGATCCAGAAGTCCATGCTGTCCAAGGACATCGACGCGCTGCAGCCGCACGTCCGCGCCTTCGTGGAGCGGACGATGACCTTCACCACCTGCCCCGAGTGCGACGGCACCCGGCTCAGCGAGGGAGCCCGGGCCTCGAAGATCAAGGGCGTCAGCATCGCCGACGCCTGCGCGATGCAGATCAGCGACCTCGCCGCATGGGTCCGCGGCCTCGACGAGCCCTCGGTGGCTCCGCTGCTCACCGCGCTCGGGCAGACCCTCGACTCGTTCACGGAGATCGGCCTCGGCTACCTCTCGCTCGACCGGCCGTCGGGCACGCTCTCCGGCGGCGAGGCACAGCGCACCAAGATGATCCGCCACCTCGGTTCCTCCCTGACCGACGTCACCTACGTGTTCGACGAGCCCACCATCGGCCTGCACCCCCACGACATCCAGCGGATGAACGACCTGCTGCTGCGGCTGCGGGACAAGGGCAACACGGTGCTCGTCGTGGAGCACAAGCCGCAGACGATCGCGATCGCCGACCACGTCGTCGACCTCGGCCCCGGCGCCGGCAGCGGGGGCGGCACCGTCTGCTTCGAAGGCACCGTCGAGGGGCTGCGGGCCGGCGGCACCGTCACCGGCCGCCACCTCGACGACCGGGCCGCCCTCAAGGAGACGGTGCGCAAGCCCACCGGCACGCTGGAGATCCGCGGAGCGACGGCGCACAACCTGCAGGGCGTCGACGCCGACATCCCGCTCGGGGTGCTGTGCGTGGTCACCGGCGTCGCCGGCTCCGGCAAGAGCTCGCTCGTGCACGGCTCGATCCCGCCCGGAAAGGGCGTGGTCTCCGTCGACCAGGGCGCGATCCGCGGCTCCCGGCGGAGCAATCCGGCGACGTACACCGGGCTGCTCGACCCGATCCGCAAGGCGTTCGCCAAGGCCAACGGCGTCAAGCCGGCGCTGTTCAGCGCCAATTCCGAGGGCGCCTGCCCCACCTGCAACGGCGTCGGCGTCGTCTTCACCGACCTGGCGATGATGGCCGGCGTCTCCAGCACCTGCGAGGAGTGCGAGGGGAAGCGGTTCCAGGCCTCGGTGCTGGACTACCACCTCGGCGGCCGCGACATCAGCGAGGTACTCGCGATGCCGGTGACCGAGGCCGAGCAGTTCTTCGGCGCCGGCGAGGCACGCACCCCGGCCGCGCACCGCATCCTCGACCGGCTCGTCGACGTCGGCCTCGGCTACCTCAGCCTGGGCCAGCCCCTCACCACGCTGTCCGGCGGCGAACGGCAACGGCTCAAGCTGGCCACCCACATGGCGGAGGAGGGCGGCGTCTACGTCCTCGACGAGCCGACCGCCGGCCTGCACCTCGCCGACGTCCAGCAGCTGCTCGGCCTGCTCGACCGGCTCGTCGACTCCGGCAAGTCGGTCATCGTCGTCGAGCACCACCAGGCGGTCATGGCGCACGCCGACTGGATCATCGACCTCGGCCCCGGCGCCGGCCACGACGGCGGCCGGATCGTCTTCGAGGGCACCCCCGCCGACCTCGTCGCGGCCCGCTCCACCCTCACCGGCGAGCACCTCGCGGCGTACGTCGGCGGTGGTACGCCCAGGTGACCGCCGCGAGCAGCGGGCCCCACAGGACCAGGGGCAGGTAGAGGAAGCCCGCGACCGTGGCGCCGAGGGCGGTCATGTCGGGGTGCGGGAGGGACCACCACAGGAGGAACGGGGTCCACACGACGGCCAATACGAGCGCGACGGCTCCGGCTGCGGCGGTGACCCCCCGCGGCGGGAGCCGTCGGCCGCCCACGAACGGGAGCCGGGCCGGGAGCACCTCTCCCCAGGGCCGCACCAGGCCGAGCGTGAGCAGGGCGAGCACCTCGCTGCCCACGCTGAGGGCGAGCACGTAGACCCGGCCCCAGCCGGGGATGCCCGCGGCGGTGTATCCGGCCTCGGTGTAGCCCGCCAGGCAGCCCGCCGCCAGGAGCACGCGCCACAGGCCGGACGGCAGCGTGAGCAGCGCGGTCAGGTGCGCGGCCCGAACCGCCCAGCGGGGAGCGGTCGTTGAAGTGCCGTTTGGCTGCGTCGTCGTCATGTCCACCATCGTGTCGGCCCGTCCCGGCCGATACGTCGGCCCCGGGGACGGGCCGCGGGCCCGCCCCCGGCAGGACCCGGCGCCCGCCGCCTCCCTCGGCCGGGGGAGGCGGCTCCGCCTCAGGCGCGGGTGCCGATCACCACGGTGGCGGACAGCTCCTCCGAGGTGCGCGCGCGTACCGACAGGCCGGCCGACGTCAGGGCCGCGGCCGTCTGCGGGGACTGGCGGGCGCTGGTCTCGATCAGCAGGTGCCCGCCCGGCGCCAGCCACGGCAGGGCCCCCGCCGCTACCCTGCGGTGGATGTCCAGGCCGTCCGGGCCCCCGTCCAGGGAGGTCAGGGGCTCGTGGTCGCGGGCTTCCGCGGGGAGCAGCCCCATCTCCCGCGAGGGGACGTAGGGGGCGTTGACCACGAGGACGTCCACCCGGCCCCGCAGCGACGCGGGCAGCGCCTCGTACAGGTCGCCCTCGTGGACCCGACCCCCGTACGGGGCCACGTTCAGCCGCGCGTACGCCGCCGCCACCGGGTCGATGTCCGCCGCGTGCAGTTCCACCGGGGCGCCGCCCAGCCCCGCCGCGACCGCCGCGCCGAGCGCGCCCACCCCGCAGCACAGGTCCAGCACCACGGCACCCGGCCGGGCCAGCGCCACCGCCTCCTGCACCAGGAACTCGGTGCGCCGGCGCGGCACGAAGGCCCCCTCCCCGACCCGCATCCGCAGTCCGCAGAACTCGGCCCAGCCGACCACGTGTTCCAGCGGTTCCCCGGCAGCCCTGCGGGCCACCAGGTCCGCCAGCTCCGCGCCGTCCTCGGCGGCGGCCGCGCTCAGCAGCTCCGCCTCCTCCTCGGCGAAGACACAGCCCGCGGCGCGCAGGGCGTCCACGACCGCGGCCGGGGGCGGCGGCGGGGAGGACGGGGACGGGGACGGGGACGGGGACGGGGACGACGGTGATACCACGGAACTCATTCCTCGTTCTCCAGGACGGTGACGTCCAGGGATGCCAGCCGGGCCGGATCGGCCAGGATGTCGATGGCGACGATACGGCCGCCGCCCACCGTGAAGGCCAGCACCGAGAGCGGCTTGCCCCCGGGCGGGATGGTGACGACCCCGGGCACGCCGTTGACCAGCGCGGGCCGCCCGAACGGCGCGAGCCGCTGGAAGGTGAGCGCCTGCCGCGCCACCGCCCCCGCGCCGAGCGCCAGCTCCGCCATGTCGACGCGGAGCACCACGTCGGGGTCGAGGACGGTGATGAGGCCCTCGAAGTCGCCGCCCCGGGACGCCGCCAGGAACGCCCCGACGACCTCCTTCTGCTTGGCCAGGTCGACGTCCGGTGCGGGAGCACCGCCCCGCACCCGCCTCCGGGCCCGGCTCGCCAACTGCCGTGCCGCTGCGGGCGTGCGCTCCACGATGGGCGCGATCTCGTCGAAGGACACGCCGAACATGTCGTGCAGGACGAACGACAGCCGCTCCGCGGGCGCCAGTTGCTCCAGGACGACGAGCAGCGCAAGCCCGACCGAGTCGGCGAGCAGCACCTCCTGCTCGGGGTCGAGCCCGTCCGGCGGGCTCAGCAGCGGCTCCGGCAGGCCGAGCGGTGACTCCAACGACTCCTCGCGCCTGACCTTGCGCGAGCGCAGCTGGTCGAGGCAGACGCGGGCGACGACGGTGGTCAGCCAGCCGCCGAGGTTCTGCACCTCGCTCGTGTCGGACCGGTCGAGCCGGATCCAGGCCTCCTGCACGGCGTCGTCGGCCTCCGTGAGGGAGCCGAGCATCCGGTAGGCCACAGCCCTCAGATGCCCGCGGTTCTCCTCGAAGCGCGCTGCCAGGTACTCGCTGTCGCCGCGGTACCCGGTGTCGCCGGTGCCGGTCATGTGGTCGTCCCCCTCGGTCGTCCGTGCGTCTTCACCGTTCCTGCTCCTCGTCCCTCTGACGAACCGGAGGCCCACGATGTGACGAGGAGCGACCGGGAAGAGCGGTCGGAACGGGGCGGCCGGAGGAGCAGGGCGGTCAGAGGAACAGGGCGGTCAGAAGACGTCCGGGCACCAGGGGCGGCGCGCGGTGCGGAACACGGCGTCGGCGAGCGCCAGCGCCCCCGCCCGCTCCTCGGTCACCCGGCCCAGCGCGCCCAGCCGCACGGCGGACTCGTCGCCGAGGTACAGAGAGCCCAGCGCCGCCACGTCGAGCCGCAGGTCCGCCGGCTCCGCGGTGCGCGTGCACTCCCCCGTCCCGGCATCCAGCCGGTAGCGGCCCGCTGCCGGTCCGGTGGGATCGGCCACGTCCAGGACGAGCACCCCGGGCACGGCGTACGTCCGCGCGCGCAGGGCCCGTACGACGTCCAGCACGCGCACCCACAGGAAGTCGGACGCGGTGACCACCCGTGCGGCCCGCGGATCGGGCAGCAGCTGCGCGACGAGGTCGTCAGGGGCGCGGTAGCCGGTGCGGACCTTCAGCACCCAGTCGATGGAGCACAGGAACCGCCACAGGGCCCGCTCCGCCTCCGGGCTGACCGCGATCAGCTGCTTGACCTGCACCGTGTTCTGCGGGAGCTTCGCGTCCGACCAGTGGTCGTCGGCCGTGTAGGCCACCAGTCCGGCCACCTCGCCGGCCGCGGTCCGGTACACGGCGTGGAACTTGTCCCGGTACGGGCGGTGCGACATCTCCTCCAGGCCGGTGGTCAGGTTCCACCAGCGGGTGTCGCGGTCCACCGCGCCGTGCGTGGCCGCCCGCAGCCGCTCGTGCAGCCCGGGGCCCACCAGGCGCACCTCGGCCTCGTCGACCATCTCGATCCGGCTGCCGTCCGCGGGCCCGGACCAGCGCGGGTCGAGTCCGGTGCGCGGTACGTCGATCTCCCATTCCGAGATGGAGGCGGCGGGCCCGTACCCGTAGCGTCCGTAGATCGGGTACTCGGCGGCGATCAGCGTCGACACCACGTCGCCGCGCTCGGTGGCGGCGGCGAGCTCGGCGGTCAGCATCCGGGTCAGCAGGCCCTGGCGGCGGTGCGTGGGCGACACGGTGACGTTCGAGATGGCGTCGGCCGCGATCGCCGCCCCGCCCGGCACCGTCAGTTCCTGAGCGAAGGAGCGGAGGGTGGCCACGCACCGGCCGGTGCCGGTGTCGAAGGCACCCCGCAGGCGGGCGAGGTCGCTGTACTTGGCGCGCTGTGCGACGTCGGAATCGGTCACCTTGGCCGGGGTCAGGAACCCGGTGTTCAGGGCGCGCAACCACTCGGGGAGTTCGGATTCGGCGATCGGCCGGACGTCAACGCTCATAACCGGCCACGCTAATGCGCCCGCCGGCCCGCGTCGCCTGAATTTTCCGCCGCCGGAGGGCTCCGGAGCAGCCGGACTCCCGAGCTGCCGATCTCCTACGCCAGCAGGTCGTCCACCTGCGCCTCACCCTCCCGGTAGCGCCGGGTGATCTCCGTGGTGCAGTCGTCCACCGTGCGCTGCAACTGCTGGCGGCGCCGCGACACCTGCTGCTCGTAGCGCACCAGGCGGCCCATCGCGTCGTGCAGTTCACCGTCGGTACGTGCGCCGAGGTCGGACAGCTCCACGTCGGCAAGCATCTCCGCGGCCAGCAGCCGGAACTCCTCGCTGTGCGGGGTGCCGAGCGTGACGTGCCGGGCTGAGGCGCTGCGGCTGGACGGCGCGTCGGCGAGGATCTCCGAGAGCCGGTCCACCATGGGCTGCCCGGGAGCGACCGGCGCCTCGGGACCGGCACGCCGGGCCAGTTCGGCGCGCAGGATGTCGATCCGGCCCTGGAGAAGTCTGCGGATGTAGCTGAGGTCCGCCTCGTCGCGCTGGGCGTCACGGCGCAGGCCGCGCAGCTCGGGCAGCCCGAGCGCATTGGCGACCCCGGCAGGCGTGGTCGGCGCCTGCTCCTCGCCCGTGCGCTGCGCGGGCGGTCGTACCGCGCCGGCGCACGTGGCTGCGGGTGATGCAGGTACGGAGGTACCAGAAGTATTCATCGAACGTGTCCGTCCCCTCGACCGGTGCTGGGGGCACCGCCTGCATGCATCGTGCCACTCTCCGTGGTGCAGGTGCAGTCCCACCCCACCCGATCGGCCCCGGACGGCGGTATGCGTCGGTGTCGCTCCGGCCTCGGCCGGCCGCCGGTTGTCCCGTATGGGTGAACGGGACTGGCTCGGGCACCCGGGCTTCGCACGAGACGTCAGTCTCAGTGGAGAACGGCAGTGCCGCAGAAGCGAGTGGAGGAGAGGGGGGGGTGGGTGGTGACGCGCGGTCGGGGCAGGCAACAGCGGGGGTTGCGCACGCCAGCTGCTCCGTTCACGGTGTCGGCGCCCACGGGCGCACGCATCCGGGATCGCCTGCATCCGTCGACGCTCGATGTGGAGGTCCTGCGTGTTGTCGGCGGGCATCTCGGCCGCGAGGCCCGTGCCGACTTGGTGGAACGGGTGCGGATCGGGGTGGTGCCGGCCAAGGAGAACCGGCGGGCGGAGCGCAAGCGAGCACTGACCCGGGTGTCGTCGTCGCGGTGGGCGGGCGCCCTCACTCGTATGTCGGAAGACCGGTACCAGCTTGCCCTGCGAAGCTGTTCGACGAGAGGGCATCCCTGCACCGAGTCATCGCCAGGATCCGTACCCGTCTGGCCGTGCCTTGCGGCCGACGCGTGAGCGGGGTCCGGGGCTATGCGGACCGGGACGAGCGTGCGCAGAAGCAGCGCCGACTACAGGTGCTCGTCGCCCGCCTGGCCGACGTGGAGCAGCGCATCGAGACCGGCCACCCGGCGATCGTCGGCGGCGACCGCCGCCTGGCGAAGGTGTGGCACAACCTCGACGGCTTTGGCCTCACCCGGCCCGAGTGGCGCGAGCGGTGGGACGCGGGGCGCATGTTCCTGACCGCCGACGGGGAGTCGGGGGCGCCGTATGGGAACTGCACGATCAGCGTGGACCCGGCCAACGGCACGGTCACCCTCGTCCTATCCGAACCCCTGAAGCACCTGGCGAACGCCCCGCGCGGCCGCTACCGGCTCAAATGCACCGTCACGTTCCACCATCGCCGGGAGGAATGGCTGGACCGCACCATCGCCGACCGGGCCGTCCGCGACGACATCACCCATGGTCCTGTGCGTGGTCGCTGGTACCTCGATGCCTCGTGGTCCACACCGCAGGTCGTATTGCCCGCTCCTGGCGACCTGGCAGCGGCAGGCGCCCGACTGCTCGCCGTCGACCTCAACGCCGACCACCTTGCCGCCTGGGTGATCGACGCACATGGCAATCCGGTCGGCCGGCCGATCACGGTGTCGATCGACCTGACCGGGCCCGCATCCCGGCGGGACGGCCGACTGCGGGCTGCGATCAGCGAGATCATCCGATTCGCCGGCCTGCACGGCTGCGCAGGTTTCGCCATCGAGAACCTCGGCTTCGCCGATGCCCGTACCACTGGTCGGGAGACCATGGGCCGAGGCAAGCGAGGCAAGGCATTCCGCCGCACCGTCGTGGGACTGCCCACCGCGAAATTCCGGGAACGTCTGCGAGGCATGGCCCACCACGCCGGCCTGGTAGTCATCGCGGTCGATCCGGCTTACACCTCCCGCTGGGGCGCGCAGCACTGGCAGGCCCCGCTACAGCAGCAATCGAAGACCATCGTCGTCACCGGCCACCACGCGGCCGCGGTGGCGATCGGCAGGCGCGCCCTCGGACACGGCATACGGCGTCGGCCAGGTGTGACCGCTCGCGACCGGAGGATCGTGAAGCGGAGAGCTACCGGCCAGACCGTCCTCCGCCCGGGAGCGCGCGGGACCGCGAGCCCGCCAACCTCGCGCTGCTCCCTGTCTCCCAAGACCGTTCGGGGAGGCACCCGGCCGGGCAGTGATGAGGCCGTCGACGGCCCCCGTCGCTAGCAGCGGTGCACGGCTGGTACACAGGTGGTATGCGAGCAGTGGTGCAGAGGGTGGACGGCGCGCGCGTCGTGGTGGCCGGCGAGACCGTGGGCGAGATCGTCGGCGAGGGTTTGTGCGTGCTGGTGGGGGTGACCCACGACGACACCGCGGAGAAGGCGGCGCAGCTGGCGCGCAAGCTGTGGTCGGTGCGGATCCTGGAGGGCGAGAAGTCCTGCAGCGACAACGGTTCGCCGCTGCTGGTGATCTCGCAGTTCACCCTCTACGGAGACGCCCGCAAGGGCCGCCGCCCCACCTGGAACGCCGCCGCGCCCGGCGAGGTCGCCGAGCCGCTGGTCGACGAGGTCGTGGCGCAGCTGCGGGCGCTGGGGGCGACGGTGGAGACGGGCCGGTTCGGCGCGGACATGCGGGTCTCGCTCACCAACCACGGCCCGTTCACCCTCGTCATCGACGTCTGAGACGTCCCGCGGAGACGTCCCGACGAGACGTCCCGGCGGCCGGGGCCTGCCCCTAGGGCGCTACGACGACCTCCTGCGCCGCGGCCGTCTTGCCGGCCAGCAGCGGTGCGTCCACCGGGACGTTCCGCTTGACCAGCGCGAGCGCGATCGGGCCCAGCTCGTGGTGGCGCACCGCGGTGGTCACGAAGCCCAGCTGGCGGCCCTCCTCCCCGTCCGCGGCGAGCCGCAGCGGCGCGCCGTGGGCCGGGAGGACCACCTCGGAGCCGTCCAGGTGCAGGAAGACCAGGCGGCGCGGGGGCTTGCCCAGGTTGTGGACGCGGGCCACCGTCTCCTGGCCGCGGTAGCAGCCCTTCTGGAGGTGCACGGCCGTGCCGATCCAGCCCAGCTCGTGCGGGATGGTGCGGTGGTCGGTCTCCAGGCCGAGCCGCGGCCGGTGCGCCTCGACGCGCAGCGCCTCGTACGCGAGCAGTCCGGCGGCCGGGCCGTGGGAGGCGGCGAAGGACTCCAGCTCGGCGCGGGGCAGGAAGACGTCGCGGCCGTGCGCGGTCTCCCGTACGACGTGCTGCTTGTCGACCTCGGCGATGGAGCCGGCCGGCAGGTGGACGACGGCGAAGTCGGCGGTACGGTCGGCGACTTCGACGCGGTAGAAGAACTTCATCGACTCCAGGTAGGCGATCAGTGCCTCCTGCGTGCCGGGCTCGACGTGCGCCCACACCGTCTCGCCGTCGTCGACCAGGTAGAGCGCGTGCTCGATGTGGCCGTGCGCGGACAGGATCAGCGCCTCGGTGGCCTGCCCGGGCGGGAGTTCGGTGAGGTGCTGGGTGAGCAGCAGGTGCAGCCAGCTCAGCCGCTCCGGTCCGGTGACGGTGACGACTCCGCGGTGCGAGAGGTCGACGAAGCCGCGGCCGTCGGCGAGGGCGCGCTGTTCGCCGTACAGCTCTCCGTAGTGGGCGGCGACGCCCTCGTCACGGCCTTCGGCCGGTACGGCGCCGGGAAGATGGAGCAAGGGGCTGCTGGTCATGCCGCCAAGCCTACGACCCTCCTAGGCGGAGGCGGCAGCGTGCTTCGCGGCACACTTCTTGCAGAGTCCGAAGATCGCGAAGTGCTTCATGTCGGTCTCGAACCCGAAGGTCGCACGGAGCTTCGCGGTGAACTCGGCGGCGATGTCCAGATCCGCCTCGATCACGTCGGTGCACTCGCGGCAGACCAGGTGGATGTGGTGGTGCCGGTCAGCGAGGTGGTAGGTGGGCGCGCCGTGCCCGAGGTGGGCGTGCGAGACGAGCTTCAGCTCCTCCAGGAGCTCCAGCGTGCGGTAGACCGTGGAGATGTTGACCCCGGAGGCCGTCTTGCGCACTTCGGCGAGGATCTCGTCGGGGGTCGCGTGCTCCAGGGCGTCGACCGCTTCCAGCACGAGCTGGCGCTGCGGTGTCAGCCGGTACCCGCGCTGGCGCAGATCGCTCTTCCAGTCGGCGGTTTCGCTGTCGTCGGTGCTCGCCACCCGGCCAGTGTACGGGCGCGGGAGGGACCGCGGGCGGGCCCGCGGTCCCCTTGTCCGGCGCGTCCGGTGTCAGCGGAAGAAGGCGATGCCGTCGTCCGGCATGTCCGGGAGGTTGCGCGCCATCTCGGCGACCTCCTCGGGCGTGACGACCTTCTTCAGCTGGGCCGACATGTACGGGCGCAGCTCGACCTCGGGGGTGGCCTTCTCACCGACCCACATCAGGTCGCTCTTGACGTAGCCGTAGAGCCGCTTGCCGCCGCTGTACGGGCCGGAGGCGGCGGTGCGGGCGACCGCGTCCGTCGCGAGGTCGATCTGGGGCTTCTGGTCGGCGAGCTCGCCGTACCAGACCTCGACGACGCCCTGGTCGCGGATCATGACGATCTCGACCTTGCGGTCCTTGTCGATCCGCCAGTAGCCGGACTCGGACTCCAGCGGCCGCACCTTGTTGCCCTCGGAGTCGAGGACCCACGTGCGGGAGACGTACTCCAGGAAGTCCCGGCCGTCGTGGCTGAAGACGACTTCCTGGCCGAAGTTGCACTTCTCCTCGCCGGGGAAGTCGAAGACGCCCGCGCCCTCCCAGGTGCCGAGGAGGAAGGCGAGGGGGACGAGGCCGGGGTTCAGGTCGGACGGGATCTGGATCATGGTGGGCTGCTCAGGCGATCTGTGAGGGGTTCCGGGTCGGGGCGGCGGCCGGTGCCGGGGACGCCCCCGGACAGGGTCCGGGGGAGGTCAGCGCTGGCCCTGGTACAGCTTCTTCACGGCCAGGCCGGTGAAGGCGAGCACGCCGACGCAGACCAGGATCAGCAGGGAGGTGAAGACTGCCTCAAGCACGGGGTGCTCCTCGGAAGGTTCGTTAGGGCAATGGGCCGGTCCCCAGCCTACTGGCCCGGGGACCGGCCCACTCCGTGAGGTGGCCCGCAGCGGCCGCGCCGGTGCGCTCAGCCGAGCAGCTGGCTCTGCAGGATCGCCGTCTGGTGCAGCGGAACGGAGGCCACCTGGCCCTTGCGGCTCTGGAAGATCACCGCCTGGATGTCGCCGGAGCTGACGCAGCCCGCCTTGATCTGCTCGTCGCCGACCGGCGCGGCCTCCTCGTAGACCGCGATGCCGCTGTGCGCGGGCGGGGACTCGATGAACTTGACCTTGGTCCAGGACGCGTCCTGCTCCATGCGGTTGACGCCGTTCACGTTCATGTCGATGTTGCAGCCGTGGAAGGTGTCCACGAAGCCCGAGCTGTGGAAGCGCAGCAGGTAGATCCGGGTGCGGGTGCCGTCCGGGGTGGTCCAGCCCCGGCCGACGATCTGGCGCAGGCCGTCGTCGGTGAAGCCCTGCTTCATCTTCTCGCGCACCGTGGACTCGTACTCCTGGAGGAAGGTGTCCGTGGTGACCACGGAGTCCTTCTCCAGCTTGAGCCCGGCGTCCGGAGCGGAGCCCCGGGGGGCCGGCAGGAGCAGCTGCGCGAGACCGGCGTAGTGGATACCGTCCTCGTTGTCCTTGGCGAAGGGCAGGGGGGCGCCGGGCGGCAGGGTGGGCTTGGCCAGCGCGGGGTAGTCCCAGCGGCCGTCGTCGCGGGTGGAGAGCCCGGGGATGTCGGTGCGCTCGGGCTGCGTGATCCCGTACGCGACCCCGGTGCCGACGGCGCCGAAGACGAGGACGGCGGCCGTCCAGCGCAGCGCGGCGTGGAGCCGGCGGCGGCCCTTGGGCGGGGCCGCTGCCTCCGGCGGTACGAGTGCTTCCGCCTCGGGAGCGGCGGGGGCTACGGGCACGGGCGGTGCGGCGGGGGCCGCGGGCGCGGGCGGTGTCGCTGCGGCCTGCGCGGACACGGCGGGCGCGGCCTGGGCGGGCCCGGCCGGCGCGGGCGCGGCGTCCGGCGCGGGCGCGGCGTCCGGCGCGGGCGCGGCGTCCGGAGCGGCGTCGGTGGCGGTCGGCTCGGTCACACGGACTCCCCGGGGGACTTCAGGTGGCTCAGCTGGTTCTTGAAGAAGGCGACGGCGTCGGAGTGCGAGAAGGGCTTGGCCCCGAACGCCCGGAAGTTGACCAGCACATCACCCTGGACCGCGACGCAGTCCATCGAGTCGATCTTCTCCTTCTTCTCCTCGCCGATGGCCACCAGCGCGCACTTGGCGTCGGGGTAGCCGTCGACGGCGGGCGCCTCGCGGTCGTCACCGGTGAGGTCGAGGAGCTTCTTGGACATCTCGGAGAAGGCACCCACGGCCTTCGGGTCCGCCTGCATGATGCGGACCTGGTAGACCGCCTCGCCGCCGCCCTTGGTGTAGCTGCGGCCGGCGAGTCCCTTGAGCTTGAGACCGGCCAGCATCTCGTCGCGCTGCTTGCGCTCGGAGCTGGACAAGCCGTTGCGGGCGTCCTTGAAACCCTGGACGGCCTTCTCCCCCGAGACGAAGAAGTTGTTGCCGTCCTGGGCGAGGTCGGGGCCCAGCGTGAAGTTGGAGGGGACCGGCAGCAGCTTCCCGGAGAGCTCGTTCGCCGGTACGGGCGCCGGCTCCTCGGGCTTCTGCGGGGCGCTGCCCTCGGCGGTCCAGTAGCGGGTGGGCGCGGTCCGGTCGGCGTGCTCCAGGGCGACGGAGGCCGCGATGCCGCCGCCGGCGAGGACGGCCAGGCCGATCCCGCCCGCGATGAGGGCGGCCGCCGTGCGGCTGAGCCCGCGCGGCGCCTTGCCGGACGGCTCGGCGGCGGGCGCCGGGGCGGGCTCCGCCGCTTCGGGAGCCTGGGCCGGAGCCGGGGTTTCGGGGTGCTGCGGCTCGGTCACAGTCGCTCCAGCTGTCGCTTGGCCAGGTCGAGGACATCGCTCTCGGACACCTTGCCGCGGTTGTCGTAGTAGGCGATCTCCATGACGATGTCGCCGCGGCGGGCGATGGCCCGCGCCCCGCGGATCGGGTAGTACCCGGGCTTCTCGTGGGCCTCCGAATCGACCCAGACGTGCCCGAGGTCCGCGGCGGTGCCGGGAATGGCCACACCGGCGTTGCCCGCGTGCTTCGCCTCCGGCATGTACGCGGACTGCCCCTTCTGGTACTTCTCCGCCTCGGAGCGCTCGGTGAACTGGATCAGCCGGACCTCGACGAACGTGCGGTCGTCCTCCGACCACAGCGTCGTGGCGATCCGCCGCACGTGCGCGTCCGCGAGCTGGCGGACCATGTGCTCCGGCTTCTCGAAGAAGTCGGCCGCGAAGACGTCGAGGGTCTCGTAGCCGGTGCCTTCGCCCTTCGCCCCGGCCGGCGCCTCGACCAGGAGCTTGCCGAGGTCGTCGTCCGTCTTGTGCCAGCGGTTGGCGTTGATCGTCTTGTGCGTGGTCTCGCCGTCGGGCGCCAGCGCCTTCGGCGTGTCGATCTTCTGCTGGGCCAGCGGCGGCAGCGGCGTGGGCTTGCGGCCGTACTGGACCGCGTACCCCGTGACCGTGCCGGCCAGCACGCCGAGTACGGCCGCGCCCGCGATCAGGGCGACCGTGCGGCCGCGGAGGCGCCGGCGCGCCACGGGCGCGGAGGCGGGTGCAGGTGCGAAGCCGGGAGCGGCGGTCAGGTCCGCCGGAGCCGGCTCCGGCGCGGCCTCCCCCTCGTTGCGCTGCTCGGAGAGGGTCTGGTCATGTTCCAAGGAAGGGTCCCCCCACAGGACTGGAGGCACCGGGTCGGTTCACCCGTGCACATCCATGACATGTACCGGAGGAACCCGGTTGTACGCATGCTTATTACATTCTTATCTCGGCGGCCTTCAGTCCTCGCGCCGCCGCTTTCCGTCCAGTTCGTCCCACCACTCGTCGGACTTCGGATCGCCCGAGGGGTCGTCCCACCACCGGTCGTCCGGCCCGCGCCGGTTCGCGACCATCGCGGCGACCGGCGGGATGACCATGGCGACCACGCACAGGGCGACCGCCGCCTCCACCGAGATGAGGCGTACGAAGGCCCAGGCGGACACGAACAGGAACAGGCATCCGCCCATGAGGAGGAAGTAGACGCGGCGCCGCCGTGCGTACATGCCTCCAGGGTAGGGCCGTGGCCGGACGGCGCGAAGGGCCGCACCCCGTTCCAGTGGCGTCCAACCCCTGGGGTGCGGCCCTTCGGCCGGTCATCTGCTGCGAGCGGTCAGACCGCGATCGCCACGTCCGTCACGCCGCCGGCTTCGGCGACCACCACGGCGCGGTCCGCCTGGGCGCCGGGCACCAGCGCCCGCAGCGTCCAGGAACCGGTCGCCGCGTAGAAGCGGAACTGGCCGGTCGCCGAGGTCGGGACCTCGGCCGTGAACTCGCCGGTCGAGTCGAGCAGCCGCACGTAGCCGCTGATGGGCTCGCCGTCCTTGGTCACCTGACCCTGGATGGCGGTCTCACCGGGCTTGAGCGTCGCGAGGTCGGGCCCGCCGATCTGTGCTCCACACATGTTCTCTGTCCTGTCCTGAGAGAAAGTCGTACCGCGAAGGGCGTCGCGTGCCCGGTCGCCGTGCTTGCTTGCTGGTTGGCGCTGAACTACCCGTCGGCGCTACTTGTTGGCGCCGAGCTCGATCGGCACGCCGACCAGGGAGCCGTACTCGGTCCACGAGCCGTCGTAGTTCTTGACGTTCTCCTGGCCCAGGAGCTCGTGCAGCACGAACCACGTCAGCGCGGAGCGCTCACCGATGCGGCAGTAGGCGATGGTGTCCTTCGACAGGTCGACCTGCTCCTGCTCGTAGAGGGCGGTGAGCTCCTCGTCGGACTTGAAGGTGCCGTCGTCGTTGGCGTTCTTCGACCAGGGGATGTTGCGGGCGCTCGGCACGTGGCCGGGGCGCTGCGACTGCTCCTGCGGGAGGTGCGCCGGGGCGAGCAGCTTGCCGGAGAACTCGTCGGGCGAGCGCACGTCGACCAGGTTCTGGGCACCGATCGCGGCCACGACGTCGTCGCGGAAGGCGCGGATCGAGGTGTCCTGGGCCTTGGCCTTGTACTCGGTGGCCGGGCGCTGGGGGACCTCGGTGCCGTCGACCAGGTCGCGGGAGTCGAGCTCCCACTTCTTGCGGCCGCCGTCGAGGAGCTTGACGTCCTGGTGGCCGTAGAGCTTGAAGTACCAGTAGGCGTACGACGCGAACCAGTTGTTGTTGCCGCCGTAGAGGACGACGGTGTCGTCGTTGGAGATGCCCTTGGCGGACAGGAGCTTCTCGAAGCCCTCCTGGTCCACGAAGTCACGGCGGACGGGGTCCTGGAGATCCTTCTTCCAGTCGATCCGGACGGCGTTCTTGATGTGGTTCTTGTCGTACGCGGAGGTGTCCTCGTCGACCTCGACGATGACGACGTTCGCGTCGTTCAGGTGGGCTTCGACCCAGTCGGCGTCTACGAGGACGTCGCTGCGGCTCATGGTGTTCTCCTCCGGGGCAGTGTGCGGCGGGGCTGTGCCGTGCAGGTGCAGGTGCTGCTGGCGCGTACCGCTGCCGAGGGCGCTCCTCGGACCTGCGCGGGGAGGCGGCAGGGGGCAGGAGGAAGCATGTGCGGTGCGGAACGCGCGGGAAGGGCGGTCGTCCGGCTGAGGGAGCGGATGCGCTCTCAGGTCACATGGATCGACAGAGCATGGCGGCGACGCGACACAGGTCTACTGCCCGCCGCTTCGTGAGGTCCGCCTGCTGATGCTTCATAGCCATGGATCGTAGGGACGAACCGGCCGCCCTGTCACCGGCGTGTCATATGTCGAGACAGGATCGTCCGGATGTCGGGACGCAACTCGCTCGGGGCGGCCGCCGCACCGGATTCCGGGCCCCGCCGGCGGGCCGCCCTTCTGCGGATCGGACCGGACCGTCTCACGATCCGGCCAGCACCACGTCCTGACCGCTCAGCGCGAGGTGGACGCCCGCCTCGTCCGAGGTCAGCGAGTCCAGCCGCAGACCGGCCGGGAGCCCGCCGTCCAGGCGCCGGTCGAAGTCGGTCTTCTTGCGGACCGCGCTCTCGATTCCGGGGATGCCCTCGCCCGGGACCGCGTCAGCCCGGACCCGGACCAGCTTCCCGGCGCCCTGCTCGGCGTCCACCAGCGTGACGGTCGACACCACGCTGCGGGTGAAGGTCCGCCCCAGGATCTCCACCGAGGCGGTGACCTTCACCTTCCCCGGCGCCCCGCCGTAGGCGAGGGTGACGCCGGTCTGCGAGGCCTGGGTCAGGTCCGCGTACGTGATGAGGGCCGAACCCTCGGCGCGCCGTGCGGTGCCGCCGCTGTAGTCCCCGTTCAGCCTGACCTCGCGGAAGCTGGCGTCGAGCTCCGAGAGCCGCGTCTTGCGGCCGTCCGCCACCGCGTCGACACCCTTCAGCTTCACGTCGACCCGGTCGAGGTCGTGGCTGAGCGCCTGGGTCAGAAACGGGAAGCCGTGGATGTCCACCTCCGTGCTCCCAGCCAGCCCCTGCCGGGCCTGGATCCGCTCGGCGAGCCGGTTCTCGGCGTAGCCGGCGGCCCAGCGGTCGACCCCCCAGAACAGGGCCCCCAGCACCACGGCAATGATCACGACGACACGCAGGAAACGCACGTGCCCCTCCCCCTGTAGATCGGTACGTGCGTTCTAGTGGACCACGGCGGCCCGTCGGACGGCCGTCAGCACGGCCGCCGGCGGGCCGCCCGTCGGCCGCCGTGGGCGTCAGCCCACCACCCGCCCGATCAGGTAGACCGCCGGAGCGGCGGCCGTCAGCACGGCCGCCGGCGGGCCGCCCGTCGGCCGCCGTGGGCGTCAGCCCACCACCCGCCCGATCAGGTAGACCGCCGGAGCGGCGGCC
>NZ_JBWKCE010000006.1:0-39844 GCF_056436685.1 Streptomyces sp. NPDC043680 | reverse complement strand
CGCCAGCGGCAACGCGACCCCGGCCGTCATGTGGACGAACTTGGACGGATAGTCGTACGCCGCCACGCGCAGCCCGATCAGCGCGCACACCCCGGCGACCAGGCCGATCAGCGCCCCGCCGACCCCGACGGAGGTCAGGCCGCCCACCGCGATCCCGGCCCCGGCGGCCGCGGCGAGCGAGACGCCCACGGACGGCGCGGTCGGCAGCGGCAGCGCCCGGGCGAAGACGGCGACCGCGACGGCGGCCGCCCCGACGGTGACGGCGGCGGAGTCGGCGGCCAGGTAGCCGGCGCAGACGATGGCGAGGGCGGCGGAGGCCACGGAGGCCATCAGGCCGTACATCCGCTCGTCGGGGTCGGCCTGGCTGCGCAGCTGGAGGACCAGCGTGAGCAGCACCCAGGCGCCGAGGGTGCCGATGATCGCACCGGGGCCGTGCACCTCCTCCACCGCCAGTACCGCGCCGTCGGCCACGACGGCTCCGGCGAAGGCGAGGGCGATGCCCTGGCGGGCGGGCCACATGCCGTTGAGGCGGAACCAGCCGGCCGCGGTCAGCCCCTGGAGGGCCACCAGCGGCACCAGCAGCGCGAGGTCCCCGACGGCGGCGGCGCCGGCCAGCAGCAGCCCGAGGGCGGCGGTCAGCAGGGCCGACTGCGGTCCGGGGTCGATGATCGGCGAGCGGCCCTCGGCGCGGGCCTGGGCCGGGTCGACGGCGCGCAGGGTGTTGCCGCCGAGTGTGGGCGGGGAGTACGCGGGCTCCTCGCCCGGTGCCGCAGGACCCGGCGCACCCGGGGCCGGCGCACCCGGGGCCGACGGGCCCGCGGCCTCGGGGACGTCCGTGACCGGGGGCAGATAGGCGGTCGCCTCGACGGCCGCCTCCGCCTGGGCCTGCGGGGCCGCGGCATGGGCGGCCTGCGCCCGCGGGGCGGCGGCCTGCGGGGGCTGCGCCTGCGGCGGGAGGTAGGCGGTGGCCTCGGCCCAGTCCGGGGCCGGTGGCTGCGCGGCCCCGGCCTGCACCGGCGGCTCGTCACGGAACCAGCCGCCCGGGGCGGCGCCCTCGCGGAACCAGCCGTCCGGGGCGGCGGGCTGGGCGTACGGCTGCGGCTGCTGCGGCTGGGCGTACGGCTGGGGCTGCTGCGCGTAGGGCTGCGGCTGCGCCGGACCGGGATCGCGGTACGGCGGCAGGTAGGCGGTCGCCTCGGCGGCGGGGCCCTCGGCCCACGGGGCGCCCCCGGGGCCCGGCGCAGGCTGCGCGGGCGCGGCCGGGGCCTCGTCCCGGAACCACCCCTCGGGTGCCGCCGGCCGGCCGGGCACGTCGCCCAACGGCGGGTGCACCGGCTGGTAGCCGGTGTCCCAGGTGTCGGACTGCCAGGTCTGGGTGCCGTACGGGTCCTGGTGCTGGTGCTGGTGCGGGTGCTGCTGGTGCTGCTGCTGGTGCTGCTGTTCTTCGGGGGTGCTCATCGGCTTCCGCTCACCCGCCCGCGAACGGCGGGAGCACCTCGACGGTGCCCCCCTCGGTCAGCGGAACGGCATCGTGCGGGCGCTTGCCCACAGGCTCGTCGTTCACGAGGAAGGAGCAGCGCAGCAGGACCCGGGTCAGTTCCCCCGGGTGGCGCTCCCGCACGGCGTCGAGCGCCTCGGCGAGTGTGCGCGCCGCGTACGGCTCCTCCGCCGTACCGGCCGCGGCCTTGGCCGCCGCCCAGTAGCGGATGGTTCCGGTTGCCACTGCAGCTCCTATCGTCGGCTCTCTACCGTCGCCGTCCATGATGACCCCTCGCGCCGCCCCGCCCTCGTGCCCCGGCGCGCCCCGTGTGCGCCGGGCGGTCCGCCGGAGGGCCGCCGCAGGCCGCCGATCCGGGGGAAACCGGTCACGAGCACGGACGATGCACCCGGCGCGCGTGGCGGGAACCACAGAAGAGGGCGGACGGAGCCCTCGGCCCGGTGGGCGCCGGTGGGCTATTCTGCTGGCGAGAGGATCCGGGCAATGTTGCCCCCGGGTCCTTTTGTGCTTTCAGCACGTTGAACGGACGCAGAACAGTGGAACAGTGGTGACCACGGACCTCAGGGCGCGGGGACCGCAGGCCGCCGCACCGCACCACAGCACACAGCACCACGTACGAAGCAGTACCGCGAACGTCCTCGACGGGACCGAGGAGGAACCGACGTGATGGACCGGCGAACCGTGCACGACCTCTCGACCCGGGCAGGTGGTCGGGCATGAGCTCTCTCCTGCTGCTGACCAATGCCCTGCAGCCCTCCACCGAGGTGCTGCCCGCCCTCGGCCTGCTGCTGCACAACGTCCGGGTCGCCCCGGCCGAGGGCCCGGCCCTCGTGGACACCCCGGGCGCCGACGTCATCCTCGTGGACGGCCGCCGCGACCTGCCGCAGGTGCGCTCGCTGTGCCAGCTGCTGCGCTCCACCGGGCCCGGCTGCCCGCTGATCCTGGTCGTCACCGAGGGCGGCCTGGCGGCCGTCACCGCCGACTGGGGCATCGACGACGTCCTCCTCGACACCGCCGGCCCCGCCGAGGTCGAGGCGCGGCTGCGGCTGGCCACCGGCCGCCAGCAGCTGGGCACCGACGACTCCCCGATGGAGATCCGCAACGGCGACCTGTCGGTCGACGAGGCGACGTACTCGGCGAAGCTGAAGGGCCGGGTCCTCGACCTCACCTTCAAGGAGTTCGAGCTGCTCAAATACCTCGCGCAGCACCCGGGCCGGGTCTTCACCCGGGCGCAGCTGCTCCAGGAGGTATGGGGCTACGACTACTTCGGCGGCACCCGGACGGTGGACGTCCACGTACGGCGGCTGCGCGCCAAGCTCGGTCCGGAGCACGAGTCGCTGATCGGGACGGTCCGCAACGTCGGCTACCGCTTCGTGACGCCGGAGAAGGTGGAGCGCGCGGCGGCGGAGGCGGCGGCGCAGGCGGCCGAGAAGGTCGCGGCCCGGGCGGCGGCCGAGGGTGCGGCGGGCGCCACCCGTTAGGAGGAGCCGGCAGGATCCGGCTGTGAGCATCCACTCCGCAGGAGGCCCTGCCCAGAGGTAGTGCACCCCGCGTAGACTCCGCTGCGTGGCCAAGGTGACGCGGGATGACGTGGCGCGACTTGCGGGTACTTCTACCGCCGTCGTGAGCTACGTCATCAACAACGGACCCCGGCCGGTCGCCCCGGCCACGCGCGAGCGTGTCCTCGCCGCGATCAAGGAGCTGGGCTACCGCCCGGACCGGGTCGCCCAAGCCATGGCCTCCCGGCGCACCGACCTCATAGGCATGATCGTCCCGGACGCCCGCCAGCCGTTCTTCGCGGAGATGGCGCACGCGGTCGAGCAGGCCGCCGCCGAGCGCGGGAAGATGGTGCTGGTCGGGAACTCCGACTACCGCGACGAGCGCGAGGTGCACTACCTGCGCGCGTTCCTCGGGATGCGGGTCTCGGGCCTGATCCTGGTCAGCCAGGGCATGAGCGAGCGCGCCGCGTCGGAGATCGAGGCGTGGGACGCCCGGGTCGTGCTGCTGCACGAGCGGCCGGAGGCGATCGACGACGTCGCGGTGGTCACGGACGACATCGGCGGCGCGCAGCTCGCCACCCGGCACCTGCTGGAGCACGGGCACGAGTACGTGGCGTGCATCGGCGGCATCGAGAACACCCCGTCGGTCGGCGACCCGGTCGCGGACCACGTCGAGGGCTGGCGGCGGGCGATGCTGGAGTCGGGGCGCTCGGTCGAGGGCCGGCTGATCGAGGCCCCGTACAACCGGTACGACGCCTACCGGGTCGCCCTGGAGGTGCTGGCCCGGCCCGACCGCCCGACGGCGATCTTCTGCGCCACGGACGACCAGGCGATCGGTGTGCTGCGGGCGGCGCGGGAGCTGCGGATCGACGTGCCCGGCGAGCTGGCGGTGGCCGGCTTCGACGACGTCAAGGAGGCGGCCCTGACGGATCCGCCGCTGACGACGATCGCCTCGGACCGGCCGGCGATGGCCCGGGCGGCGGTGGACCTGGTGCTGGACGACGGCCTGCGGGTGGCGGGCTCGCGCCGCGAACGCCTGAAGCAGTTCCCCTCGGCGCTGGTCATCCGCCGCTCCTGCGGCTGCCACTGACCTCCTCGCCCCGCTCGCGGGGCTGGGCCCCGGAGGGCCTCGCGCGGCAGCTGCCGGCGACCCTGGCCCGGATCCTCATATCCGGCATACGCGGTTCTGTCGGGCTTCTCAGCCGGGATTCAGGAAGCTTTCATGATCCCGGGACACAGTCGGGGACATGACCGAGAGCGAGAGTTTCCGCCGCGCAGGCGATGACCCGCAGGAGAACCGCCCGTCCGCCGGGGCCTATCCCCCGCCGCCCGGGTACCCGCCGGCCGCTCCCGGCCGGCCCGAAGCCCACCGGCCCGGCTGGGGCGAGGCGCAGCAGCCCGCCTGGGGCGAGGCCCACCAGCCCGCCTGGGGCGAGCCGGCCCCCGCGCCGGCCCCGCGGGGTCATGCGCGGGCCAAGCGGCCCGTGGCCCTGCTCGCCGCCGTCGCGATCGCCGCCGCGGTGGTCGGCGGCGGCACCGCCGTGGCCGTGCAGGAGGTGCTCGGCGACCGCACCGGCGCAGGCCGCGCCGTCACCGGCACCAACGTCTCGCAGTCCAGCGCCGGCACCGTCTCCGGCGTGGCCGAGCAGGTCAGCCCGTCCGTGGTCCGGATCGACACCCGGACCTCCTCCGGACAGGGCACCGGCTCCGGGATCGTCGTCACCGCCGACGGCGAGATCGTCACCAACAACCACGTCGTCAGTGGCGCCGCCGATATCCAGGTGACGATGAGCGACGGGAAGACGTACGCCGCCAAGATCCTCGGCACCGACCCCGACAAGGACCTGGCCCTGATCAAGCTCCAGGGCGCCTCCGGCCTCAAGCCCGCCACGCTCGGCAACTCCGACGGCCTCCGCGTCGGCGACGAGGTCGTCGCCATCGGCTCCCCCGACCGCCTCACCGGCACGGTCACCAGCGGCATCGTCTCGGCGCTGAACCGCGACGTGAACGTCCCGAAGTCCGAGCAGCAGGCCCCGCAGCGCCGCCAGGGCGGCGGCTGGCCCTTCTCCTACGACGGGCAGCAGTTCAACGGCGGCACCGGCTCGAACACCACCTCGTACAAGGCCATCCAGACCGACGCCTCCCTCAACCCGGGCAACTCCGGCGGCGCCCTCGTCGACATGAACGGCGAGATCGTCGGCATGCCCTCGGCGATCTACTCCCCCTCATCCGACAGCTCCGGCGCCGGCAGCGTCGGCCTGGGCTTCGCCATCCCGGTCAACACGATCAAGGCCGACCTCCCCTCCCTCCGCCAGGGCGGCACGGGCGGCACGGGCTCCGGCAGCGGCAGCTCCGCCGCCGACGGCTTCGGGACCTCGTACTGACCCCGTCCCGACCCCCTAGCCTGGAGGCGCCGCCGATCACCGACCACCACCCAGGGGGACCGACCATGGCCGCAACGACTGCCGGGGGCACCGAGGGCGACCCGCAGCGCATCCTCGTCGTCGACGACGAGCCGGCCGTCCGGGAGGCCCTGCGCCGCAGTCTCGCCTTCGAGGGGTACGCCGCGCAGACCGCCGTGGACGGGCTCGACGCCCTCGACAAGGCGGCCTCGTACGCCCCCGACCTGATCGTCCTGGACATCCAGATGCCCCGCATGGACGGCCTCACCGCGGCCCGCAGGCTGCGCGCCTCCGGCAGCACCACGCCGATCCTCATGCTCACCGCCCGCGACACCGTCGGCGACCGGGTCACCGGCCTCGACGCGGGCGCCGACGACTACCTCGTCAAGCCGTTCGAGCTCGACGAGCTGTTCGCCCGGGTCCGCGCCCTGCTGCGCCGCAGCGCGTACGCCGCCCCCGCCGCCGGGAACACCCCGTCCGAGGACGTCCTCGCCTTCGGCGACCTGCGGATGGAGCTGGCCACGCGCGAGGTCACCCGGGCCGGCCGCCCGGTGGAGCTGACCCGGACCGAGTTCACGCTGCTGGAGATGTTCCTGGCGCACCCGCGGCAGGTGCTCACGCGCGAGCAGATCCTCAAGACCGTATGGGGCTTCGACTTCGAGCCGAGCTCCAACTCGCTGGACGTGTACGTCATGTACCTGCGCCGCAAGACGGAGGCGGGCGGCGAGCCGCGGCTCGTCCACACCGTGCGCGGAGTGGGCTACGTCCTGCGGGCGGGCGAGAGCGGACCCGAATGAACCCGGTCGCCAGATTCCGCGCGCTGCCGCTGCGCTCCCGGCTGGCCCTGCTGGTCGCGGTGGCGGTGGCGGTCGCCGTCGCGGCCGTCGCCGCCGTGTCCTGGGTGATGGTGCGCACGCAGCTGCGCGAGCAGCTCGACCGGTCGCTGATGGCCACGAACCCGTCCGCCCAGGTCGTACGGACCCTCAGCGAGCCCTGTGTGGCCGCCCCGAGCCGGCCCGCCCAGGAGATCGCCGGGAAGCTGAACCCGACCGTGCAGATCGTCCTCGCCGACGGCGGCCACTGCTGGGTGAGCGGGCTTACCAACCTCCCCGTGAGCGCCGCCGACCGGCAGGTCGCCGCCGGGCAGCGGCCGACCAGCCTGCACGACGCGACGACCGCCGACGGCACGGCGATGCGCGTCTACACCTTCGCGGCGCAGACCCAGCCGGGCGCGCCCGTGTTCGGGATCTCCGTCGCCAAACCCCTGGCCGACATCGACAAACCGCTGTCCACCCTGGCCTGGGTGCTGCTGTTCGTCTCCGGTGTCGGCGTCGTCGGCGCCGGCGCGGCCGGCCTGTGGGTGGCCCGTACGGGCCTCCGGCCGGTCGACGAACTCACCGGTGCCGTCGAGCACATCGCCCGTACCGAGGACCTCACCGTACGGATCCCCGACGAGGGCGACGACGAGATCGCCCGCCTGTCGCGGTCCTTCAACTCGATGACGGCGGCGCTGGCCTCCTCCCGGGAGCGCCAGGCCCAGCTGATCGCGGACGCCGGGCACGAACTGCGCACCCCGCTCACCTCGCTGCGCACCAACATCGAGCTGCTCGCGCGCAGCGAGGAGACCGGCCGGGCCATCCCGCCCGAGGACCGCAGGGAGCTGCTGGCCTCGGTCACGGCGCAGATGACGGAGCTGGCCGCCCTGATCGGCGACCTCCAGGAGCTGTCCCGCCCGGATGCCGCCCCGCCCGCCAAGCTGGAGGTGGTGGCCCTGCACGAGATCGCCCGCAGCGCGCTGTCCCGGGCCCGGTTGCGCGGTCCGGAGCTGGGCTTCGGCGCCGAACTGGAGCCCTGGTACGTGCGGGGCGAGGCGGCGGCCCTGGAGCGGGCGGTGGTCAACGTCCTGGACAACGCGGTGAAGTTCAGCCCGCCGGGCGGGGCGGTGACCGTGTCGCTGCGGGCGGGCGAGCTGACCGTACGGGACCACGGGCCCGGCATCCCGGCCGACGACCTCCCGCACGTATTCGAGCGGTTCTGGCGGTCCCCGTCGGCCCGCGCCCTGCCCGGCAGCGGGCTCGGCCTGTCGATCGTGGCCCGTACGGTGGCGCGGGCGGGCGGGACCGCCGAGTTGCGGGCGCCGGCGGACGGCGGCCCGGGTACGGAGGCGGTGCTCCGCCTCCCGGGCGCTCCGACGCCGCCTCCGACACCGCCTCCGACGGCGCCGACGACGGCGCCGTGGGACGGGTCAGTTGTGCCGGATCAGTGAGGCGACCAGGCCGGAGCGGGTGTTGGGGAAGTCCATCGGGACGATCCCGAGCCCGGTGCGGCCCGCCAGTTCGGAGCCGTCGACGAAGGCGTGCACCTGCGGGTTGAGGCGGTCGGAGTTCCAGCGCGGCGGCATGTACGCCGCGGTGCTGGTGTAGTTGACGAAGAGCTTGCCGGGCTGCTGGACGGCCCGGCGGAACTGGTTCTCGATCCTGCCGCGTTTGGCGAAGGGCTCGGCGTTGTAGTCGTCCTGGATGTCGAAGACGCCGCCGTCGCCGTACCGCAGGCCGGGCAGGCCGCCGTTGTCGGCGAGCAGCACGACCTTGCCGCGGGCCTCGCCGAGGGTGGGCAGGGTGTCGGCGATCCGGAAGAGCGGGCGCCAGCCGCGGTGGTCGAGGTAGTCGTCGAAGACGGCGCGGAACGTCGCGTCGCTGTCACTGGAGTACTCCTGCTTGACCCGCATCAGGACGGTCTCGGAGGCGTGCGCGGCGAGGAAGTTCCAGCAGGCGACGAGGACGTCGCCGAACATCAGGTCCTGGAAGAAGGCCGCGTGGTGGATCGCGAAGGACCCGCCGGTGACCCGGCAGCGGACGTCCAGGAACCGGATCCCGGAGTCGAGCTGCTGCGCGATCGAGGTGTTCTGGCAGGCGACGTAGAGCCCACCCTTGGTGGCGCCCGAGTCGTGGGTGCCGGGGATGGTCATCCGCTGGAGGGCGGTGGAGTCGCCGAGCCCGGCCATCCAGTCCTGCGTGCCCAGGGTCCGGGCGGAGGCCGTGCCCGCGCCGGTGCCGAGGGCCAGGGCGGCGCCGGCCGCCAGCGCCCCGCCGAGGAATCTCCGCCGGTCCAGGCGGATGCCCGTGCCCGGGGCGGGGCCGGTGCCCGCGCCTCTGTCCGCGTCCGTCCGCGCGTCCGCGGCCGCGTCCCCGCCCACGCCTGTGCCCACGCCCATGCCCGCCCCTTTGCCGACTCGGTTGGTGGCCGGATTATGGCGTGGCGGAGCCGCGTTTACTACCCGTCGGTAGCGCTCACCTTTCGAGCAACTCGGCCATGGCGCGCAGGCCTTGGGCGAGCTCCTGACCGTTCGGCGCCTGCTCGGCGTCGGTCAGCGCCTGGACCATCACCCCGGACAGCAGCGCGAGGTGCACCGACCCGAGGGACCGTACGTCCTCCTCGGTGACCGACTCCTCCGGTACGCCGCGCAGCCCCGCGGCGATCATGCGGCGGGAGCGGCGCTGGCCCTCGGCGAGGACCGCGAGCAGCTCGGGCGAGGACTGGGCGTGGACGAAGGCCTCGATGGAGGCGGTCCAGAGCCAGCGCATGTCGCGGAAGTCCTGGATCTTGCGGTTCCACATGTCGGCGTACCGCTCGGCGTGGGTGTCGCCCTGTCCGGCCAGCCGGCCCGCCGCCGCCGACCACTCGTCCATCGCGGCGAAGAGCGCCTGGTTGAGCAGGGCCTCGCGCGAGCCGAAGTGGTAGCCGATCGCGGCCATGCTCACCTGCGCCGCCGAGGCGATGTCGCGCACCGTGGTGCGCAGGTACCCCTTCTCCTCCAGGCAGCGGCGCGCTCCGGCCAGCAGGTCCTCGCGATTTCCCATGCCCGGATCGTAGCCGCGCGCCGCGATTTGCACGCACGCCCAAGACGCCCGTATTGCGCACTTGCCTAAATCCTGACAGGCTCGTACCCGTCACCGCAGGACACACAGGGGAGAGCCGACCATGCGCCACACGCTGACCATCGACGACCGCACGCTGTCGTACCTGGACTTCGGCGGCCCCGGCCGCCCGCTGCTCGCGCTGCACGGGGGCCTGTCCGAGGGCATGGCCTTCGCCGGCCTCGCCGAGGCCCTCGGCGGGGAGTGGCGCGTCATCGCCCCCGACCAGCGGGGCCACGGCAGCTCGGACCGGGCCGCCGACTACACCCGCGCCGGATACGTCGCCGACGCCGTCGCGCTGCTCGACCACCTCGGCCTCGACGCCCCCGTTGCCGTCCTCGGCTACTCGCTCGGCGGGCTCAACGCCGTCCACCTGGCCGCCGCCCACCCCGACCGGGTCGGCGCGCTCATCGACGTGGACTCCGCCGTGGAGATCAGCCCCGCCGGCCACGAGTGGATGGCCTTCCTGCACACCATGCGCTACACGGCGCCGACCCGAGAGGAACTCCTCGACGCCGCCGGGCCGGTGGGCGCCCGGTTCGTCGAGCCGGCGCTGCGCCCGCTGCCGGACGGGCAGGGCTGGCGGCTGCCGTTCCACCCGCAGGACATGCTGGACTCCGTCGAATCCTGCCGCGGCGACCACTGGGACGCCTGGCTCGGGAGCACCTGCCCGGCACTGCTGGTCCACGGCACCCGCAGCGCTGCGCTCCCGCAGGCACAGGCCGACGCGATGGTGGCCCGGCGGCCCGGGACCGCCTACGCGCCCCTGGACGGGGACCACTTCCTGCCGTTCACCCACCCCGAGGAGTTCCACAAGGCCGTCGGCGCCTTCCTGGCCGCCCTCTAGCCCGCCCCGTCACGGGGGTACGGGGCACAACGCCGGAGGGGCGGCGGGCCGGCCGGCCCGCCGCCCCTCCGGGCGTGCGCTACGCAGGTGTTCCGTGGTGCTCGACGACCGTTACTTGACGACCGTGATGCGGTCCGCCGCCGGCGGGGCGATCGGGCTCGCCGCCGAGGACTTCGCCAGGTAGGCGTTGAAGGCCTCCAGGTCGGGCACGCCGACCAGCTTGTTCTTGTGGTCCTTCAGGACGGTGAAGCCGTCACCGCCGCCCGCGAGGAACTCGTTCATCGCGACCCGGTAGGTCTTGGCGGGGTCGATCGCCGCGCCGTTCAGCTTCACCGAGTCCACGACGATGCGGTCCGCGCCCGTCTTCGTCATGTCCAGGGTGTAGGTGAAGCCCTTGGAGACCTGGAGGATCTTCGGGGCCGCACCGTTGACCGGTCCGCTGACCTGCTGCTGGAGCGCGGTGATCAGCTGCGCGCCGGTCAGGTCCACGATGTTCATGAGGTTGTTGAACGGCTGCACGGTGTACGACTCGCCGTACGTCACGACGCCGTCGCCCTCGTCACCCGCGGCCTTGTAGGCCAGGTCGGCACGGATGCCGCCCGGGTTCATGATGGCCAGCTGCGCGCCGCCCTTGTCGGCCGGGGCCGTGGCCTCCAGCTGGGCGTCGGCGATCAGGTCGCCGAGCGGCTTCTCCGGGGCCTCCGAGCCGCGGCCCGCGATGTCCGCCGAGATGTAGCCCATCGGCCGGTTCGCGACCGGCGCCGCCAGGGTCTTCCAGCGGTCGATCAGCTCGGTCATGTCCGGGGCCTGGGGCAGGTCCCGGGTGACGACCTTGTTGACCGGCTTCGGCGAGACGAGCGGCGTGCGGACGATGTCCTTGGTCTGCCGGTCGTACGTCAGCGTGGTGTCCGTGAACAGGCGGCCGTAGGAGGCGGCCGAGGTGACCATGCGCGGGTTGCCCGCCGGGTCGGGGATGTTGCACGCGTACGCCTGGTGCGTGTGGCCCGTGACCAGCGCGTCGACCTTCGAGTCGACGTTCTTCGCGATGTCCACGATGGCGCCCGAGATGCCGGCGCCGGCACCCGGCACGTTGCAGTCGTAGTTGTACGCGCCGCTCGCGGGCAGTCCGCCCTCGTGGATGAGCGCGACGATCGACTTCACGCCCTGCTTGTTCAGCTCCTCGGCGTACTTGTTGATCGTCTCGACCTCGTCGCCGAACTTGAGGCCCTTGACCCCGTCGGCGGTCACGACGTCCGGGGTGCCCTCCAGGGTGACGCCGATGAAGCCGATCTTCACGTCCCCCTTCTTCCAGATGAAGGTGGGCGACATCAGCGGACGCTTGGTCTTCTCGTCGGTCACGTTCGCCGCGAGGTACTTGAACTCGGAGCCGGTGAACTCCTTGCCGTACTCGAAGCAGCCGTCGACCGGGTGGCAGCCGCCGTACGCCATGCGGCGCAGCTCGGTCTTGCCCTCGTCGAACTCGTGGTTGCCGACGCTCGTGACGTCCAGCTTGAGCTTGTTCAGCGCCTCGACGGTCGGCTCGTCGTGGAAGAGGCCCGACAGCATCGGGCTGCCGCCGATCATGTCACCGGCGGCGGCGGTGACGGAGTACTCATGGCCCTTGCGGGCTTCGCGCAGGCCGGTCGCCAGGTACTCGACACCGCCGGCCGGTATGGCCTTGGTGGTGCCGTCCGCCTGACGCTCGCTCACGGTGCCGGAGGAGCCCTGCGGCGGCTCCAGCGTGCCGTGGAAGTCGTTGAACGACAGCATCTGCACGTCGACGGTGCGGTCCTTGCCGGCACCGCCACCACTCGCGGCCCCGGCCGGCAGCGCGGCGGCGACCATCGCTCCGGCCCCGGCCGTGACGGCCAGGGCGGTGAAGGCCAACCGGCGCGTGCGGCGGTTCCGTTGTGGCTTCGCTGACATTTAGTCCCCTTATGTGACAGCGGTAATACACGGGAGGTCCGGGGAAGCCTATGGTCAACGCGCGTAGCACGACAGGGGGTACCGGGTATCGAGCTGGTTACACGCGGAAGACGGATCGATGGCGGGACCCCGCCCGCACACCACCACCCGCGCCGCCCGCGGCCGTAGGCTCGACGTATGACTGACGACGCAGCAGCGGCCCTGGAGCCGGGACGGCAGATGGAGACGCTCGACGAGCTGACGGAGGAACAGGCCGACGCCGTGCTCGCGCTGATCGAGGAGGCGGCCCGGTCGGACGGCACCACCGCCGTGTCCGAACAGGGCCGGCTCCAGCTGCGCGGCGGCCGCCGCGAGGGCATCCGGCACTTCCTGGTCACCGAGAAGGGGCGGCTCGCCGCCTACGGCCAACTGGAGGACACCGACCCGGTGGAGGCCCCCGCCGCCGAGCTGGTCGTCCACCCCGCCCTGCGCGGACGCGGACACGGGCGGGCCCTCGGCTCGGCCCTGCTCGCCGCCTCCGGCAAGCGGATCCGGGTGTGGGCACACGGGGGCAAATCGGCTGCCCGCCACCTCGCGCAGGTGCTCGGCCTGACCCTGTTCCGCGAGCTCCGCCAGCTGCGGCGCCCGCTCGACGGCCCGGACGCGCCGCCGCTGCCCGAGCCGGTGCTGCCGCCCGGCGTGAGCGTGCGCACCTTCGTACCCGGCCAGGACGACGCGGCCTGGCTCGCCGCGAACGCGGCCGCCTTCGCCCACCACCCCGAACAGGGCACGCTGACGCAGCGGGACCTCGACGACCGCATGGCGCAGCCGTGGTTCGACCCCAAGGGGTTCTTCCTCGCCGAACGGGAGGGGCAGGAGGGGGAGATCATCGGCTTCCACTGGACGAAGATCCACGCCGCGGACCAGCTCGGCGAGGTGTACGTGCTCGGCGTCCGCCCCGGCGCGCAGGGCGGCGGTCTCGGCAAGGCCCTCACCACGATCGGCCTGCGCCACCTGGCCGCGGCGGGCCTGCCGACGGCGATGCTGTACGTGGACGCCGACAACACGGCGGCCCTCTCCGTCTACGAGGGCATGGGCTTCAGCACCCACGAGGTCGACCTCATGTACCGCACCGAAAGCTGACGCCTCCCCACCCCGCGGGACTCCCGCCGGCCCGGACCCCGCGCGCAGGCCGGCGGGACCCGGCGGCAGCCCGCACGACGACGGACCGACCCGCCTGACCGGGCCACCTGGCCGGACAACCGGGCCGGTAGGCCGGGCCAGATCACCGGGCCGGGTCGCCGCGGGGCCGCCTGGCCGGCCCGCCGGGCCGGCCCGCCGGGCTGGTAGGTCGGGGCCGGACCACCAGGCTGGGTCGCCGCCGGGCCACCGGGCCGCCGGGCTGGGGGGGGCTGCGCGCGGGGCCGCCGGGGCGGGGGGCTGCGCGCATGGGGCCGCCGGGGCGGGGGGCGACGTACTCGTGTGTCATGCGGACCCTGGAAGCCATGCGCCATTCACCGGGCCTTAAGACGCGCTTGCGACCCTCCCCGCATGCAGCCCCGACTCCGACTGACGGCGACCACGTCCGACGCGCCTGTCCTGCCGCGTGCGCGGAAGAATGGAGTCATGAGCCACCAGCCCAGCGCAGGCCCCACCGAGGTCCCCGCCCAGCACCCGTCTCGCCCCTCCTCCGCCGACCCCGCAACAGCACCGGCATCGGCCTCGGCACCGGCGGCCGCGCGGATCGGCTCCATAGCCGCGCACCGCCCCCGCGTCGGCCTCGAACCGGATCTCGCCCCCGACCTCGACGCCGACCTGGACGCCTACGAGGACAAGGACGGCGGCGAACTGCCCGCCGGGCGGTTCCTGGACCGCGAGCGCAGCTGGCTGGCCTTCAACGAACGCGTCCTGGAGCTGGCCGAGGACCCGACGACCCCGCTGCTGGAGCGCGCCAACTTCCTGGCGATCTTCGCGAGCAACCTCGACGAGTTCTTCATGGTCCGCGTCGCCGGCCTCAAGCGCCGCATCGCGACCGGCGTCGCCACCCGTTCGGCCTCGGGGCTGCAGCCCCGCGAGGTCCTCGACCTCATCTGGACCCGCTCGCGCGAGCTCATGGCCCGCCACGCCGCCTGCTTCCAGCAGGACATCTCCCCGCAGCTCGCCGAGGAGGGCGTCCACCTCATCCGCTGGCCCGACCTCACCGAGAAGGAGCAGGCCCGCCTCTTCACGCTGTTCCGGAACCAGATCTTCCCGGTGTTGACCCCGCTGGCCGTGGACCCCGCGCACCCCTTCCCGTACATCTCGGGCCTCTCGCTGAACCTGGCGGTCGTCGTGCGCAACCCGGTCAGCGGGCACCGCCACTTCGCCCGCGTCAAGGTGCCGCCGCTGCTGTCCCGGTTCCTGGAGGCCTCCCCGCAGCGCTACGTCCCGCTGGAGGACGTGATCGCCGCGCACCTGGAGGAGCTGTTCCCCGGCATGGAGGTGCTCGCGCACCACATGTTCCGCGTGACCCGCAACGAGGACCTGGAGGTCGAGGAGGACGACGCCGAGAACCTGCTCCAGGCCCTGGAGAAGGAGCTCATGCGGCGGCGCTTCGGCCCGCCGGTGCGCCTGGAGGTCGAGGAGTCCATCGACCCCGGCGTGCTGGACCTGCTGGTGCAGGAGTTGAAGATCTCGCCCGCCGAGGTCTACCCGCTGCCCGGCCCGCTGGACCTGACCGCCCTCTTCGGGATCGCCTCCCTGGACCGGCCCGAGCTGAAGTACCCGAAGTTCGTCGCCGGCACCCACCGGGACCTGGCCGAGGTCGAGTCCGCTTCCGCGCCCGACATCTTCGCCGCGCTGCGCGAGCGGGACGTCCTGCTGCACCACCCGTACGACTCCTTCTCCACCTCGGTGCAGGCCTTCCTGGAACAGGCCGCCGCCGACCCGGACGTCCTCGCGATCAAGCAGACGCTGTACCGCACCTCCGGCGACTCGCCGATCGTCGACGCCCTGATCGACGCCGCCGAATCGGGCAAGCAGGTCCTCGTCCTGGTCGAGATCAAGGCCCGCTTCGACGAGCAGGCCAACATCAAGTGGGCGCGCAAGCTGGAGGAGTCCGGCTGCCACGTCGTCTACGGCCTGGTCGGCCTCAAGACCCACTGCAAACTCTCCCTGGTCGTCCGCCAGGAGGGCGACACCCTGCGCCGCTACAGCCACGTCGGCACCGGCAACTACCACCCCAAGACCGCCCGCCTCTACGAGGACCTCGGCCTGCTCACCGCCGACCCACAGGTCGGCGCGGACCTCTCCGACCTGTTCAACCGGCTGTCGGGCTACTCGCGCCGCGAGACCTACCGCCGGCTGCTCGTCGCCCCGCGCTCCCTGCGCGACGGGCTCATCGCGCGGATCGACAAGGAGGCCGCCCACCACCTGGCCGGCCGGCCCGCCTACGTCCGCCTCAAGATGAACTCGATCGTCGACGAGGCCCTCATCGACGCCCTCTACCGAGCCTCCCGCGCGGGAGTCCCCGTCGACATCTGGGTCCGCGGCATCTGCGCCGTGCGCCCCGGTGTCGCCGGGCTCTCGGAGAACATCCGGGTCCGCTCGGTCCTCGGCCGCTTCCTGGAACACTCCCGGGTCTTCGCCTTCGGCAACGGCGGCGAGCCCGAGGTGTGGATCGGCAGCGCCGACATGATGCACCGCAACCTCGACCGCCGCATCGAGGCGCTGGTCAGGGTCACCGACCCGGCCCACCGGGCGGCACTCGACCGGATGCTGGAAACCGGCATGTCCGACGCCACCTCCTCCTGGCACCTGGGCCCGGACGGCGAATGGACCCGGCACAGCACCGACCCCGAAGGCCAGCCGCTGCGGCACGTTCAGGAGATGCTCATAGACGCCCGGAGGCGCCGGCGTGGCTCAGCCAAACCATGACCTGATGGCGGGGACCGGTACCGCAGGTGACGTGCTCGGCACGTACCTGCGGGCCCAGGCCACCGCCTTCCTGCGCGCGCTCCGCGGGCACACCGAGAGCGCGGCGAGCGGGTCCGACGCCGTCGACGGCGCCGAGGCGGCGCGCAGCCTGCGGGGGGCTGCGCGCCGGATCAGCGGATCACTGGCCACCTTCCGGGTGGTGACCGAGTCCTCCTGGGCCGACGGACTGCGCACCGAACTGGTGTGGCTGTCCTCGACCCTGGCCGACGAGCACGCGTACGCCGCCCGGCTGACCCGGCTGATGGACGCGCTGCACCGGCTCTCGGGCACGCCGGAGGTCCCCTCGCCGCGGGCCGGCGCCGGCGCCCTCACGGTGGGCTCGGCGCGGGCGGGCGCGCTGCTGGAGCGCCAGCTGACCCTGGCCCGGACCCGGGCGCACTCGGCGACGCTCCAGGCCCTCGGCTCCTCCCGGTTCCACGCGGTGGCGGACGCGGTCGCGGTCCTCGCCTCGGAGGTGCCGCTGGACCCGGTCGCGGCCCGGGGGCCGGTGGAGGAGGTCCTGGTGCCCCTGGCGGAGGTGGCGCGGCACCGACTGGCGGCGGCCGTCTCGGCGCTGCCGCCGAGCGAGCGGGCACAGCCGTACAACGCCGACCACGACGGCTCCTGGCACGAGGTGCGCCGCCTGCTGCGGGTCCACCGCTACGCCCGGGAGGCCCTGGGCGAGGAGGTGGACCGCCTGGCCGCGGCGGGCGAGGCCCTGGACCGCCACCGCGACGCGGCGGAGGCGGCGGCCGCCTCGGCGACGGCGGCCCGCACCCCGCGCATCGCCCCGGCGACGGCCTACGCCCTGGGCATCCTCCACGCCGACCAGCGCCACGAGGTGGAGGCGGCCCGCAGGGCGTTCTTCCGTACCGGTGTGGGGGTCGGCGCGCCATCGCCGAGCTGACGCGGGACGGCCGGAACTGGCCGGAATCCGCCCCCGGCGCCGGGGGCGGACGACGCCGCTGCCGGGGCGCGGGCCCGGGCAGCGGCGCGGTTTCCCGGGCCCGCACCCCCTCCGAGCTGGGCGGCAGCCCACCGCGTAACAGCCGGATAACGACCCCGCACCAGGCCGTCCGCCACGGTTCACCGCCCGTTCACCAACCACGGTCGACCGCTTCACCTGGTCTGCCTAATTTCGGCAGTGCACGGTGCGAGTCGGCCGGCAGACGGCCGGCTTCCCACTCCACCCGACGTAGTCCTCTTCGCACGCCGCCCCGATACAGAAAGCGGCCGGCGGCTTCTGGAAGGAACACCCGAAAGTGAAGCTTCAGCGCAAGAACATGCTTCGTGCCTCCGCCCTCGGGGCGCTCGTCGTGTCCGGCGCCCTGGTCCTCACGGCGTGCGGCTCGGACGACAACACCAAGGACAACGGCTCCGCCAGCGGCAAGCCGGCCGCCGCCGCGGGCGACATCAAGTGCGCCGACGCCAAGGGCAAGCTGCTGGCCTCCGGTTCCTCCGCCCAGAAGAACGCGGTCGACCTGTGGGTCAAGGCCTACATGGCCGCCTGCTCCGGCGTCGAGGTGAACTACAAGTCCTCCTCCTCCGGTGAGGGCATCGTCGCCTTCAACCAGGGCACCGTCGGCTTCGCCGGCTCGGACTCCGCGCTGAAGCCCGAGCAGGTCGAGGAGTCGAAGAAGGTCTGCACCGGTGGCCAGGGCATCAACCTGCCCATGGTCGGCGGCCCGATCGCCATCGGCTTCAACGTCTCCGGCGTGGACAAGCTGACGCTGGACGCCCCGACCCTCGCCGCGATCTTCAACGACAAGATCAAGAAGTGGGACGACGAGGCGATCAAGAAGCTGAACCCGGGCGTCACCCTTCCCTCCACCGCCATCCAGGCCTTCCACCGCTCCGAGGACTCCGGCACCACCGAGAACCTCGGCAAGTACCTCAAGGCCGCCGCCCCCGACGCCTGGACCTACGACGCCGCGAAGAAGTGGCCGGCCCCCGGCGGCCAGGCCGCCTCCGGCTCCGCCGGCGTCGCCTCCCAGGTCAAGGCCGTGGACGGGGCGATCGGCTACTTCGAGCTCTCCTACGCCGCCTCGCAGAGCATCAAGACGGTCGACATCAACACCGGTGCCGCCGCCCCCGTCAAGGCCTCCGCCGACAGCGCCTCCAAGGCCATCGCCGCGGCCAAGATCGCCGGGACCGGCTCGGACCTCGCGCTTAAGCTCGATTACACGACCAAGGCCGAGGGCGCGTACCCGATCGTCCTGGTCACGTACGAGGTCGTCTGTGACAAGGGCAACAAGGCGGAGACCCTGCCGACCGTGAAGTCCTTCCTGAACTACACCGCCTCGGACGCGGGCCAGAAGGTCCTCTCCGAGAACGGCTACGCGCCGATCCCGGCCGAGATCAACACCAAGGTCCGCGAAGTCATCGCGTCGCTGTCCTGACCCACTGAGCCTTGCGGAGCCGGCCGACTCCCGCGGCCGGCCGGCCCCCGAGGCCCCTCCCCCCACCCGGGGGGCGATCCGGTGCACCGCCGCCAGGGGGCCCTGCCCCCGTCCAGACCGGAAAGACCATGGCTTCCACCACACCCACCCCGACAGACACGGCTCCGCCGGTCTCCACGAGCGCAGGGTCCACCGGCCGCGCCGGTGACAAGATCTTCGCGGGGCTCTCCAAGGGCTCCGGCATCCTGCTCCTGGTGATCATGGCGTCGATCGCCGTCTTCCTCAGCTACCGCGCCTCGATCGCACTGTCGAAGAACGAGGGCAACTTCCTCACCACCTTCGACTGGAACGCGTCGGCCAACCCCCCCGTCTTCGGCATAGCCGTCCTGCTCTTCGGGACCGTCGTCAGCTCGATCATCGCGATGGCCATCGCGGTTCCGGTCGCCGTCGGCATCGCCCTCTTCATCTCGCACTACGCGCCGCGCAGGCTGGCCACCCCCCTCGCGTACGTGGTCGACCTGCTGGCCGCCGTCCCGTCGATCATCTACGGCATCTGGGGCGCCCTCTTCCTCGTCCCGTACCTCGGCGGCCTCAACCTCTGGCTCGACGAGTACCTGGGCTGGACCTACGTCTTCGACAAGACCCAGGTCGGCGTCGCCCGCTCGCTCTTCACCGTCGGCATCCTGCTGGCGATCATGATCCTGCCGATCGTGACCAGCGTCAGCCGCGAGGTCTTCCTCCAGGTCCCGCGCATGAACGAGGAGGCCGCCCTGGCCCTCGGCGCGACCCGCTGGGAGGTCATCCGCATGTCGGTGCTGCCCTTCGGCCGCTCCGGCGTCATCTCCGCCTCCATGCTCGGCCTCGGCCGCGCGCTCGGCGAGACCATGGCCGTCGCCACCGTCCTCTCCCCGAGCTTCCTGATCTCCGGCCACATCCTGAACCCGGGCGGCGGGACGTTCGCGCAGAACATCGCCGCGAAGTTCGACGAGGCCAACGAATTCGGCCGGGACGCGCTGATCGCCTCCGGTCTCGTCCTCTTCCTCCTCACCCTGCTGGTCAACGGCGCCGCTCGCGTGATCATCGCGCGCCGCAAGGAGTACTCGGGGGCGAACGCCTGATGAGCCACGCACTTCAGGACCAGCGGCCCGTCCGGGCCGGCAAGTCCGCCGCTCCGGCCGGCCTGACCCGAGGCGGCCTCCCCCGCTGGGCACCCGCCGGGATCGGGGCCCTCTCGATCGCCCTCGGCTGCGGCATCGGCACCGTCTTCGACCTCCACAGCCGGATCCAGTGGGGCCTGATCGCCGCCCTGCTCTTCGTCGGCATCACGTACACCGCCAGCGCGGTCGTCGAGAACCGCCGCCAGGCCAAGGACCGGGTCGCGACCTCCGTCGTCTGGGTCTGCTTCCTCCTCGCGGTCATCCCGCTGCTCTCGCTGATCTGGACCACCGTCGGGCGCGGCCTGAAGGCCCTCGACGGGGACTTCCTCAGCCACTCGATGAACGGCATCACCAGCTTCGAGGAGGGCGGGGGCGTCTACCACGCGCTGCTCGGCACCATCGAGCAGGTCGCCCTGGCCACCGCGATCGCCGCGCCCATCGGCCTGCTGACCGCCGTCTACCTGGTCGAGTACGGCCGGGGCGGCCTCGCCAAGGCCGTGACCTTCTTCGTCGACGTCATGACCGGCATCCCCTCCATCGTCGCGGGCCTGTTCGTCCTGACGACCTGGAACCTGATGCTCGGCTTCGGCCCCTCCGGCTTCGCCGGCTCGATGGCCCTGTCGATCCTGATGATGCCCGTCGTGGTCCGCTCCACCGAGGAGATGCTCAAGCTCGTCCCGAACGAGCTGCGCGAGGCCGCCCTGGCCCTCGGCGTGCCGAAGTGGCGCGTGATCCTCAAGGTCGTGCTCCCCACCGCCATCGGCGGCATCGCCACCGGTGTGACGCTGGCCGTCGCCCGTATCGCCGGTGAGACCGCGCCGATCATGCTGCTCGTCTTCGGTACGCAGCTGATCAACGGCAACCCCTTCGAAGGTGCCCAGTCCTCGCTCCCGCTGTACATCTGGGAGCAGTACAAGGTCGGCAGTGACGCCTCCTACGACCGGGCCTGGGCAGCAGCGCTCGTCCTGATCGCCTTCGTCATGATCCTCAATCTGGTGGCCCGCGGAATCGCCCGCTGGAAGGCCCCGAAGACCGGTCGCTGACGCGACCAATGAAAGCGAAGTGACCCTCATGGCCAAGCGAATCGACGTCAGCGGTCTGTCCGCCTTCTACGGCAGCCACAAGGCCATCGACGACATCTCGATGACCGTGGAGCCCCGCTCGGTGACCGCCTTCATCGGTCCGTCCGGCTGCGGCAAGTCCACCTTCCTGCGGACCCTGAACCGCATGCACGAGGTCACCCCCGGCGGCCGCGTCGAGGGCAAGGTGCTCCTGGACGACGAGAACCTGTACGGCCCCGGCGTCGACCCGGTCGCGGTCCGCCGGACGGTCGGCATGGTCTTCCAGCGCCCGAACCCCTTTCCCACCATGTCGATCTTCGACAACGTGGCGGCGGGCCTGCGGCTGAACGGCAGCTTCAAGAAGTCCGAGCTCACGGACACCGTGGAGCGGTCCCTGCAGGGCGCCAACCTCTGGAACGAGGTCAAGGACCGCCTGAACAAGCCCGGCTCCGGCCTCTCCGGCGGCCAGCAGCAGCGCCTGTGCATCGCCCGAGCCATCGCGGTCGAGCCGCAGGTCCTGCTGATGGACGAGCCCTGCTCGGCGCTGGACCCGATCTCCACCCTCGCCATCGAGGACCTGATCGGCGAGCTGAAGGAACGCTTCACGATCGTCATCGTGACGCACAACATGCAGCAGGCGGCCCGCGTCTCGGACCGCACCGCCTTCTTCAACCTCGCGGCGGTGGGCCGGCCCGGCAAGCTCGTCGAGATCGACGACACGGACCGGATCTTCTCCAACCCGTCCGTCCAGGCGACCGAGGACTACATCTCGGGCCGCTTCGGCTGAGCCCGGGATGTCCTGAGCGTCCTGCGGTGCTGCATGGCGGTGCCACCGCAAGGCGAAAGGGCCGGCTCCCCCTGGGTGGGGGGAGCCGGCCCGCTTCCGTCTGCGTACGGCTAGCCGACGGCCAGGTCGACGAGCCAGAAGCTCACCGCGGCGACCACGGCGGCGGCCGGCATGGTGATACTCCATCCCCCGGGGGATGACCCCCGGACCCCCAGCAGGGAGCCGGCTAGCCGACGGCCAGGTCCACGAGCCAGAAGCTCACCGCGGCGACCAGGGCGGCGGCCGGCATGGTGATGAACCAGCCGAGGATGATGTTCTTCGCCACGCCCCAGCGGACCGCGTTGACCCGCTTGGTCGCGCCCACACCCATGATCGCCGAGGTGATCACGTGGGTGGTGGAGATCGGCGCCTGGTACAGGTAGGACGCGGTGTACATGATCGACGCGCCGGTCGTCTCGGCGGCGAAGCCCTGCGGCGGGTCCAGCTCGATGATCTTGCGGCCGAGGGTGCGCATGATGCGCCATCCGCCCGCGTACGTGCCCAGCGACAGCATCACGGCGCAGGCGATCTTGACCCACACCGGGATCGGGTCGCCGGCCTTCTCGACATCGGCGATGACCAGGGCCATCACCACGATGCCCATCGTCTTCTGCGCGTCCTGCAGACCGTGGCCGAGGGCCATGCCGGCCGCCGAGACGGTCTGGGCGATACGGAAGCCGCGCTTGGCCTTGTGCGGGTTCGACCTGCGGAAGATCCACATGATCGCGACCATCACCAGGTAGCCCACGACCAGGCCGACCAGGGGCGACAGGAACATCGGGATGACGACCTTCTCCAGCACCCCGTGCCAGATGACGCCGATCCCGCCCGCGAGCGCCGCACCCACCATGCCGCCGAAGAGGGCGTGCGAGGAGGAGGACGGCAGGCCGAAGTACCAGGTGATCAGGTTCCAGACGATCGCACCGACCAGCGCGGCGAAGAGGATCCACATCCCCCGGTCGCCGTGCGGCGTCTCGATCAGGCCCTTGCTGACGGTCTTGGCGACCCCGCTGCCCAGGAAGGCGCCGGCGAGGTTCATCACCGCGGCCATCGCGAGGGCGGCGCGCGGGGTGAGCGCGCGGGTCGAGACCGAGGTCGCGATCGCGTTCGCCGAGTCGTGGAAACCGTTGGTGTACGTGAAACCGAGCGCGACACCGATGGTCACGATCAGAGCGAAGGTGTCCACGAGGTTCAGGACTCCTTGACCGCGATGGTCTCCACCGTGTTCGCGACGTGCTCGAACGCGTCGGCCGCCTCTTCGAGCACGTCGACGATCTGCTTGAGCTTGAGCACCTCAATGGCGTCGTACTTGCCGTTGAAGAGCTGCGCGAGGAGCTTGCGGTGGATCTGGTCGGCCTGGTTTTCGAGGCGGTTGACCTCGATCCAGTACTCGGTCAGGTTGTCCATCGTGCGCAGGTGGGGCATGGCCTCGGCGGTCAGCTCGGCCGCCCGCGCCAGCACCTCGATCTGCTGCTCGACGCCCTTGGGGAGCTCCTCCACCTGGTAGAGGACCACCAGGTCGACGGCCTCCTCCATGAAGTCCATGATGTCGTCGAGCGACGAGGCCAGGTTGTAGATGTCCTCGCGGTCGAACGGCGTGATGAAGGAGGAGTTCAGCTGGTGGAAGATCGCATGGGTGGCGTCGTCCCCCGCGTGCTCCGCTGCCCGCATCCGCTCCGCGATCTCGGCCCGGGCGGAGGATTCCGCTCCGAGCAGTTCCATCAGGAGCTTCGAGCCCGTGACGATGTTGTCCGCGGATGCGGCGAACATGTCGTAGAAGCTCGTCTCCCTGGGGGTCAGACGAAATCGCACGTGAGGTCCTCGGGGTGCATTGGATTCGGTCAGGCTGATGCTAGGCGCATCCCCCGGCCACGGCTAACCGGCGGTTCCGGGCGGTTCCCCAGTGTCCTCCATCAGGCAGAGTGAGGCACAGGGGCCCCTGCCCACCCGGGCACGGCCCGGTATCTTATACCCATGCGGGGTATGCGCCCCTCGTTCCGGACCACGGGAGGACTCATGACGGCCATCGAGGCGGGGGGAGCACCCGCGGTAGCCGGGGGAGGCTCCGGAGCCGAAACCGGCACGGGAACGGTCCCGGTGCACGGATACCACCACCAGAAGGACGAGCACCTCAAGCGGCTGCGCCGGATCGAGGGCCAGATCCGCGGCCTGCAGCGACTGGTCGACGAGGACGTGTACTGCATCGACATACTCACCCAGGTCTCGGCGAGCACGAAGGCGCTCCAGTCCTTCGCCCTCCAGCTGCTTGAGGAGCACCTGCGGCACTGCGTCGCCGACGCGGCCGTCAAGGGGGGCGCCGAGATCGACGCCAAGGTGGAGGAGGCGACGAAGGCGATCGCCCGGCTGCTGCGCACCTGAGCGGCGGGGTCGGACGGCCCGGGCAGACGGCCCGGGCAGACGGCTGGTGGCAGGCACCCAGGGGCCCTGCACTCAGCGGGCCAGGCCCATCAGGACCTCGTCGATGCGGTCCTGGCTGAGCCGGTCCTCGTCCGCCGCCGATGCCGCGATGATCAGCTCGCCGCACAGCTCGATCTCGGCGAGCGCCACGTGGTCCTGCACCGTCGTACCGCCTGCGGGAGTCACGCGTGTCACCCCAATCTGCCGTCATCGTTCGTCGATGGTCGTCGGTCGTCGGCGCTCGGCTTCAGCGTAGGGAGGGCGCGGTGCTGTGCGCATGACACGGATGGACCATTTCCGGATACCCGGCCATGACCCGATCGCGCCGCCGCGCACCGGCCCGGCCGGCTATTCGGCGATCTTCCCGGCGTAAATGTCCCCGCTTGCGGGCAATACGACGGTCACCGGGGTCCCGAAGCCGTACAGCAGCGTGGTGGAGGAGACATCGATCACGCCATTGTTGACATAGGTGAAACGGTGCCGGACCTTGCGCATCCGGCCCTCCTCGTCGAGGTACACGTCGAAGGGGACGGTGTCCTTGCCGAACCCTTTCGCCGCCGCCTCCAACGCCCCCTTCACCTGCGGCGAAGCGCTCCGCGCGGCCCGTGCGATGTCGGTGGTCCCCCGGTAGTGGCGCACCTTCGCGCCCCCCACTTCGGTCTCGCCGACGTACGTCACCTCCTGCGCGCCGCGCAGCAGCTCGGCCGCCGCCACCGGGTCGGTGGCCCCGCCCGTGACGAGGTTCCCGTCGGCGAGGGTGGTCGTGTCGACCCGTACCCACTTGTCGTCGGGTACGCCCGCACCCCGGTTCTTCATGTAGAGGGCGCCGGGGACGAGCAGTTCGGTGATCGGGCGGTGCTCGTCCTTGCCCGCGGCGTCGGCCGGCAGCATCACCAGGAGCTGGCCCATCCGGTTCTTGAAGTCGACCCCGCCCTCGCCGCGGATGGTGACCCTGGTGCCCCCGGAGGCCATCTCCATGGCCGTACGGGCCTGGGCGCTGCCGGTCTTCGTCAGCAGGTCGGCGGCCGCGCGGACCGTCTCGGCCGGGTCGGCGGGCGGCCGGTCGTCGCCGGACGCGGCCCCGCCGCAGCCGCTCATCACGGCAACGACCGCGGCCACGCCGAAGGCGAGCACCGCCTCACCCGGACGCCCGCGCCGCCGCCTGTGCTGGTGCACCACCATCGCCTGCCAACCCCCAACGCATGACCGCTGTTTGCCCGAGGCCCCCACCCGCTCCGGTTAACGAGGTCCGCGGTTTCCCGTCACGGGCCTCGGCCTCCACGAGCCGCGCCGGGCCCGGTACCGTGGTGGCGTGGAACCGCACTCCAAGGCGTCGCCCGTCCTTCCGCTTGAATCCGTGCCGCTCCCCCGTCCGGCGGAGCGCCCCTCGCCCACCGGACACACCACCAGCACCACCGAACGCGGCTCCTTCTGCCTGGCGGTCTGCACCTGCGGCTGGACCGGGCCGGCCCGCCGCTCCCGCGACCTGGCCCGCAAGGACGCCACCGGGCACGCCTCGGGCTGAGCCGCCCTCTCACCCGTTCGGACGACCCGGCTGGCCGCGGTGTCCGGGAGCGGATGCCCTGGAGGCATGCCAGGAACCGCACCCCGCGTCGCGGCCCTCCTCTGGGCCCTGCTGATCGCGTTCAGCCCGGCCGCCGCGGCCTGGGCCCGGCCCACCGGCTCGGTGGACGGCCCGGCCGACGCGGCCCTGGCCGTCGGGGTGACGATCGTCGCGGCCGTGGTCACGGGCCTGTGGCTGCGCTCGCGCTACCGCCGGGACGCCCCCCGCGCCCGCCGCTCCGAGAGCAGGGACCAGTGACCCCGCGGCCGCGTCCCCCCGCGGCGGTACGGCTGTGCTTCGCGGTGGCGGCGCTGTGCCTGCTGGCGGCCGTCCTGATGGCCGTATGGGGCGCCCACGGTCACACGTGAAGCCGTGCCCCGCTCAGGCCGCGAGGTCCTTGTCCTCCGTCAGGCAGCCGGGCGGCGGCGTCTGCGCCTGCGGAAGGTCGACCGGGCGCGGCAGCGTACGGCCCCCGGCGCGCACGAGCCTGCCCACCCGCGGGGAGCGGGCCACCGCCCGGACCACCGGGGTCAACAGGGCCATGGCGAGCGGGGCGAGCACCAGCACGACGGCCGTGCCGAGCGCGAAGCCGCCGATCACGTCGGTCGGGTAGTGCACGCCCGGGTAGACGCGGCAGACGCCCTCGGCGACGGCCAGGCCGATCCCGACGAGCCCGAGCCTGCGGTGGGCGAGGAACAGGCCCACCCCCAGGGCCATCGCCACGGTGGTGTGGCCGCTGACGAAGGAGAAGTCGTTCTGCCCGTGGCCCGGTTCGAGCACCTCCAGGCCGCTGTGCGCGAGGAACGGCCGGGGCCGCCCGACGAACGCGCGCAGCGGGACGTTCACGAGCAGGGCCAGCGCGGCGGCGAGCGGGGCCCACACCAGCGCGGCGAACGACTCGACGGCCGCGGCCTCGTCCTGTCGGCGGGCGCCGCGCCAGCACCAGAGGACCAGCAGGACCAGGGCGAGCGGGATGCCGGTCGAACCGAGGAGGTCCACGGCCCGGTCGGCTCCGGCGGGGGCGTGCCGGGCCAGTCCGTTGATGTCGTACAGCAGGCTTACATCCAGGTTCGGCCCACCCGTTGTGAGTCCAGCCATGGTGATGCGGCCCCTTGCCTTGCGTGGTTCTCCTGCGGGCGCACGACGGTGTGCGCCCTCCGAACCCCCCGTTGATCACTCCCCGGTGTCCATGGAACGCCCGTTCTGAAGGCCTGGTTCCACTCTCCACCGAATGATCACGTCAACGTTATCCAAGAGTGACTCATCGTCGCAGCTCAGGGCCTGGGGTTAACGCTGCGTGGCCGCACCCGACTTGGCATCGGCGGCCCGGTCCGGAAGGGCCTCCGCACCGTCCTTCGTCACACGGGTCGCACCGAAGTAGTCCGGGGTGTCGATCTTGTCGAACCGGATCACCGCGCCGGTGTACGGGGCGTTGATCATGTACCCGCCGCCCACGTAGAGGCCGACGTGCCGGATCTCCCGAGAGTTCGTCAGATCATCGGAGAAGAACACGAGGTCCCCGGGGAGCAGTTCACCGCGCGAGGGATGCGAGCCCGCGTTGTACTGGTCGTTGGCCACCCGCGGCAGCTCGATCCCCACGCTCTCGTACGCGGCCTTGGTCAGCCCCGAGCAGTCGAACCGCCCCTCCTGGTCCGGCGTCCCGTTGCCGCCCCACAGGTACGGCGTCCCGAGCTGCTTCTGCGCGAAGTGGATGGCCCCGGCGGCCTGCTGTGAGGGCGCGACCCGCCCGACGGGGCGCTCGAAGCTCTTGGAGAGGGTGGTGATGGCCTTCACGTACCCCTGTGTCTCGCGGTACGGCGGCACGCCCTGGTACTTGATCACCGCCCCGGGCCCGGCGTTGTAGGCGGCGAGCATGTTGGAGACGGCGTCCCCGGGTACGTTGCGCACCGACCCGGCGAGCTCGCAGTCGTACGAAGCCGCCGACGGGATGGCGTCGTTCGGGTCCCAGATGTCGCGGTCGCCGTCCCCGTCGCCGTCGATCCCGTGGACGGACCAGGTGCCGGGGATGAACTGGGCGATGCCGCGGGCGTCCGCGGGGCTCACGATGTTCGGGTTCCAGCCGCTCTCCGAGTACAGCTGCGCGGCCAGCACGGCCGGGGAGAGGGTCGGGCAGAGCATGCCCCACTTCTGCACCAGGTTCATGTACTTCGCGGGCACGGCCCCCTTGGCGAGGCCTACATTGCGGCCCCCGCCGTTCGCAATGCCCGCCGCGGCGGAGTACGTGCCGACCACGAGCAGGGCGACGAAGCACAGACATGCCCCGAAGCCGATCCCGCTGATCACCCAGAATCTGCGCACCCGCCAACCCTCCCCCACCGAGCGGACTTTCACAGGTATTCATCGCCACGTGTCGGAATCACCCCATTTGTGACCCCATGCTCCGAGGTGGCGCACGTCCCCTCCGCCCTGTCACCCTCGTACAGATGCGGGCCGTTGGCAACGAAGCCCCCAGCCCCACGGGCCGGGCACGCGCGGGCCCTAACCGCGAGGCGCCACGAAGAGGCTCTGGGCGCTGCGGCCGATCGGGCCCTTCTCGTCGTGCAGGCGGGCGTCCGCGAGGCCGATGCCGGCCGCGTCCACGCTCGTACGGGCCTGCACGCACGCCCACTCGCCCACCGGGTGCCGGTGCAGATGGACGGTCAGGTCGCTGTTGACGAAGACGTACCGGGCGAAGTCCAGCACCGAGCTGATGCCGTTGCCCGAGTCCGCCGCGACCAGCACCCGGTCCAGCGGCCGGGTCTCCTCCCCGGCGATCAGCGGCACCTTCATCCGCATCCAGCAGGTGCCCGGCCCCAGCTCCACGAAGGCGCCCTCGGTGAACCGGGTCTCCATGGCCGAGTGGTAGCCCGTCTCCCACGGCACCGGGAAGAACGGCGTGACCTCCACCTCCCCCGGCGGCGGCAGCTGCGGCCCCGGGGCCACCCCCGGCACCGCCTCCCCGGCCACCCGGATCCGCAGCGCCCGCGCGAGCATCACCGGCGCGGCCCCCGCCGGGGCGAGAGCGGCCTCGACCACCTCGGTGCTGCGGCCGGCCCGGAGCACCGAGGTGGTGACCTCCACCGGGCCGATCGGCACCGGGCGCAGGATCTCGTACGTGATCCTCGCGATCCGCATGTCGGCGCGGGCGCCGGGCCGCTCCTCGATCGCCCGCCCGAGCAGCGCGGCCGGCGGCCCGGCGTGCTGCGCACCCGGATCCCACGGCCCACGCGTGTACTCGGTGGCCTGGAACCGCCCGGCATCGACCCGCTCGAAGAACGCCATACTGGGCACGTTACCCACAGGTAACCGCGCTCCGCCAGGGCTTCCCGACGGGCCGCCGCGGCGAGGCCCGGGCGCCACCCAGGCCCGGCGGCACGCCTCAGCGGGCGAAGCCCAGCCCCACCCCCAGCCCCACCAGCACCGACCCGATCGCCCGGTTCAGCGCCTTCTGCGCCCTGAGCATCCGCTCCCGCAGCCGCTCGTTCGAGAAGAACAGCGCCACCGCCCCGAACCAGCCGAGGTGCGCCGCGGACATGAACAGCCCGTACCCGGCCTGCTGCCACATCGCCGTGTCCGGGCCCACCACCTGCGTGAAGGTCGAGACGACGAACAGCGTGGTCTTCGGATTGAGCACATTGGTCAGGAACCCGGTCCGCAGCGCGCCGAACGGTGTCAGCTGCGGCCGGGAGTCCAGGTCCACGGTGACCTCGGCCCGCGCCCGGAACGTCCGTATCCCGATCCACACCAGGTACGCGGCGCCCGCCAGCTTGATCACCGTGAACAGCGCGGTGGAGGAGGCGATCAGCAACCCGACCCCCAACATCGTGTACGAGACGTGCACCAGGACACCCGCCGCGACGCCCGCGGCGGCCAGCAGCCCCGTGGGCCGCCCGTACAGATAGCTGTTGCGGACGACCATCGCGAAATCGGCGCCCGGACTGATCACGGCGAGGAGGGTGATGACTGCGACTGCGATCACTTCTGTCATGTACGGATGCTCACCTCCCCCACGCCGGCGATCAAGCCCCGCCGACCAGGATCCTCGGTGGCCGACCACGGATACTCGGGGCATGGAAGCCCTTTCCCTGCGGCCGTTCGACGCACCTGCCGACAGCCCGCTCCTGCGCAGCTGGATCGCGACCCGGGCCGAGCTCCTCACCTGGGCCGGCCCCGCCTTCACCTGGCCGCTGGACGACGCCCAGCTCAGCGCGTACGCCGCCGAACCCGACCGGCACATCTGGACCGCCCACCCCGTCGGCAACAGCCAGGCCCTCGGGCACGTCTCCGTGCGCGGCACCCGCCTGGGCCGCGTCCTCATCGCCCCCGGGGTTCGCGGCCGGGGGCTGGGAGAGACACTGCTCACACTCGCGATCGACCGCGCCTTCGGCGAACTGGACCTGCCGGAGCTCGACCTCGGCGTCTACACCCGCAACACCCGGGCCGTACGGCTCTACGAGAAGCTCGGCTTCCGCTCCGAGCGGGTACTGCCGGACGTGGAGGAGGTCGACGGCGTCCGCTGGTCCGCCCTCCGGATGCGGCTGCCCCGTCCCCGGCGTTGACAATGGACGAGTGTCCACGACTCCGCCCGCCACGCCCGACCTGCACGCCGACTGCGCGAACTGCTTCGCGCTCTGCTGCGTCGCCCTGCCCTTCGCCAAGTCGAGCGACTTCGCCCTGAACAAAGCCGCCGGCACCCCCTGCAAGAACCTCCGGCAGGACTTCCGCTGCGGCATCCACACACAGCTACGCGACCAGGGCTTCCAGGGCTGCACGGTCTTCGACTGCTTCGGCGCGGGCCAGCAGGTCTCCCAGGTCACCTTCGGCGGCCGGGACTGGCGCGGCCACCCCGGCACGGCCGGCCCGATGTACGAGGTCTTCCCCGTGATGCGGCAGCTGCACGAGCTGCTCTTCTACGTCACCGAGGCCCTCTCCCTCCCGGCGGCCCGCCCGGTCCACCCCGAGCTGCGCCGCGCCCTCGCGGAGACCACGGAGTGGACCGCGGCGGACGCGCAGGCCCTCACCACCCTGGACGTCGGCGCCCTGCGCGGCCGCATCAACACGCTCCTGCTGCGCACCAGCGAACTGGTCCGAGCCAAGGCCCCCGCCCGCAAGAAGAACCACCGCGGCGCCGACCTGATGGGCGCCCGCCTCGCGGGCTCGGACCTGCGCGGAGCCAATTTCCGCGGCGCCTACCTGATCGCCGCGGACCTCGGCGGCGCCGACCTGCGCCAGGCGGACCTCATCGGCGCGGACTTCCGCGACACCAACCTGCGCGGCGCGGACCTGCGCGACGCCCTCTTCCTCACCCAGGCCCAGCTGAACGCCGCCCAGGGCGACGCCGCCACCCGCATCCCCGCCTCCCTGACCCGTCCCGCCCACTGGTCGTCGTAGCCGGGGAACGGGTAACCGGGGAAACCAGAGCAGGGGCAGGTGCAGAGGGCAGGACAGGACGGGACAGGGCAGGGGCAGGGGCAGGGGAGGATCAGCCACCGGCCACCGGCCCCAGCCGCGCGAGCACCCGCTCCCGCAGCAGCCGGTACTCCTCCCACCGCCTCGGCAGCCGCCCCTCGGGCCTCGGCCCCACCAGCCGCGCGCCGGTTATCCGCTGACCCCGGCGGAACTGCTCCCGCGTCAGGTCGAGCTGCATCCCGCCGGGCAGCACGTTCCAGGTGTGGAAGCCGTGCTGCTCCCCGTCGAGCCATACCTCCCCGACCATCAGCTCACCGCCCATCAGGTCCTGCACCACCAGTGCGGTGACGTCGCAGTGCCCCCAGGCCGGGTTGTCGGCGCTCCAGGGCTCCCGCTCGACGTCGTCGGGCGAGCAGGTGTCCGCCGACCAGCCGGCCCGGATGGCCGCGGCGATGTCCGTCAGAGTCGTCGGTGCAGGCGCAGACGCAGCCGTGGGCCCAGACGTGAACGGGGAAGTAGACGAAGTAGACGTGGACGTGGACGGAGGCATGGGCGTCATACCACCACCCTGACACCCCGCCACCGACATCGAGGCCGCCGCCCGCACGCACACAACCCACCCCGCTGTTCGAGTGATTGACGGAAAGTCGGACATATGTCGGCGGATCGGTCCACCGACACGCCTGCCCGTTGTGCCGAACGGCCGCTCCCGGGTCAGCCTCTCGAACGACCCCAGCACGCCGGGACGACAATCATTGCCCGGCGTCACCCCTCGTGATACACAGAGTGACCGTACGTTCTTTCGCACACCCGCCCGCCCACGCCCAGGTCAGAGCACACGAGCGGGCAACAGCCCGGGAAATCGGGCAAAGAGAGCCGCCAAGTCGACATACGGCGGCGGTTTCATCAGCGAAGATAGAGCGTGACCCCTGCCGTCGGGCACGGGCTACCGGAACTACCCATACAGGGGCGGTGAGTTACATGATCCTGGCAGCCGAAAAAGGCGACATCACCACCATCATCGGCGGAATCGCCCCGAACTGGGGCCCGTTCGGCAGTCTCGGCAACGAAGCGAAGGTCATGATCGAGGTGGTCATGGCCGTGGCGATCCTCCTTTGCCTCGGCATCGCCATCTGGGGCGCCGCCAAGCAGCGCATCGGCGCGACCGCCCTGCGCGACACGTTCAGCGCGGAACAGGGCAAGGGCCTGATCGTGGCCGGCCTCACGGGCGTCTTCATCATCGGCTCCCTCGGCACCCTCTTCACCATCGTCTACGGCATGGCCGTCTAGCCGGGACACCACCCCCTGCGCCCCCCGGCGCAAGGAGGAACCCCCCGGCTTGCGGACCTGACGAGGACTCACCACACCGCATCCACGCGGAACCAGCGCTACCGTCGTACGACGCGGAGGGGGCGGACCAGGAATGAGCAACGACGACCAGTACGGCGGCGGCTACGGGGACATCGGCGGCACGGGCCAGACCCGCACCCGCCTCCCCGACGCCCCCACCGACCCCTACGGCACCCCCCGCCGCACCCCCCGCGCCTCGCGCGGCCTCGTCACGGTGGTCGGCGTGGTGGTCCTGCTGGTCGCAGCGATCGCGTTCGCGAACCAGGGCCAGGACAGCCCGCCCGCCACCCCCTCCGCGGACCACCCCCCGGCGGCCACCTCCACGGCCCCGACGGGCACCCGCCCCGTCGACGCCAAGAACGGCGGCGTCCCCCAGGGCTTCGCCCACGACGAACAGGGCGCCCAGTCCGCCGCGTCGAACTACGCCGTCGCCCTCGGCTCCGACGGCATGTTCAACCCCGCCCGCAGACACGCCCTCGTGGACGCCGTCGCCGACGAGAGCACCCGTACCAAGCTCCAGGCCGGCTTCGACGCCGACTACTCGGCCGCCCTGCTCACGCAGATCGGCCTGACCAAGGACGGGCTCGCCCCCCAGGGCTCCACCTTCGTCAACCGGACCGTCCCGGCAGGCGCCAAGGTCAAGAACTTCTCCGCCGACACCGCCACCGTCGACGTGTGGTGCATCGGCCTGTTCGGCCTCACCGGCGAGAAGTCCACCCGCCCGGTGACCAACAGCTGGTTCACCCTCACCGTGACCCTCAAGTGGAACGGATCCGACTGGAAGGTCGTCGAGACCGCCCAAACGCAGGGCCCGACCCCCGTCACCGGCGACAACCCGGTGTCCACCTCCGACGAGATCGGCCGCGCCGCCACGGAATTCGGAGGCTTCACCTATGCCCGGTAGCCGCACCCCCGCCTTCCACGCCCGCGCCCTGCGCCGTATCGGCGCCACCGCGGCGGCCGTCCAGACCGCCGTCGTCCTCCTCGCCACCCGCGCCGCGGCCGCCCCGACCCCGCCCGCCACCTCGCCCTCACCCTCGCCGTCCCCCAGCGCCGGCAGCAACCCCTGCGCGCTGATCACCGGCCCGGCCCGCGAGTACTGCGAACGCGGCGCCGGCGCCGCCCCCAACAACCCGCCGAAGACCGGCCTCGCCCCCAGCGACCCCACCGACGCCCTCAACCCCCTCGCCTCCCTGGCCAGGGGCTGCGCCGACGCCGCCGCCTGGATCGTCGGCGAACTCAGCAAGGCCGTCAACGGCACGGCCAACGTCGACTTCACCAACGGCGCCTTCCTCAAGCAGTACGCCGTCGTCTTCGCCGCCTCCACCATCCTCACCCTCGTGCTGTGGCTGCTCGCCGTCGCCAAGCGCGCCATCCGCGGCGTCCCCCTCACCACCGCCCTCTCCGAGGCCGTCGGCTTCCTGTGGCTGACCGTCCTCGCCTCCGCCTTCACGCCGCTGATCCTCTACACCGTCGTCTCGGCCACCGACGGGGTCACCGAGGTCATCGCCTCCAGCGCAGGCGGCCAGACCGACGTCTTCTTCGGCTCCTTCACCGAAGCCCTCAAGAAGGGCGACAGCATCGGCGGGGGACCGATCATGCTGATCGTCGTCTCCCTCGTCACCGTCCTCGCCGCAGGCATCCTCTTCCTGGAACTCTTCATCCGGGCCGCCCTGCTCTACGTCGGCGCCCTCCTCGGCGTCGTCGTCTACGCCGGACTCGTCGACCGCAACCTCTGGGGCCACGTCCGCCGCTGGGCCGGCATCATGATCGCCGTCATTCTCGTCAAGCCGGTCATCGTGATCGTCCTCGGCCTCGCCGGAGCCCTGGCCGGCGAAAAGGGCCCGAACGCCTTCTCCGCCGTCGTCTCCGGCCTCGCCATCATCCTCCTGGCGATCTTCGCCTCCGCGATGATCTACCGCTTCGTCCCCGGCTTCGGCGACGAGATCGCCACCGCCCGCGCCGGCCGCACCAAGGCCACCGACGGCGCCCAGGCCGCCGCCGTCATCAGCTCCCCGGCCTCCCTCGTCTCCCAGGGCATCAAGACCCACAGCTCCCGCGGCGCCCACCGCGGAGGCGGTGACGGCGGCGGCTCCAGCGCCCCCCGCCCCGCCAACCCCCTCTCCGGAGGCATGGCCGCGCACAGCAGCCGCCCCTCCGGCGGGGCCGGCGGCGGATCTGTCCCCTCCGCCGCACCCCCGCCCCGCAGCAGTTCGAGCACGAGGAACACAGGAGGTGACGGGCGTTGACGACCCAGTCCCACCAGCTCCACCCGGTCGCGCCCCGCCGTACGTATCTCATCGGCCGGGCCCGGCCGAACGCGATCGTCGGCAAGAACCGCGAAAGCGGCGAGATCGCCCTGATCATCGTCGGCGCGTTCTTCGGCATGATGAGCGGACTGCTCGTCCCCGACCTCACCCTGCGCATCGTCAGCCTCGCCGGCTTCCCCGTGCTCGCACTCGCCGCCGTGTACGTCCCGTACAAGGGCCGCACCTTCTACAAGTGGTTCGAGATCAACCGCAGCTACAAGCGCACCCTGCGCCGCGGCACCACCTACCGCTCCGGCGCCATGGAAGCCGGCGTCCGCGCCGCCGACGGCCGCGAGGTCGAGGTCGGCCCGCCCCCCGGCATCGGCCGCATCAGCTGGCTCGCCGCCCCCTTCGGCCCCGACGAGATCGCCGTCCTCCTCCACGCCGACCGCCGCACCGTCACCGCCGCCATCGAGATCGAGGGCCCCGGCGTCGGCCTGCGTGACAGCGAGGACCAGGAGGCCCTCGTCGACCGCTTCGGCACCCTCCTCAAGCACGTGGCCAACGGCGACGGCTTCGTCACCCGCCTCCAGATGCTCGCCCGTACGCTCCCCGCCGACCCCGACGCCCACGCCAAGGACGTCGCCCAGCGCGGCGACCCGGGCGCCCCCGTCTGGCTGCGCGACTCGTACGACCAGCTCCAGTCGATGGTGTCCACCTCCTCCGAGCAGCACCGCGCGTACCTCGTCGCCTGCATGCACTACACGCGCGAACTCGCTGCCGAAGCCCACACCATCGCCCGCGCCGTCACCCCCCACAAGGGCCGCAGGATCGACCGCGACGCCGGCCTCGCCATCGTCATGGCCCGTGAACTCACCGACATCTGCGCCCGCCTCGCCGAGGCCGACATCCGCGTCCGCCAGCCCCTCGGCCAGGGCCGCCTCTCCTCCCTCGTGCACTCCATGTACGACCCGGACCACCCCATCGACCACATCCAGGCCATGACCAAGCGCAACGCCTGGCCGGCCGAGCTCGACGCCGTCGAACCCACCTACCTGCAGGCCAAGACCCGCGAGTCCTCCACCCGCGCCCCCTGGTGCCACGCCACCGCCTGGGTGAAGGAGTGGCCGATGACGCCCGTCGGCGTCAACTTCCTCGCCCCGCTGCTCGTCCACACCCCGGACGTGATCCGGACGGTCGCCGTCACCATGGATCTGGAGCCCACCGAAGTGGCCATCGAGCGCATGCTCACGGAGAAGACCAACGACGAGGCGGACGCCAGCCGGGCCGCCAAGATGAACCGCACCGTCGACCCCCGCGACATCGCCGCCCACGGCCGGCTCGACCAAAGAGGTGAAGATCTCGCCAGCGGTGCGGCAGGAGTGAACCTCGTCGGGTACATCACCGTGTCCTCGCGTTCGCCGGAAGCCCTCGCCCGCGACAAGCGGACCATCCGCGCCTCGGCCGGCAAGTCCTACCTGAAGCTGGAATGGTGCGACCGCGAGCACCACCGCGCCTTCGTCAACACCTTGCCGTTCGCCACCGGCATCCGACGCTAGCTGGAGGGAAGTGCCGCTCATGCGAGATCCGCTGTCCGCGCTGACGGACGCCTTCACCAGCTTCCTCTTCGGCAAGGTCGAGACCACGCGCCTGCCCGTCCGCACCTCCACCGGGCAGGCGCAGGCCGTCTACCTGCCCACCGCCGCCCCCGGACTCGGCGACTCCGGTGTGATCATCGGCCGCGAGGTCTACAGCGGGAAGGGCTACATCTACGACCCCTTCCAGCTCTACGGACAGCAGCTCCCAGCCCCCCACTGGCTCGTCCTCGGCGAATCCGGCAACGGAAAGTCCGCCCTGGAGAAGACCTACGTCCTGCGCCAGCTCCGCTTCCGCGACCGGCAGGTCGTCGTCCTCGACGCCCAGGGCGAGGACGGCGTCGGCGAGTGGAACCTCATCGCCCAGCAGCTGGGGATAACCCCCATCCGCCTGGACCCGATCGCCGCCAACGACGACGGGATCCGCCTCAACCCCCTCGACCCGGCGATCACCACGACCGGCCAGCTCGCGCTGCTCCGGACCATCATCGAAGTCGCCATGGGCCACGGCCTCGACGAGCGCTCCGGCTTCGCCCTCAAGGTGGCCCACGCGTACGTCGTCGCCACGATCCGCGACCGCCAGCCCGTCCTCACCGACATCGTCGAACAACTGCGCTACCCCAAGGCGGAATCCGCCGAAGCCATGAACGTGGCCATAGACGACGTCCGGGCCTGGGGCCTCGACGTCGCGCTCGTCCTCGACCGGCTCGTCGACGGCGACCTGCGCGGCATGTTCGACGGCCCCACCACCGTCGGCATCGACCTCGACGCCCCGCTGATCGTGTTCGACCTCTCCCACATCGACCGCAACTCGATCGCCATGCCGATCCTGATGGCGATCGTCGGCGTGTGGCTGGAACACACCTGGATCCGCCCCGACCGCAAGAAGCGCATCTTCCTCGTCGAAGAGGCCTGGCACATCATCAACAGCCCCTTCGTCGCCCAGCTGTTCCAGCGCCTGCTGAAGTTCGGCCGACGCCTCGGCCTGTCCTTCGTCGCCGTCGTCCACCACCTCTCGGACGTCGTCGACGGAGCGGCCGCCCGCGAGGCCGCGGCCATCCTGAAGATGGCCTCCACCCGTACGATCTACGCCCAGAAAGCCGACGAGGCACGGGCCACGGGCCGTGTCCTCGGCCTGCCCCGCTGGGCCGTGGAAATCATCCCGACCCTGACCCCCGGCATCGCCGTCTGGGACGTCAACGGCAACGTCCAGGTGGTCAAACACCTGATCACCGAAGCCGAGCGTCCCCTCGTCTACACGGACCGCGCCATGACCGAATCCTCCGCCGCCCACCAGCTCCCCGACGACCTCCTCGCCGCCGAACTGGAGGCGGAACAGCGCGCCCTGCTCAGCGAACGCCACCAGGGCGGTGGCCCGGGCTCCGCGACCACGGTGGCCTGAGTCCCGTGCACGAGGAACGCCGCGCGGGCGGCATCCCGGACGGCCTCCTGGTCGGCCTCCTGGCCTTCCTGCTCGGCCTGGCCGCGCTGGTCTGGACGTCGACGGGCCTCGCCGCGCTCTTCTCCCGGGGCGGCTGGCCGGCCACGGTCACGTTCACCCGCACCCCGGGCGCGATCCGCGCCCTGATAGCGCAACCGCACGACATCCCGGGTGCCTGGCCGGACACCCCGCCGACCGCGCTTTCGGGCTGGGGCCTGTTCTGGGGCCTGTTCATCGGCCAGCTGCTGATCCTGCTGGTCCTGGTGATCTTCACCTTGGGCGTCATCGCCCGCACGAAGGCCCGCAGCCAGAACCCGCCCCCGCTCCCGAAGCAGCCGACGCACGAACCACCGCACGGGCCCCGGCCTCCGTACGAGAGCCGGCGGGCACCGGGGGCCGGGCGGGCGTACGAGGCCCAGCGGGTGCCCGGGGAACAACGAGTCCACGAAGACCAGCCGGCGCACGAGATCCAGCGGGTACCCGGGGACCAGCCGGCGCACGAGATCCAGCGGGTACCCGGGGACCAGCCGGCGTACGAGCGCCGGCCCGCATCGGAGACCCAGCCGGCGTACGAAACCCACCCCCCGCAGAGCGCCCCGCCGATGCACCCCCCGGCCGCCACCACCGTCCCGGCGCCGCAGCCTCCCACGGGCGAGGCCCACCGCCACGGCCTCGGCCCCGCTCCGGCGGCAACGGCGTACCCGGCCTCGCCCGGTCGCCACCACCACCGCATGGTGTACGCGGCCCCCGCCGACCGCCACCGCGCCGCAGCCCGCCTGCTCGCGGACGCGCCCGCCGCAGCCCTCGTCGTCACGTCGTCCCCCGCCCTCTGGGAGCAGACGAAGGACGCGCGCGCCAAACTCGGCCCGACCCTCCTCTACGACCCCTCGCACCTGTGCGACACCCCGGCCCGCATGCACTGGAACCCCGCCCACGCCTGCACCGACCGGGACACCGCCGCAGCCCGCGCCGCGGCCCTGCTGGCCCCTGTCCGGCCCCAGGCACGGATGGACGCCGGTGTCGCCGACACGGCGGAAACGCTCCTGCGGAGCTGGCTGCAGGCCGCCGCCCTGGAGGACCGCCCGTTCAAGCAGCTGCACCGCTGGGCCCAGGGCACGGGGGTCCAGGACCCCGTACGCATCCTCCGCACCCACCCCCGGGCCGCGCCCGGCGCCGCCGGAGAACTGGAAAGCGCCCTCACCGCCCATCCCGAGCGCCGCGAACAGGCCCAGCAGCTGACGGCGAGAGCCCTCTCCTGTCTCACGTCCATCCACATCCGTGAGGCTTGCAATCCGAACCGAACAGACGCGCTGACGCTGGCATCGTTCGTCGCCGAAGGGGGCACCCTGTACGTGGTGGGTGAGCCCTTGGAAGACCCCCGCATCCACCCGGGTGCGATGCCCCTGCTGACCGCACTCGTCTCCAGCGTGGTCGAGCACGGCCGCCGCATGGCCGAACGGTCATCCCACGGCCGGCTCGACCCACCACTCACGCTGGTCCTGGACGACATCGCGGCCGTCGCCCCGATCCCCCAGTTGCCGGAGCTCCTCCTCGACGACACGCTGCCCCTGCTGGCCCTGTGCCGCAGCCGAGAGCAGGCCCGCACCCGCTGGCCGGAGGCCGCGCTGCCCTAAGCGAAGGGCCGGCCGGCGTCAGGGCCTCACGACCGCGGCAGTACGTACTCCCACTCCCGCGCGTCCGGATCCCCCGGCACCGGCACGACGTGTCCGCTCGGCACGAACCCGAACCGCCGGTAGAAGGCCGCGGCCCGTGCGTTCTCCTCGTGCACGAACAGCCGTACGCGCACCGGCGTCGGCTCCTCCAACGACCAGGCCCAGTCCACCGCGGCCCGGAATAGAGCCTCGGTCAGCCCGGTCCCACGCTGCTCGGCCCGCACGAACACCCCCACCAGATGCACCTGGGTCTCGGCGACGGGAATCCCGAAGAAGTCGTCCGTCCCGCCTTCCTCCACCAGGGCGGTCACCGACCCGTCCCACTGCCCGTCGGGGGCCTCTGCGATGAACTGTCGGGCGGATCTGCCCTCGGCGGCCCGCGCGGCCCGCTCCTGCCAGTACTCGTCGGAGCGCCCCGCGGCCTCCTGCACGGTCTCCAGGAAGGCGACCGGCGCCGCCGGATCGCTCAAGGCGGCGAGCCGCAGCTCCTTGACCCGCTCCCACTCATCGGGAAGCACCGGCCGTATCACATGCTTACTCATGATCGAAATCCAATCACGGGTCACGCCTCCCTGCACCGAAACAGGCCGTGAACGCAGAAAAGCCCCGCACCGAGCCCGGAAGGGCTGGTGCGGGGCTTCCCGCAATGATTGTTCGGCGGCGTCCTACTCTCCCACAGG